>NZ_CP122537.1:2067500-2380793 GCF_029853695.1 Jannaschia sp. GRR-S6-38
ACAAACCAGGGGGTGGCGACTGTTTACTAAAAACACAGGGCTCTGCGAAGTCGCAAGACGACGTATAGGGTCTGACGCCTGCCCGGTGCCTGAAGGTTAAAAGGAGGAGTGCAAGCTCCGAATTGAAGCCCAGGTAAACGGCGGCCGTAACTATAACGGTCCTAAGGTAGCGAAATTCCTTGTCGGGTAAGTTCCGACCTGCACGAATGGCGTAACGACTTCCCCGCTGTCTCCAACATCGACTCAGCGAAATTGAATTGCCTGTCAAGATGCAGGCTACCCGCGGTTAGACGGAAAGACCCCGTGCACCTTTACTACAGCTTCAGACTGGTATCAGGCCAAGCATGTGCAGGATAGGTGGTAGACTTTGAAGCCGGAACGCCAGTTTCGGTGGAGTCTCCCTTGAGATACCACCCTTGCTTCGCTTGATATCTAACCGCGGTCCGTTATCCGGATCCGGGACCCTCTGTGGCGGGTAGTTTGACTGGGGCGGTCGCCTCCTAAAGAGTAACGGAGGCGCGCGAAGGTTGGCTCAGAGCGGTCGGACATCGCTCGTTGAGTGCAATGGCAGAAGCCAGCCTGACTGCGAGACTGACAAGTCGAGCAGAGTCGAAAGACGGCCATAGTGATCCGGTGGTCCCAAGTGGGAGGGCCATCGCTCAACGGATAAAAGGTACGCCGGGGATAACAGGCTGATGATGCCCAAGAGTCCATATCGACGGCATCGTTTGGCACCTCGATGTCGGCTCATCTCATCCTGGGGCTGGAGCAGGTCCCAAGGGTACGGCTGTTCGCCGTTTAAAGAGGTACGTGAGCTGGGTTTAGAACGTCGTGAGACAGTTCGGTCCCTATCTTCCGTGGGTGTAGGATACTTGAGAGGAGTTGCCCCTAGTACGAGAGGACCGGGGTGAACGATCCACTGGTGGACCAGTTGTCATGCCAATGGCAGTGCTGGGTAGCTATGATCGGACAGGATAACCGCTGAAGGCATCTAAGCGGGAAGCCCCCCTCAAAACAAGGTATCCCTGAGGACCGTGGTAGACCACCACGTCGATAGGCCGGAGATGTAAGCGCAGCAATGCGTTCAGTTGACCGGTACTAATTGTCCGATAGGCTTGATTTGATCCAGTAGAAGCCATGCTTCCAAGGATCGAAAGCATACACCAAGGTTAGCCTTGGCTTGGAAATTCGATGGGTTTTTTCGGTTTGGTGATCATAGCGCAAGCAAAACACCCGGTCCCATCCCGAACCCGGCCGTTAAGTGCTGTAGCGCCGATGGTACTGCGACTGAAGTCGTGGGAGAGTAGGTCATCGCCAAACCTAGAAAGCCCATCGAAGTATCTCTCGAACGATGACGAATTGGCGCGGGATGGAGCAGTCCGGTAGCTCGTCAGGCTCATAACCTGAAGGTCGTAGGTTCAAATCCTACTCCCGCAACCAAATATCACCGCTTTATCAGATGCTTAAGCGGCGCCCTCCGGGGCGGCGCTTGGGCTTGCGAAACCGTGTCCGTGCTGTGTCCGGGATTTGTGCCTTGCCGAAGGCGCCACGGCGTGCCCAACCCTTGCAGGCGAAAGAGCACCTGATCGCTGAGCAGGGCGACTCAAAGCGGCGCCTTTTGGGCGGAAACCAGACATTCGCTGCACCCGTCACGAACGTCTGCTCTGGCCGCAGGGGCATCGGCCTGTGGAACCTAGGTGTGTGAGTGCACTCGACCTCCGCCAGTCGTGGAAGGAACTCATGCTGGCGAATCGGACAGGCGATGATCAGGGTTCGTCCAGAGGGGAGAGCGGTTCATGATTTCTTAGCGCGCGGGCGAATAAAGCGCATTGGCAAGCCCGCACGTCCAATGCGATACGACCTTCAACGCTCCAACCTTACGTAGACGTGGACCCGCTATGCCTTGGAGGCCTGCCTTTGAAAGCCACGCGATCACCTTAGCGCGGGCCATCCTCACGTTCGAGCAGCCACTGCCCCAGAAGGTCCTGCGCAACGCTCAACGATCGGTCCAAGAGCGCCAGGAGAGTCTTGGTCTCGACACGATCAGGCCGGCCCAGGACAGCCAGATGATCGAGCTGCGGATCGGACCGGAAGGGGCCACTCCCGTTGCTCCTCCCTCCTCAGACACTGCACAAGGCTTGGTGTTTCAGAAGACGGCTCCTGTGGGAGATGGATCTCTCCGTCGGATGGAGGAGGTCGGGCTGCGACCTCTCGCCTTTGGCTATGTTGCGGACTCCTACGGCGACGGATGGGAGGGATTTGAAAAGCGCTTGTTCGACATTCTATCCCCGCCCCTGGAGCAAGCGCTCCTCGTGGTAAGCGTCAACGAGGTGATGCTCGAATATCAGAACGTGTTCGTCTACGACGGCGGACCGGATGAGTACAAAGAACTCACGCTGTTCAAGCAGGCCTTTGCTCACATGAATGACCAAGCCATCGATCCATTTAGGCACTGGGAGGTACAGATAAGTTGGGGCGCTCAGGAACCTTCCTTGTCCGGATGGGGTGTTCTGTATCAGCGTGCCTACCGTGGTGTTCAGTTTGGTACACCAGAGGTGAACCCGCCTAGGCCGGCCATGCAGCTTGTGAACACGATCAGGCTAGGTGCGCGCCAGGGGATCCAGGACGACCTAAATGTTGCCGGCCTTCGGAGGGTTCTAGGTCATGCTCATAGCGCGCTTCATCTTCAGCTCATCGATACTTTGGCAGCGGACATGAACGACAGCTTGAATCTCCGGCGCGAAAAATACATCTCTACATCATGACTACCGCCGCCCTCCATAAGACCGACGTTGGTCATGTCCCTCTATTTGAAGGAAACTACACCGTTGGTGGTGCGTCTCAGGAGAATTTTTCTGAGGCAGGAGGTGGTGCGTCGGATACCTTGTTGGGGTCCGAGAGGAGCGATCACGGATCCTGGATGCTCAAGGCTGTGACGGGCGCGGCAGTCGCACTTTATCCTGGAGGGGTAGGTGCCGCCGCGACTGATCCCAGATGGGACAGCCTTCCCGAAGAGCGTCATACTATGGCGCAGCCAACGCTTCGGTGGCACATATCCATGCCATCCTATGATGGAGCTTCTCAAAGATCCGATGTTGTCGAAGCGCTTAAGGAGCTTCGAGATCTAGGGCGACCTGTTGAGATGCGTCGAGCGGTTGCACAAGTCTCGGAGGCTTGGGAGGCCGCGATCGGGGAAGATCCAGTCATCGAGGATCTTGGGGACGGCTCAGTTCTTCTGCATCTGCTACCACATAAGAACGCCGGTGGTGCATCACTAGAGATGCTCCACGACGGTCGAATGGTCTACAACGTCATGACGTCCGATGGTCGAAGTGTCGGCAGTGGAGTGCTGGATACTCCGAGAGGCAGCGACGCGGTGTCGGTTCTCCTTCAGACCGCCTCGAAAGCAGGCGTTAATCTCCGGGCCTGAACCCGATGCCTACAAAGGATGTACAGCGGTTCGCTCGCGAAGAGATAACCGGCGCCGAACTAGTCGCAGCGTACCCACAATGCGCTTGCGAGCTTACCGAACCCTTTGATGGCGGTCATGGCCCCGTCTCTGATGATGAGCATCTGACCTTCTTCGTGGAGTCCAAGCGCCACTTCGATCTGACGAAGATAGAAGGGCGCAAGAAGCAGTCGTGGGCTCCAAAAGGGAGTGATCTGCGGAATGCGACAACTGGCCATGGGCATTCTGTCTACAGAACGAAGTACGCATCGCCTGACGAGCTACGGCAGGCCGCGCAAGCAGGCTTTCGATCTGCGGTAGGTCTCACCAACGATCCCTGGCGAGGTGTAGTCGGTGCCTTTACCTTTCCGGTCGCTTCGGTGAGGTTGGCTCCTTATGGCGACTGCGGGCAAATGTGTGTCGTAGATACGCCGAAACTCGCGAACGAAGGAGCGGGCAAGACTTCAGAGCCTTCACACGCAGATCTTCTTTGGAGTGATGCTCGAAAGGGTGGTGATGACGCGTTCATTGCGCGTCGTCGGGTTTTCGAGGACGGAATACGCGCATCATTGGCGGGGGCTGGCTCCTTCGAGTTTCTCAAGGACTTTGACGGCGCTGACCTGACCGATTATTTGCCAGACAATCTCAAGCCCAAGAATAATTAGCGCGACGCTAGAGTGGCCTTGCTTCTCACCATTGGTGGGATGCCTCCAGAATCTCAAATAGATTCGCAGCCCAATTCCGACATGCGGTATGCCAAAAAGCAAGCCCAAATGGAATGCAGCGCCAAGGGTGCGTAGCTCCAGCTCGCGCGACCGTTCGACCACCTAGCATCGCCTGTCACGGCGAAGCTGACCTCGGCGAAATGCCCCTCGAATGTCTGGTACGGGCCGCTTGACCTTTCCGGTCGATCGGGCAATGGTTTACTCGGCCTGACGCATAGGCCGGTGTGCCCGCCATGCGAAGCAATGCAATGCGCGTTTTCTTTTTTGGATACCATGCCGTTGGCAGGGTCCGATGAGCAGCGGGCACCTTTTCGGATCCAGTTCGGATATGGATCATGAAACCGACATACTACCTTAAGAAACTGAAGGAACTGTCAAAGCGCTACGCGCGAGCTCAACAGATACCCCTCCACAAAGCGCGTGATGCGGTTGCCGAGATACTGGGCTTTTCGCACTGGCATGACGTTACTAAGGCACACAGAGCGGGTTGGACGCCAACAAAAGAGCATGTCTCTGCCGTAGAAACCTTGCTCGTCGAAGCGTTGCCCGGCGATGAAGCTGGTGGACCTCGATCTGGAACATTTATTGGAGACTCTATCTTCGAGACAGACATTCAACACGGCACCATTGATGGGCACGAATACACTATCGCAACTTCAATGGGTGACGTTCATTTGCATGGGACAGGTTGGCACCTTCAAGTGCCCGAAGCTCCATACGAGGAACCTCGCCTAGAGATCGCAAAACAGATTAGGCACGAGGCTCCAGTTTATGAAGCTGCGTTTCAGCAAGAAGTGCTCAACATTGCGATCAAGCGTGCGCAGCAGGTTCGTGCAGGCATAGCATCAGATTGGCCCAGACGCTCTACGAAGCCTGACAAAGACGGTTTCGTACGTCACCCCATTTACGGAGCTGTGTCAGACAAGTGGTTCTGCTTGCATTGCGAAGCGTCGATAACTGGCGAACAGATCGCCGAGAGTCTTTGGCATTGCCCACGTTGCGACGCCTCTCCGCTTGATGTTTTCGAAAGTCCTTGGTGGCTTGGAGAACAAGATGCCCAGCCGGAACCAATTGCTGACAACGAGATGCAAGGGAGGCCTGAGCTTGTGGTCGATGTTTTGGATACACGGCTGAAACTGGAACTCGATGCAGAAAAGGTCACCTTGTTGATACGAAGCGCTCTCGTTGAGGATGCCTTGAATGTGAGCGAGCGGTTGGGCGCCTTGTTTGCCGATATCTTTGTTCATGATGACAACGATGTATGCATAACCTTTGATGAAGACCTCTGGCCGGAGCACAAGGAACCCATCTCAGCACTCGCAGTTGCGGGTCATCTCGGGATAAATGTTGATAAAGCATTCTGTCTGCGGGAGTTGCCCTTTGCTTGGCCCGGGTTGGGTGGGCACACCGAAAGCACCGCAGAGTACACGCAAACGATGCTGAAGGCTTACGCCAACCAACGAGCTGACTAAGATGTAGAATGAAAAATAATCACTAGGTTGGAGGTTGCGGTGAGTGTCTCCGCAACCTCCAACTTTTCAGTACGACGATATCCAATTTCTGCCACTGCAGCGAACGTCGGCTTTGGTGGGCCGCTCCGCAGCATCAGACAAGTTAGCCGAATGGCACGTTCGGGCCGGGGGCGACCTGGCTTGGGCGACTCCCGACCTTCCGCTTTTGACGGTTAGGGCTGTCGCGTTGGCTCAAGAAGGTCCGAGTATCGCTCAGTGGCTTCTGCCAAGCGTCGTGCGACGTCTTTGCGGTGGTGCCGTGACACAACGGCCAAACGCTTACTTAGGATTTCAAGATAGCCATCAAACGCGAGCGGAGAAATTTCCTCTAGAGCGGCGATCGAGGTAAGTGCCCCCAGGCTCTGATTCAGGAGGAAGTCAATTTTCTCGGCTTTTGTCGCTGTCCGGATTGTCTCAGCTGATATGCAGGGCAGTTGATCGGCAGCGAGCCCTGTAAGCGTTTGGGTAGCCATTGCCCATAGGGGATGGATCGGCCAGCGGGCGCGGTTGCTATCTGATGAGGGGTCACAGTACCGAACCTTTTCCATCATGCCAGCTACCAGATGCGGGAGAACGACCCCGAGGTCGGTCCAGCTGGTCACGCCCCATTGCTTCTTAAGGTGCTGTTTCCCGGCCCGGACCTCGACGCGCCAAACGCGAGACGCTGCGGGGTTGGCTAGATCGAGTGCCGGCTGGCCGAGCGCGGCCCGACGGGCGTTCCAGGCGGCAAGCCACTCTACCTTGCCCTTGGAGAAGACCTCATCACGCTTGTCGTAAACGATGACCTGCCTCCCCGGCATTTTGCCGACGGTAACGGATGTGAGACGCCCGGAGCGGCCATTCGTCTGCATAATTTCCTTGATAGACTTCCGGTTCGAGCGAGCCGGCATGACGAACGCATTATCATCAAGAATGAAGTCTGGTGCGAGGAAATCGACGGCGAGGTCGACGCGGCCGATTGAGACCGTTCCGGGTTCTGGCGCAGCACCGAACGCGAGCGCCGTTGCTTCCATCTTTCGCTGCCAGCCGCTTAGGCCATGCGCGAGAAGAGCCGCCGACTTCGCAGAGACGCGAACACCCCACGGATCGCGCTTGGTGGGGCGCTTAAGAAACCAGGTTTCACCAGTCAGCCCGGTATCAATGCGAAACGCGTAGCCGCCCTGTCCCCCGGTTGCCGCGACCTTGAACGCCTGACCGCTCCACTCTCCGCAGACATCGTGGCGCGCATCTTCCGCGCCTTTTTGTCTAGCTTCGAGATACGATGCGAAGTCGTCGCTGATGTTGAACTTGAGGGCGAGGTCGAGGCCATCGAACCCTGAATAGAGGATATCCATCGGTCTGTTTCCTATCTGATGTATTTGTAGAGGGGGGTGCTACAAAACCCCCCTCCGCTCGCCCGACGGTCCGCGCGGCGCGCAAGCGCGCCGCATCGGCCCATCGGGCCGATGCGGATCACTTCGTTCTGACGGGGTTCTGCTCTTGGCTTTCAAGCCAGGTATCGATGCTCGCGCGCCGATACTGAACGGAGCGACCGACCTTGAGCCAAGGCGGCCCGACTCGCTCCATGCGATACCGGGCAAGCGTCCGAATGCTCAGTCCAATGTAGTCGGCGGCTTGTTTAGGGCAGAGCCGCTCTGCCATGTTCGTCGTTGTCACGATGGAACCTCCAGAAGGAGGTGCCTAGAGGTCCGGCCATTCTGGTCCGGTCTCGCAGCACCCGAATTGATTGGGTGCGGCGCGCATTCTCATCTCATCAATTCAGGCTTTTCTGCGCGGGCTCTTCACGCTTCATCTCTTTGTGCCGGGCTTCTCCCGCGCTCTCTCTATCTCTTCTAGGCCCGCTTCTCTCTCTCGCTGCTATCTCTTTATATCTGGCTTGCGCCGCACCGAGATTTGAAGCGGGCCCAGCTGCCGCGCGCAAGTACAAATCTGGCCTGATTCATCTCGTGGCATCTCACGGCATCAGAAAGAGCCATCATCCGATGGTATCTGCGACCGACTGAGTCGCGGCGCGGAGGGTATCGTCATACAGATGCGCGTACCGGGCGGTTGTCTGCGGCTGGCTGTGGCCGAGCAGAGCTCCGACGACGGGGAGCGAGACACCCGACGAGGCCAGCAGGCTCGCGTAGGTGTGCCGCAGGTCGTGAATCCTAACGCCGCTAAGCCCTGCCGTCTTACAGACGCTCGCCCAGGTCCGTTTCACGTCGACCAAAGGCGCGCCTAGGCTTCCGGAAAATATGAACGTTCCTCCAGCCTCGGCGCGCCTCCGTTCCAAGATGGTGGCAACCGCCTTAGAATAGGGGACGCGGTGAACGCGGCGCTGTTTCGTCAACGTGCTTGGCTTCGTCCAGACACGCCGCTCCAAGTCGAACTGGTCCCACGTCGCGCCCAAGGCCTCTCCGCGGCGGCAGCCGGTCAGGAGCAGGAATTGGATCGCGTCAGCCGAAGCGCGCTGCGGGTGCTCGCTGAGCGCCGCGTTCAGCCGCGCTATCTCCTCGCGGTCGAGGTAACGCATCCGCTTTGTCTCCGCATTACGCCGCACGCCTGTCGCCGGATTGCGCTCGATCCAGCCCCAGCGGATCGCGAGGTTCAACGCCTTCCGCAACACCTCGATCACGCGGTTCGCCCGCGTTGGACGATCTACGCTGATCATACGGTGCAGTTTGTCGCAATCAGCGGCAGTGAGGTCCGTCACCTTTCTCGGTCCGAGTGCGGGCAGAATGTCCTTGGCCCACATCGCACGGTCGTCCGCTGCCGAGCGTGGCGCTTTCGTCGGCAGGTGTTCCGCTGCGTATCGAGCAAAGAGGTCTTTCACCGTCTCCGCGTCCCGCGCAGCTTTGCGCTCTTCCAGTGGATCGTCGCCCAGGCTGATCCGGCGCCGATATTCTTCCGCTTGCTTGCGAGCCGCGGCAACCGACCAGGCGGGGTAAGAACCTATCGTGATCCGCCGCTCCCGTCCCTTCACCCGATAGTTCAACACGAAAGAGCGGACACCCTTCGCTGTCACACGCAACCCAAAGCCGCGCAGCGCATCGTCATAAGTTACCTGGTTGCCGCGCTCCGGCACTGGGGCGGCCTTCGCAAAGCGGTCAGAAATTCGGACACGCGAATTCTGTGTCCGTGCTGTGTCCGTATTCTTGCGCGTACTCTGTGTCCCTGACTGACGTCCCATGGCGCCGAATGTCCCTCACAAGTCTCTGTATATGCGAGACTTTTGAAGATTTTGTTCGAGATATCAAGAGGCTGCAGATAAGCTCAATTCAGGCTCATAACCTGAAGGTCGTAGGTTCAAATCCTACTCCCGCAACCAAGATCCAGGCCCCTTCGGGGGCCTTTTTCGTGTCTGGGGACCGCAAAGGCAATCGGCGGTGGCCGGCGCGGTCCGCGCGACGCAACGGGCCTGCCGGGATGGGGCGGGGGGCCTCTTTGGGATGCACGGATCATGGCCCTCGGGCCACAGGCTTAACCTTTCGTTAACTTCGGATTGTCGCGGCTTACCGACGGCCGGATGGTGCTCGCGATCCGGGGTCGCGCGTCGCTTAGACCGCGCGGCCCAAATTCGAGGAAGAGGTTGATCATGCCGAAGACACTCCTGCCGGCGCTCGTCGCGGCGCTGCTCGTCCCGCTGGTATCCCCGGCATGGGCCCAGTCCGGGCCGGCGGTCGAGAGCCCGAACGCCAAGCTCAGCTTTGGGTTTTCCGCCGCGGAGGAGGATGCCGCGGGTGAAGGCGGCTTCGCGCTGGGCAGCGTGGCGGTGCCGTTGGGCCATAGCTTCGGGGCGCAGGTGGATCTGCTCGTCGACGACCAGGAAAATGCCACCGACCGGTTCGGCGCCTCGACCGGCGTCGCGCTGCATCTCTTCGCGCGAGATCCGTCCCGCTATCTGCTCGGCGTCTATGCCCATGCGATCGAGACGGACAGCATCTTCGGCGATATCGACGCGACCCGTTACGGGATCGAGGGCGAATACTACCTGGGCGATTTCACCTTCTCCGGCTTCTTGGGCCGCGACGACCTCTCGGGTGCCGGGATCGATGCGGATTTCGAGGCCATCGAGCTGTCGGCCGCGCGCTATCTCGGGACGATGACGGAGATCTCATTCGCGGGGACGCGGGCCTTCGACAACACCGACGCGGCGGTCGGGGTCGAGCATATGCTCGGCGCGGGGGCGGGAAACATGTCGCTTTTCGGCGAGCTGGGTTTCGGCGACAGCGGAACGCGGCTGACGGCGGGTGTCTCAGTCTATCTCGGCAGCCGCGGCATGTCCCTGCGCGACATACACCGCCGCAACGACCCGCCGACGCGGATGCAGGCGCCGGGACTGATCCCGTTCCTCGAGTCGGCCTGTGCGCAACCCGAGATTTCAAGCCTCGCGATTGGTCAGGGCGGGTCCGACGAGGTCCTCGGCGTCCGCGAGCTGGACGGCCAAATCATGAGGAAGCCGCAGCCGACCCGACGCGAGGCCGGGTGCGGGCGCCGCGAGGCGCTGCTTTGGTTGCCTGAGCCCGATTTCGAAGCCAGGTGAATCTGGGCGAGGGCCCGTGGCGCGCGGCGCGCTTCGCGGGCTAGCCCCGCACCGCCCGCGCTCCCGCCGACCCCGCGAAGCCGGCCGCCGCGACGGCGACGATGCTGGGGCCCGCGGGGGTGTCGAGCCAGACCGACAGGCCGAGCCCGCCCAGTGCCGCCGCGGCGCCGATCCCCATCGCCAGCGCGGCCATGCGCTCGGGCGTGGCGGCGAAGGGACGCGCGGCGGCGGCGGGGATGAGCAGCATCGCCGAAATCAGGAGCGCGCCCACGACCTTGATCGCCACCGCCACGGCGATGGCCAGCGCCAGCGTGAGCCAGAGCTGCTCGCGGCGCGCGTCGATGCCCGACGCGCGGGCGAGATCGGCGCCCAGCGTCGCGGTCAGGAGCGCATTCCAGCGCCAGGTCAGCAGCCCGAGGATCGCGGCCGCGCCGCCCCAGATCAGCACGAGATCGAGGCCCTGCACCGACAGGATGTCGCCGAACAGGAAGGCCGTCAGGTCGATGCGCACACCCGGCAAGAAGGCGATCGCGACGAGGCCCAGCGCCAGCGCGGAATGCGACAGCACGCCCAGCACCGTGTCCGAGGCCCGCTCGCGCGCGGTCAGAAGCGTCACGCCCAGCGCCATGGCCAGCGCGACGACCAGCGCGCCCGCGGTGATCGAGATGCCGAAGCCGAGGCTCAGCGCCACGCCCAGGATCGCGGCATGGGCGGTGGCGTCGCCGAAATAGGCCATCCGCCGCCAGACCACGAAGCAGCCCAGCGGCCCGGCCGCCAGCGCGACGCCCAAGCCCGCCAGCGCCGCGCGGATCACGAAGCCGTCCAGGAAGATCACTCGGCGGCCTCGTGATGGTGGTGGTCATGCGAATGCTCGTGCCGGTAGAGCGCCAGCGCGCCCTGCGTGCCGGTGCCGAAGAGCGCGCGGTATTCCGGGGCCGAGGCGACATGTTCGGGATGGCCTTCGCAGCAGACATGGCCATTGAGGCAGATGACGCGGTCGGAGGCGGCCATGACGACATGCAATTCGTGGCTGACCATGACGACGGCGCAGCCGGTCTCGGCCCGGATCGCCTCGATCTGGCGGTAGAAGGCGGCGGAGCCGGGCTGGTCCAGCCCGCGGGTCGCCTCGTCGAGAAGCAGGATCTGGGGGCGGGCCAGGAGCGCCCGCGCCAGCAGAACACGCTGGAACTGCCCGCCGGACAGGTCGGCCATCTGGTGATCGGCCAGCGGCGCGGCGCCGGTCCGCTCCAGGGCGGCGGCGGTCTCGGCCGGGGGCGCGCGGTGCGGCAGCGACAGGAACCGACCCACCGTCATCGGCAGGGTCGCGTCGATATCGAGCTTCTGCGGCACGTAGCCGATGCGCAGCCCGCGTGCCCGCGACACGCGGCCCCGCTCGGGCCGGACGGCGCCGATCATCGCGCGCAGAAGGGTGGATTTGCCCGATCCGTTGGGCCCGACGATGGTGACGATCTCGCCGGGCGCGATGTCGAGCGCGACGTCATGCAGCACGCGCCGCCCGCCCAGCCGGACGGCCAGGCCGCGGACCGAGAGGAGGGCGCTCACGCCTGCGGGTCCCGGCAGGCGGGGCAGAGCCCCTCGGCTTCCATCACCGCGCGCTCGACGGCGAAGCCGGCATCGGCGGCCAGTGGGGCCAGCGCGGCGCCGTCGGCGGGCGCCTCGGCCACGGCCTCGCAAGCGCGGCAGATCAGGAAGACGGGCGCATGCGGCTCGTCCGGGCAGTTGCAGGCGATGAAGGCATTCAGCCGCTCGATCCGGTGGGCGAAGCCATGCGCGGTCAGGAAATCCAGCGCGCGGTAGGCCGTGGGCGGCTGCGGGCGGCGGTCGCCGTCGCGCAGCTGTTCGAGGATCTCGTAGGCACCCAGCGCGCGATGCTCGCGCAGCAGGATCTCGAGCACGCGGCGGCGGCCTTCGGTCAGCTGCAGCCCGTCCGCGGCGCAGCGCGCTTCGGCTGCGGCGAGCGCCGCGTCGATGCAGCCGGAATGGTCATGGGTCTGGAAGCCGAGCGGGGTCATGGGGTGGTTGATATGTTATACCATCACATCTATCAACCGGCGCCATGATGATTCTGCGCGCGCTCCCCTTCCTCGCTCTCGCCACGCCTGCTTGGGCGGAGATTCCTCTCGTCGCGACCGATATCGCCCCGGTGCGATCGCTCGTCGCGCAGGCGATGTCGGGCCTGGGCGAACCCGAACAGGTGCTGCCCCCCGGCGGCTCGCCTCATGATTTCGCGCTGCGTCCCTCGCAGGCGCGGGCCCTGTCGCGGGCGGATGCGGTGATCTGGATCGGGCCGGAGCTGACGCCGGGCCTGGCCGAGGCGGTTTCCGCGCTGGGCGAGGGGGCGTCGCTGCCGCTTCTGTCCGTGCCGGGCACGATCCTTCCGCAGCTGGCGGAGGGCGAGGCGCATGGCCACCACGGCGACGATCACGATGACCACGCCGAAACGCATGACGATCACGGCGACGACCACGAGGACCACGAGGACCATGCCGAGGCGCATGGTCACGATCACGGCGATTTCGACCCGCATGCCTGGCTCGACCCCGAGAACGGCAAGCTCTGGCTCGACGCGATCGCCGCGCTGCTGGGCGCGCTCGATCCCGGGAACGCCGCGACCTATGCGGCGAACGCCGCCGCGGGCCGGCTGGAGATCGACGCCGCGGCCGCCCGCGCCGCGGCGCTGCTGGAGCCGGTGTCGGACCGGGCGTTCCTGTTGCGCCATGATGCCTATCGCGCCTTCGTGGACCATTTCGACCTGGCCTCCGCCGGGGCCATCGCGGCGAGCGATGCGACCGAGGCCGGGGCCGCGCGCCTGTCCGAGCTGCGCGCCGCCGCGCGATCGGGCGAGGTGGTCTGCGTCTTCAACGAGGCGGGCGAATCGGACGCACCGGTGCGCACCGTGATCGAGGGCACGCCGGCCCGCAGCGCCACGCTCGACCCGCTGGGCACGCGGCTGGAACCGGGGCCCGCGCTCTATCCCCGCCTGATCGAGACCCTGGCCCGCGATATCGCCGCCTGCCTCGACGGCTGAGCCCCCCGCCCGCGCGGCGCGGGCGGCGAAGGGACTCGACAAGCGGAACACAAAGCGAGAACATTAGGGGAACATTGAAGCGATTCCCCGGGTTGCCGTGCCATGCCGGACACCGATTCCGCCGCCGTCACCGAAGCCTTCTCGACCTCGCGCGATGCGGCGGGGACGGGGCTGGCGCTGGCGCAGATCGACCAGTCCGCGCCGCGCGGGCGGCCCGTCCTGTGGGTGCAGGACGCCCGCGCCGCGCAGGAGGCCGGGCTGCCCTCGGCCCGGGGTCTCGCCTCGCTGGGCCGGCCCGTGCTGCGGGTGGCCGTGGGCCGTGCGCTGGACGCGCTCTGGGCGATGGAGGAGGGGCTGGAATGCAACGCGTTGTCCGCCGTCATCGGCGAGATCTGGGGCGATCCCAAGGCGCTGGACTTCACCGCGACCAAGCGGCTGGCGCTGCGCGCGCGCCGTTCGGGCGTCGGGCTGTGGCTGCTCAGGCCCGACGGGGGCGCGCAGCTTTCGGTCGCGCCCGAACGCTGGCGGGTGAGCGCCGCGCCCTCGGGAGGCAATGTCCTCGACCCGCGCGCGCCCGGCCGCGCCCGCTGGCGGGCCGAGCTGTTCCGCTCGCGCAAGGGCAAGCCCGGCGAATGGGTGGCCAGCCATGACCGCGCGGCGCATCGCCTCGATCTGGTTGCCGCGCTTCCCGATGGCGCGCTGGGAGAGGGTGCAGGCGTGCCTGCCGCGCCCCGATCCCGCGCCGTGGGAGGCGGCGGATAGCGGACCCGATCACGCCGCGCCCCTGGTGCTGGCCGCCGAGGGGCGCCACGGTCCCGTCATCCACGCCGCCAACCCGGCCGCGCTGGCGGCGGGGGCCCAGCCCGGCGCGCGGGTCACCGATTTCCGCGGGCTGTGTCCGGACGTGCAGGTCCTGCCCGCCGACCTGCCCGGCGACGCGGCAGCCCTGGCGAAGCTCGCGCTCTGGTCGCGGCGCTGGTGCCCGTGGTCGGCCACCGACGGGGCCGACGGGCTGGTGCTGGACACCACCGGTTCGGCGCATCTCTGGGGCGGCGAGGCGGGGATGCTGGACGACATGACCGCCCGGCTGGACGGGCTGGGCCAGGCGGCGCGGCTGGCCGTGGCCCCCACCCATGGCGCGGCCTGGGCCTTCGCGCGCTACGCCGAGAGCCCCGCGATCTGCCCGCCCGAGGCGCTGGAGGCGCGGCTGGCCCCGCTGCCCGCCGCCGCCCTGCGGCTGGATGGCGAGACGCTTCTGGTGCTGCGGCGGCTGGGGCTGACGCGGGTGGGCGACCTGATGGCCATCCCCCGCGCCACGCTGGAGCGGCGCTTCGGCCGCGACGGCAAGATGCTCGCCACGCCCCTGCGCCGTCTCGACCAGGCGCTGGGCCGCCTGCCGGAGCCGGTGGTCAGCCCGCCCCCGCCGCGCCGCTTCCGCACCGTCCGCCGCATGGCCGAGCCGGTGCTGGATCCGCAGCCCATGCTGCCCGAGGCGTTGGCCGCGCTGTGTGCCGAGCTGGCCCGCGCGGGTCAGGGCGCGCGCACGCTCCGGCTCGAGCTGTTCCGCGTCGACGGCGCCACCGCGCGCTTCGACGCCGGGACCGCGCGCGCCTCGCGCGATCCCGACCACCTGCGCCGCCTTCTGGAAAAGCGCTTCGACGGGCTCGACGCGGGCTTCGGCTTCGACATGCTGGCGCTCGAGGCGACGCGGGTCGAGGCGCAGGAGGCGGGCCAGGTCCGGCTCGACGGGGCGACCGAAAGCGACGTGGCACTGGCGACGCTGGTCGACCGGCTCTCGGCCCGGCTGGGGGCCCGCGCCGTGCAGGCCGCCGAGCTGCGCGAAAGCCACGTCCCCGAACGCGCCGAGGCCTGGGTGCCCGCGATGGACCGGCCCGAGCTTCTGGCCGCCGACCGTCTGGCGCCCGGGGGCCTGGGCGGCGGCGGGCTGGTCGCGCCCGCGCGCGAGCGTCCCGTCAAGATGCTGCCCGCGCCCGAGCGGATCGAGGTGCTCTATGCCGTCCCCGAGGGGCCGCCCGTCCGCTTCCGCTGGCGCAAGCGCCCCTACCGCATCCGCCGCCACCAGGGCCCCGAACGCATCGCGCCCGAATGGTGGCGCGACCGGCCCGGCACGCGGCTGCGCGACTATTACAAGGTCGAGGTCGAGGGCGGCGCCCGCTACTGGCTGTTCCGCGAGGGGCTGGCGGGCGACGGGCGCGGCGGCGATCCCGACTGGTTCCTGCACGGGCTCTTCGCATGAGCGCCCTGTTTGACGCCCTGCGCCCATGGCCCCTGCCGGAGCCTCCGGCGGAGAGTGAGGCGCGCCCGGAGATCAATCTGCCGGACCGGTCCCGGAGCCGCGTCGCGGGAGACGGAAGACGCCCGGTTCCGACGCCCCGCGCCCGGCATCAGCTTGGCGGCACGGGAGGCGGGGCGTCTTCCCCTGGCACGGCCATCGGCCCTTCGGCCTGTTCCGCGCGCCCCGGATGGCACGTTAACCTTAACGCGCGGTTTCCGGCGCCCGCCCCCCGTCTTCCTTTGGCCCGAAATACTTCGGGGGGAGTCCGGCTTCGCCGGATGGGGGGCCGGCCCCCCATTCCCGATCCGATCCCATGCCCGACCAGCCGCTGACCCCCGACCGCCGGACGCTGGATCCGGCCCAGGTCTTCACGCCCAACCCGCCGGCGCCCTTCGTCGAGCTGGGGCTTGCCTCGTGCTTTTCCTTTCTGCACGGCGCCTCGGACGCGGTGGACCTGGTCACCACCGCCTGGAAGCTCGGCTACGACAAGATCGGCATCGCCGACCGCAACTCCATGGCGGGCGTCGTCCGCATCCATGCCGAGGCGAAGGTGGTCGGTCTGCGCCCGCTAATCGGTACGCGGCTGATCCTGGCCTGCGGGGCGGAGTTCCTGGCCTATCCGCGCCACCGCGAAGGCTACGGCAATCTCTGCGCGCTGATCTCGAAGGGCCGGATGCAGGCGCTGGACGGGTCCTGGCAGGCGAAGGGGCGCTGCGACATCGCGCTGTCCGATCTCGCCGCGCACCAAGCGGGCGTCACGCTGATCGCGGTGCCGGGCGCGGATCTGGACGCCTTCGCGGCCGATCTGCCGCGCCTTGTCCGCGCGCTGCCCGAGATGTCCCATGTCGCCGCCGCCCATCACTACCGCGGCGACGACGATGAACGCATCGCCCGGCTCGACCGGGTGGCGGGCGCGCGAGGTCTCAGGATCGTGGCCACCAACGACGTGCTCTACCACCTGCCCGAACGCCGCCCGCTGCAGGACGTGATGACCTGCATCCGCGAGAAATGCACCCTGGCGCAGGCCGGCTTCCGCCTGAACCCCAATGCCGAGCGGCATCTGAAGGGCCCCGAGGAGATGGCGCGTCTGTTCGCCCGCTGGCCCCATGCCCTGCGCGAAAGCCTGCGGATCGCGCGCGGCCTCGACTTCTCGCTGGACGAGCTGCGCTACGAATATCCCGAGGACGACGTCCCCCGCGGCCGCACGCCCGATCAGCACCTGCGCATCCTGACCGAGGAGGGCGCCGCCCGCCGCTATCCGGACGGCGTGCCCGCCAAGGTCCGCGACGCCATCGAGAAGGAGCTGGCCTTCATCGCCGAGCGCGACCTCGCCCGCTATTTCATCACCATCCAGGAGATCGTGGCCTATGGCCGGCGGCAGGGCATCCTTTGCCAAGGCCGCGGCTCGGCGGCGAATTCGGCGGTCTGCTTCTGCCTCGAGGTGACCTCGGTCGACCCGGCCGAGCACGACCTGCTCTTCGAGCGTTTCCTGTCCGCCGAGCGCAACGAGCCCCCCGATATCGACATCGATTTCGAGCATGAGCGCCGCGAGGAGGTCATCCAGCACATCTACAACCGCTACGGCCGCGAGCATGCCGGGCTCTGCGCGACCGTCATCCACTACCGCCCGCGCATGGCGGTCCGCGAGGTGGGCAAGGTCATGGGGCTGAGCGAGGACGTGACCACGGCCATGGCGCGCACGGTCTGGGGCAGCTGGGGCTCGTCCACGGCCGACATGCACCTGGAGGATACGGGGATCAATCTGAAGGACCCGCTGATCCGCCGCACGATCCAGCTGACCGACCAGCTGATCGGGATGCCGCGCCATCTGGGCCAGCATGTCGGCGGCTTCATCCTGACCAACCAGCCACTGAACCGCACCGTGCCCATCGGCAACGGCGCCATGCCCGATCGCAGCTTCATCGAGTGGGACAAGGACGACATCGACGCGCTGGGCATCTTCAAGATGGACGTGCTGGCGCTGGGGATGCTGACCTGCATCGCCAAGGCCTTCGCGCTTCTGCGCGACCATTACGACAAGCGGGTGACCCTGGCCTCGGTGCCGCGGGGCGACACGGCGACCTATGACATGCTCTGCCGAGGCGACTCCCTGGGCGTCTTCCAGGTCGAGAGCCGGGCGCAGATGGCGATGCTGCCCAAGCTCAAGCCGCGCGTCTTCTACGACCTAGTGATCCAGGTCGCGATCGTCCGCCCCGGCCCGATCCAGGGCGACATGGTGCATCCCTATCTCAAGCGCCGCCGCTCGGGCGCGCGGATCGAATATCCCAAGCCCGCCCCCGAACACGGGCCCCCCGACGAGCTGGAGCGCATCCTCGGGCGCACGCTGGGCGTGCCGATCTTCCAGGAACAGGCGATGAAGATCGCCATCGTCGCCGCCGAGTTCTCGGGCGGGGAGGCCAACCAGCTGCGCAAGGCCATGGCCACCTTCCGCGCCAAGGGGCTGGTCAGCGACCACAAGACCCGCATGGTCGAACGCATGGTCGCGCGGGGCTACGACCGCGACTTCGCCACCCGCTGTTTCAGCCAGATCGAGGGGTTCGGTGAATACGGCTTCCCCGAAAGCCACGCGGCCAGCTTCGCGCATCTGGTCTATGTCTCGTCCTGGCTGAAATGCCACCATCCGGACGTCTTCGCCTGCGCGCTGCTCAACGCGCAGCCGATGGGGTTCTACGCGCCCGCGCAGATCGTCGACATGGCGCAGAAATCCGGCGTGACCGTCCTGCCGGTGGACGTGAACTATTCCGACTGGGACAACCTGCTGGAGCCCACGGGCCCCGACGCTTTCGCCCTGCGGCTGGGCTTCCGCCAGCTTTCGGGGCTGCGCGCCGAGGAGCTGGCCCGGCTGGTGACCGCCCGCGACCGTCCCTTCGCCGGTGTTGAGGAGCTGCGCCGCCGCACGCGGCTGTCGAAGCGCGCGATCGAGATCCTCGCCGCGGCCGACGCCTTCCGCTCCTGCGGGCAGGACCGGCGCGCGGCGCTCTGGGACGCGAAGGCGATCCGGTCGGGGCCGGACCTGCCGCTCTTCACCCACGAGGACGCGCCCGACACGGGTCCCGAGCCCGCCCACAGCCTGCCCGCCATGCCGCTGCGCGAACATGTCGTGACCGATTACCAGACCGCGCGGCTGTCGCTGAAGGCGCATCCCGTGGCCTTCATGCGGCGCGCGATGGCGAAGGGGGGCTATACCCGCTCCGACGCGCTGCGGTCCCTGCGCTTCAACCAGAATGTCCGGGTGGCCGGGCTGGTGCTGATCCGCCAGAAACCCGGCAGCGCCAAGGGCGTCTGCTTCGTCACGCTGGAGGACGAGGCGGGCGTCGTGAACGTGGTGATCTGGCCCGATCTCTTCGCGCGCTACCGGCGGCAGATCATGTCGGCGCGGCTGATGGCGGTGAAGGGGCACGTGCAGTTCGACGACGCGGTGATCCATGTCGTCGCCCACGAGATCGAGGATCGCAACGACGCGCTGGACGGGCTGTCGGCGGACCCGATGCCGGACAGCTATGGCCGCGGCGACGAGGGCAAGCATCCCGCCCCGCCCGTCGCGCCGCGCTATCCGCGCCATTCGCATCCGCGCGACGCGCGCATCATTCCGAAATCGCGCGACTATCACTGAGCGCGAAACGGACCGCCCCGCAGGAACCCTGAAGATGCCCCGCGGCGACCAGCGCGGCGTCCGGCTTTGGCCGGAATCCCGCGCGAGACTAGAAACAGCCGGAAAAGGAGACCGCCATGTTCACGACCTTCACCCTGACCTGCCTCGCGGTGTTCTTCGCCTGCCTGCTGCTGCGCTCGGCGCTGGTGCTGTTCCGCCCCGACGGGCTGGAGCTGGACCTGCGGCTCGACCGCATGGCCGACGCCACGCTCGACCGGTTCCGCGCCCTGGTGGCCGGCCCCGCCTATCGCCACCTCGGCTGAGCGACGCTACAGGTCCAGGTTCTCGACGCTCAGCGCGTTCTCCTGGATGAACTCGCGGCGCGGCTCGACCACGTCGCCCATCAGCTTGGTGAAGGTGTCGTCCGCCTCGGTCACGTCCTCGATGCGCACCTGCAGAAGCGTGCGCGCCTCGGGGTCCAGCGTCGTCTCCCAGAGCTGGTCGGGATTCATCTCGCCCAGGCCCTTGTAGCGCTGCAGCGTCAGCCCCTTCTCGCCCTCGTCCAGCACCGCCTGCAGCAGGTCGGTCGGCCCGTGGATCAGCGTCTCGCGCTCCTTGCGCATCAGCTTGGCCGGGTCGCGATAGATATCCGCCGTCTCGCGCGAGACCTCGGCCAGCTTGCGCGCCTCGCCCGACCGCAGCACCGCACCGTCGAGCGTGCGCACCTCCTCGACCCCGCGCAGGACGCGCGCCAGCCGGATGCCGTGATCCTGCGTGATCCGGCCCTGCCAGCCGCGCTCGTATTCGACGGCGACCTGGTCCAGCCGCTCGGCCACGCGGTTGGCCACGCCCTGCAGATCGGCATCGGCCTGCCCCGCCTCGAAGGCGCCGGCCAGCGCCGCCTGTTCGAGGATGTGGCGCGGGTAATGTGTGGGGAAGGCATCGAGAATGCGCTTGAAGTGCCGCGTGGCCTGCACGACGCGGTCGAGGTCGCGGCCCGCGATTTCCTCGCCCGAAGGCAGGCGCAGCACCGCGCCCTCGGTGCCCTGCGCGACGAGGTAATCCTCGAGCGCGGTCTGGTCCTTCAGATAGACCTCCGACTTGCCGCGCCCGACTTTGAAGAGCGGCGGCTGCGCGATGTAGAGATGCCCCTCCTCGATAATCTCGGGCATCTGCCGGTAGAAGAAGGTCAGAAGCAGCGTGCGGATATGCGCGCCGTCCACATCGGCATCGGTCATGATGATGATCTTGTGGTAGCGCAGCTTGTTCATGTTGAACTCGTCGCGCCCGATGCCGGTGCCCATCGCAGTGATCAGCGTCCCGATCTCCTGGCTGCCGAGCATCCGGTCAAACCGCGCGCGCTCCACGTTCAGGATCTTGCCGCGCAGGGGGAGCACGGCCTGGTTCTGCCGCGCGCGGCCCTGCTTGGCCGAGCCGCCGGCGCTGTCGCCCTCGACGAGGAACAGCTCGGCCTTGGCGGGGTCCTTTTCCTGGCAATCGGCCAGCTTGCCGGGCAGGGACGCCACGTCCATCGCCGTCTTGCGGCGCGTCAGTTCCCGCGCCTTGCGCGCGGCTTCGCGCGCCAGGGCCGCCTCGATGATCTTGCCGACGATCTGACGGGCCTCGTTGGGGTTCTCCTCGAACCACTCGGCCAGCTTCTCGTTCACGAGGTTCTCGACCGCCGGCCGCACCTCGGAGGAGACGAGCTTGTCCTTGGTCTGGCTGGAGAATTTCGGGTCCGGCACCTTGACTGACAGCACGCAGGTCAGGCCCTCGCGCGCGTCGTCGCCGGTGAAGCTGACCTTCTCCTTCTTCGCGATGCCCGAGGATTGTGCGTAGAGGTTGATGGTCCGCGTCAGCGCCCCGCGCAGGCCCGCGATATGGGTGCCGCCGTCGCGCTGCGGGATGTTGTTGGTGAAGGGCAGCACCATC
The DNA here is from genome assembly GCF_029853695.1 of Jannaschia sp. GRR-S6-38. NCBI lineage: Bacteria > Pseudomonadati > Pseudomonadota > Alphaproteobacteria > Rhodobacterales > Roseobacteraceae > Jannaschia > Jannaschia ovalis. Next base: position 2,088,600 of record NZ_CP122537.1, read on the forward strand.
TCGTTGTAGCTGTCGTTCCACCACATCGCGACCTCGACGCCGATGCCGTCGCGCTCGCCGGTCATGTAGATGGGCTCGGGCATGACCGGATGCTTGTTGCGGTCGATGTAGCGGACGAATTCGCGCACGCCGCCGTCGTAATACATCTCCACGCGCAGCGCCTCGGCGGGGCGTTCGTCCTCCAGCATGATGCGGACGCCGGAATTGAGGAAGGCCAGTTCGCGCAGGCGCTTCTCCAGCGTGGCGAAGCTGTATTCGAGATCGGAGAAGGTGTTGAGCGAGGCCATGAAGCGCACCTCGGTGCCCGTCTGGTCGGTGTCGCCCACGACGCGCAGATGTTCGACCGTCTCGCCGTGCTCGAAGCGGGCGACATGCTCCTTGCCGTCGCGCCAGATCCGCAGTTCCAGCCAGTCCGACAGCGCGTTGACCACCGAGACGCCGACGCCGTGCAGGCCGCCCGAGACCTTGTAGCTGTTCTGGTCGAATTTCCCGCCCGCATGCAGCTGGGTCATGATGACCTCGGCCGCCGAGACGCCTTCGCCCTCGTGGATGCCGACCGGGATGCCGCGGCCGTTATCCTTCACCGAGACGCTGGAATCGGCGTGGATCTTGACGCTGACGGCGGTGGCGTGGCCGGCCAGCGCCTCGTCGATGCCGTTGTCGACGCATTCGTAGACCATGTGATGCAGGCCCGAGCCGTCATCGGTGTCGCCGATATACATGCCGGGCCGCTTGCGGACGGCCTCCAGCCCCTTGAGAACCTTGATGGAATCGGCGCCGTATTCGGGCATCGGGGAAGCTTGCTCGGACATGTATCTTCTTTCGGATTTCGTTGCCCAAGATATATCCATCCCGGGGGGGATTGTCACGTCGCGGACACCATATTTGGTAGGTCCCGGAGGGCGCTCAGCCGGCCTCGGCGACGCGGCTCTCGCCGCCCTGTTCGATCACCTCCAGACGGCGCGCATCGGGCAGTTCCGCGAACAGCTCCGGCCCCGTTCCGGTCAGGAAGACCTGCCCGCCCAGACCCGTCAGCGCATCGTAGAGCGCCGCCCGCCGCCCGGCATCCAGATGCGCCGCCACCTCGTCCAGCAGCAGGATCGGGGCGGCGCCCTCGGACGCGGCCAGCGCGCGCGCATTGGCCAGGATCAGCGAGATCAGGAGCGCCTTCTGCTCGCCCGTCGAACAGAGCCGCGCCTCGACCCCCTTGGCGGTGAAGACCGCGGCGAGGTCGGCGCGATGCGGCCCAACCAGCGTGCGCCCCGCCGCCATGTCGCGCGGCCGCGACGCGGCGAGCGCCCCGGCCAGCGCGGCCGCGTCACCGGGCGCGTCGCCATCGGGATGCGCGATCGACAACGCGGCGGCGGGGAAGGGGCCGTCGGCCTCCTGCGCGCCCTCCAGCCGAACTAGCGCCGCCGCGCGCCGCGCCGCGATCCCGGCGCCGTGCTGCGCCATCTGCGCCTCGAGCGCCCCGTACCAATGCGCGTCGCGCACGCCGTCCTTCAGCAGCCGGTTGCGGTCGCGCATCGCCTTCTCGTAGGCCAGCACGCCCTCGCCATGGGCGGGATCGAAGCTGAGTGTCGCGCGGTCGAGGAAGCGCCGCCGCCCCTCGGCCCCTTCCAGCCAGAGCCGGTCCATCGACGGCACCAGCCACAGGATCCGCGCCAGCCGGGCCAGCGCCACCTGCGGGCTGGGCTTGTCGTCGATGCGGGTGGTGCGCGGCTGCCCGGGCTCGGCCCGAAGCTCGACCTCGTGGCCGGCAAGCGTCGCGGCGACGCGCCAGCCCACGGCCTCGGGGCGGCGGATGATCTCCTCGGCGGCGGCGCGGCGCATCCCGCGGCCGGGCGAGAGCAGCGAGACCGCCTCGAGCAGGTTGGTCTTGCCGGCCCCGTTCGGTCCGAAGATCGCGACGGGCCGCGCGTCGAATTCGAGCCGCGTGCGGCGGTGCGAGCGGAAATGCGACAGGGCCAGCCGCGTGACGCGGGCGGGCGCGCCCCCGGACGCGGCCCGAGCCCCCGGGGCGTCAGACACGCATCGGCATGACGACGTAGATGGCCGACTCGTCGCCGCCCTCACGCATCAGGGTCGGGTCGCCCGCGCCGTTGAACATGAAGACCGCGTTCTCGCGATCGACCTGCGCGGCGATCTCTTGGAGGTACTTGGCGTTGAAGCCGATCTCCAGCTTCTCGTCGCCATAGGCCACGGCCAGCTCCTCCTCGGCGGCGCCCGAATCCGGCGCGTTGACCGAGAGCGTCAGCCGGTCCTCGTCGAGGCTCAGCTTAACGGCGCGCGACCGTTCCGACGAGACGGTGGCCACGCGGTCCACGGCCTTGGCGAAATCGGCGGCGTCCACCTCCAGCTTGCGGGTGTTGCCGCTGGGGATGACGCGCGCGTAATCGGGGAAGGTGCCGTCGATCACCTTCGAGGTCAGCGTGATGTCGGGCGTGGCGAAGCGGATCTTGGTCTCGGAGACCGACACCGCGATCTGCAGGTCGTCATCGTCGAGAAGCTTGCGCATCTGGTCCACGGTCTTGCGCGGCACGATCACGCCCGGCATCTCCTCGGCGCCCGCGGGCAGAGGGGCGTCGACGCGCGCCAGGCGGTGCCCGTCGGTCGCCACGCAGCGCAGCATCCGACCGCCCTCGGCCTCGGCCACATGCATGTAGACGCCGTTGAGGTAGTAGCGCGTCTCCTCGGTCGAGATCGCGAAGCGCGTCTTGTCGAAGAGCCGGCGCAGCACCGGCGCGTCGCAGGAGAAATTGGCCGCGTAATCCGACGAGGCCATCATCGGGAAATCCTCGCGCGCGAGCGTGGCCAGCGAGAAATGCGACCGGCCCGCCGTGACGCTGAGCCGGCCGGCCGCCTGGTCCTCCTCGAGCTGGACCAGCGCGCCGTCGGGCAGCTTGCGCACGATCTCGTGGAACAGCACCGCCGAGACGGTTGTGCCGCCCGCCCGCTCGACCTGCGCGGGGGCGCTGTCGATCACCTCGATGTCGAGATCGGTCGCCTTGAAGCGGACCCGGTCGCCCTCGGCCTCCATCAGCACGTTGGCCAGGATCGGGATCGTGTTGCGCCGTTCGACGACGGCCTGGGCCTGGCTGACCGCCTTCAGGAGGGCGGCGCGTTCGATGGAGAATTTCATGGCTACCTCGGTTGTCGGGACGCGCAGGATAGCGCCCCCGGCCCGGCACGCAATGGCCGCTTCAGCCGTCCAGCTTGCGGGTCAGAAGCTCGGCATCCTCGGCGATCTGCGGCTCCGCGGCGATCAGCTCCTCGATCTTGCGGACGGCATAGAGAACCGTCGTGTGATCGCGCCCGCCGAACATCCGCCCGATCTCGGGATAGGAACGCGGGGTGAGCTTCTTGGCGAGGTACATCGCCATCTGGCGGGGCCGGGCCACAGTGCGCGACCGCCGCGCCGAGGTCATGTCCGACATGCGCAGGTTATAATGTTCGCAGGTCGTCTTCATGATGTCGTCGATTGTCAGCTTCTTCTGGCTGGCGCGCAGCAGGTCGGAGAGCACGTCCTGCGCCTGGGCCAGGCTGACCGGCTCCTTCAGGAGGTCGGCATAGGCGGCCAGGCGCGTCACCGCGCCTTCCAGCGCGCGGATCGAGGTGTTGATGCGGCTGGCGAGGAACTCCAGCACGCCCTCCTCGACCGCGAAGCCCTTGTAATGCTCGCCCAGGCTCTCGACCCGCTGCTGCAGCACGCCGAGGCGCAGCTCGTAATCGGCGGGGTGCAGATCGACGACGAGGCCGGATTCCAGCCGCGAGGTGATCCGCTCCTCGAGGTCCGAGATTTCGGAGGGGCTGCGATCGGCCGAGATGACTACCTGCTTGCCCTGGTTCACCAGCGCGTTGAACGTGTGGAAGAACTCCTCCTGGGTGCTCTCCTTGCCGGCGATGAACTGCACGTCGTCGACCAGCAGGACGTCGACGCTGCGGAACAGGTGCTTGAAATCCATCGTGTTCTTCTCGCGCAGCGCCTGCACGAAGCGGTACATGAACTGCTCGGCCGAGAGGTAGAGCACGCGGCGCTCCGGGTCGCTTTCGCGCAGCTGCCAGGCGATGGCCTGCATCAGGTGCGTCTTCCCGAGACCCACGCGGCCGTGCAGGAACAGCGGGTTGAAGCTGACCGGCGCGCCGGAAGCCACGCGGCGCGCGGCGGCATGGGCCATCTCGTTGGACTTGCCGACCACGAAGCGCTCGAAGGTGAAGCGGCGATCGAGATCACTTTCCGCGCGGCTGCGCTCGGAGGGGGCGGCCTCGTCGGGGGTGGCCTTGGCGCGGGTCGCGGGCAGGGCGGTGTCGCAGACCAAGCGGGTGACGTCGCAGCCGGCCTCGGTCACGCGGCGCAGGATCACGTCCGAGAAATTCTGTGCGACCCAGGTGCCCAGGAAGTCGGTGGGCGCGACCAGTTGCAGCACGCGGCCGTCCACCGCGCCGTAGCGCAGGGGTTCGATCCACGCCTTGAAGTTATGCGTGCCCACGTCTTTCCTGACCTCGCCCTTGGCGAGGTCCCAGATCCCATCCGTCATTTGTCTCGGCCCTACCCGCTCTCTTGTCTGTGTCTCAGGACTGACGCCACGCCAGTCCCCGGGCCTTCCAACCGTTCAGGCCCCCCCGATGTCCCAGCGTATCCAGATCACCTTCGAACCCTTCGGCCACGTTGATGCAGGGCAGAGCCCGTCCCTCCGTCTCGAGGGTCCGGGCCACGGCTGTCGCCGCCTCCATCAAACGCGCGCCGGAGCGGCAGATGAACAGGATGCGGGATGGCAGTCCCGGCATCGTCTTCAGCAGCGCTCCGGCGAATGCCGGGTCCGGGGTCATGTCGGGCCAGGTCTTCCATTCGAGCCTCGCCGGCTCCTTGCCCAACTCCGACAGGTCGGGCCCGCCCACGAACATCCATTCGGGCCGGGACCGAACATCGACGAGGATCGAAGCGTTGTCGTCCGACAAGATCGCCCACGCATCCCGAGGCCCCACCTCGGAGACGAGCGGGTGCGCTTCGCTACCCATTCGATGTTCCCCTGATCGCGATCTGACTCGCTGGAAATGGGATACAATCCGCTCGCCTGAGGCTTCAACCTCTCTTCAGACTTGACATATTCGCTCGGGCGGAAGAATCCCGAAACGCCGCTGCAAACCGCTGAAGATGCGAAGAAAAAAGCCCACCTGAGCGGTGGGCTTTCGAATCTCTTGACTGTGTCCTGCGGTTCTCGCAGCCGACTCGGCTCAGGCGCCCAGCGACTTCACCCGCGAGGACAGGCGGGACAGTTTCCGCGCGGCGGTGTTCTTGTGGAAGACGCCCTTGGTGACACCGCGCATCAGCTCGGGCTGGGCTTCCTTGAGGGCGGCGGCGGCGACGGTCTGGTCGCCCGAGGCGATCGCCTCCTCGACCTTCCGCAGGTAGGTGCGGATGCGCGAGCGGCGCGCCTTGTTGACGGCGAATCGGCGCTCGTTCTGGCGGGCGCGCTTCTTGGCCTGGGGGGAATTTGCCATGTGATCGGTCCTCGGATCGGGTCGGTTCAAGTTCGGTTGCACGAAAGCCCGACCCCGTCCGGGACGGCGGGCGTCCCATGGATCTCGATCCGGCCAGAGCGGGCCTCACGCGCATGATGGGCGGCGTCTAGTCCGGGCGGCGCGCGGCGTCAACCGGGGGCGGAATTCATGGGTGATCCACGGGTGATCTGCGGGTGATCCGTGTCCGACGCGATTGGCGCACCCTTGCGCCGTAATCCGTGCGGAACGGTGCGCCCGCGCTCAGCGGTCGCGGAATTGCGGCTCGCGCTTCTCGATGAAGGCGGCCATGCCCTCGGACTGGTCCTCGGTCGCGAAGAGCGCGTGGAACAGCCGCTTCTCGAAGAGCAGCCCCTCGCTCAGCCCGACTTCCTGGCTGCGATTCACCGCCTCCTTGATGGCGGTGACGGTGATCATCGACTTCTCGGCGATCCGGGTGGCGGCGGCCATCGCCTCGTCCATCAGCTTCTTGGCGGGCACGACGCGGCTGACCAGCCCCGCGCGCTCGGCCTCCTCGGCATCCATGAAGCGCCCCGTGAGGTGCATGTCCATCGACTTGGCCTTGCCCACGGCGCGAGTCAGGCGCTGGGTGCCGCCGATGCCCGCGACCACGCCCAGGTTCACCTCGGGCTGGCCGAACTTGGCATTGTCCGCGGCGATGATGAAATCGCACATCATCGCCAGCTCGCAGCCCCCGCCCAGCGCGTAGCCGGACACGGCGGCGATGATCGGCTTGCGGACGCGCAGCATCGCCTCGACCTCGGGGCCGAACAGGTCGCCCATGAAGACCTCGACGAAGCTCTTCTCGTGCATCTCGCGGATATCGGCGCCGGCGGCGAAGGCCTTCTCGGAGCCGGTGAGGATGATGCAGCGGACCTTCTCGTTCTCCTGCGACGACTTCATCGCCTTGGCGAGTTCGCCCAGCAGCTTGGAGTTCAGCGCGTTCAGCGCCTCGGGCCGGTCCAGCCGGATGGTGGCGACGTGATTGCTCACGTCCACGTTCAGCGTCTCGTAACCCATCGCGTCTCTCTCCGCTGCCTGTCGAGGAGTTAGGCCTGCAACGCCCGAAGGCCCGTTTCAAGTCATCTCTGGCAGCTGGGGCAGTGGAAAGAGGAGCGGCCCGACTGCACGATCCGGCGGATCGGCGTGCCGCAGCCGGGCGTGGGGCAGGGCGCGCCCTCGCGGTCGTAGACGGCGAAGCCGTGCTGGAAATAGCCCAGGCTGCCATCGGCCTGCCGGTGGTCGCGCAAGGACGATCCGCCCGCCTCGATCGCCTCGCCCAGCACATCGCGGATCACCGGCACCAGCGCCGCGACGCGATGCGCGGCGATGCGCCGCGCGCGCCGGGTGGGCGCGATGCCCGCGCGCCAGAGCGCCTCGCAGACATAGATATTGCCCAGCCCCGCCACCACGCGCTGATCCAGCAGCGCGGCCTTCACCGGCGTGTTGCGGGTCCGGAAGGCGGCGATCAGGTGGTCCTCGTGGAAGGCATTGCCCAGCGGCTCCGGCCCTAGCTTGGCGATCAGCCAGTGGTTCTCCAGATCGCGGGTCGGGTGCAGGTCCATCGCGCCGAAGCGGCGCGCATCGTTGAAGGTGACGCGGTGGCGGTCGGTGTGCAGCACGACATGGTCGTGTTGCGGCAGCCAGCTCGCGTCGCGGTGGAACTGGCCCAGCCGCATGTCGTCGACCACCATCCGGCCCGACATGCCCAGATGCACGATCAGCGTCTCGCCGGTGTCGAGATGCGCGAGCAGGTATTTCGACCGCCGCCCCAGCGCGGTGATCGTCGCGCCTTCGAGCCGCGCGGCCATGTCCGGCGGGAAGGGCCAGCGCAGATCGGGGCGGCGGATCTCGGCACGACGGAGCCGCGCGCCCTCCAGCGCGGGGGCGAGGCCGCGGCGGACGGTCTCGACTTCGGGAAGCTCGGGCATGGGGGCCTTTCGTTGCAGGCGCGCGCCCGCGCCCTATAAGTCAGAGCGACAGATGAGGATGCCCGCCCGATGACGCAAGACGAGGACGCGCCCCGCGACGCGGGGCGCACGACGCATTTCGGCTTCGAGACCGTGCCGGAGGAGGAGAAGGCGGGCCGCGTCCACGGCGTGTTCACCTCGGTGGCGTCGAAATACGACGTGATGAACGACGCGATGTCGCTGGGCATCCACCGCGTCTGGAAGGACGCGATGCTGGACTGGCTGGCGCCGCGACCGGGCCAGCGCCTTCTGGACGTGGCGGGCGGGACGGGCGACATCGCCTTCCGCTTCCTCGACCGGGCGCCGGGGGCGCATGCGACCGTGCTCGACATGACCGAGGGCATGCTGGTCGCCGGCCGGCAGCGCGCCGAGGCCGAGGCCCGCGCCGAAGCGCTGGACTGGGTGGTGGGCGACGCGATGGCGCTGCCCTTCGAGGATAACAGCTTCGACGCCTACACGATCAGCTTCGGCATCCGGAACGTCACTCGCATCCTCGACGCCCTGTCGGAGGCCTACCGCGTGCTGCGCCCCGGCGGGCGGCTGATGGTGCTGGAGTTCAGCCAGCTGCCCAACCCGCTGATGCAGAAGGCCTATGATCTCTATTCCTTCAACGTGATCCCGCGGATGGGGCAGGCCATCGCGGGCGATCGCGACAGCTACCAGTACCTCGTCGAGTCGATCCGCAACTTCCCCGACCAGGATCGCTTCGCCGCGATGATCGCCGATGCGGGCTTCGGCAACGTGAAGTACCGCAATCTCAGCTTCGGCATCGCCGCGCTGCATTCGGGCTGGAAGCTCTGAGAATGCCCCGCAGATGAGAGGCCCCCACAACATCCTCCGCCTGGTCCGCACGGCGGCCACCTTCGAGCGCACGGGCGCGATGGCCGTCGTGCTGGAGCAGATGGACGCGCCGCCCGCCCTGCGCGCCGCCGCCCGCGTGCTGGGCTGGCCGTTCCGCTGGCTGGGCTACAAGGGCGACCCGGCGCTGCCGCCGGTCACCCGGGCGATCACCGCGCTGGGGCCGAGCTACATCAAGCTGGGCCAGATCCTGTCGACCCGGCCCGATTTCGTGGGCGGCGAGCTGGCGCTGCAATTGCGGGTGCTGCAGGACAAGCTGCCGCCCTTCCCGACCTTCGAGGCGCGCCGGATGGTCGAGCGCGACCTGGGCCGGCCGGTCGACACGATCTTCTCGGAATTCTCCGAGCCGGTGGCCGCCGCCTCCATCGCGCAGGTCCACCAGGCGCGGCTGGTCGAGGGCCAGCGCAAGGTCGCGGTCAAGGTGCTGCGGCCGGGCATCGCCCGCGCCTTCCGGCGCGATATCGACGCCTTCTATTTCGGCGCGCGCATGGTCGAGCTTCTGGCGCCACAGACCCGGCGGCTGCGCCCGATGGACGTGATCGCGCATTTCGACGCCACTGTGCAGCAGGAACTGGACCTGCGCACCGAGGCCGCGGCGGCGGGCGAGTTCAAGGCCAACACCGCGGGCGATGCGGGCTTCGCGGTGCCGGCGGTGGAATGGCACCTGTCGGGCCGCGCGGTCCTGACGCTGGACTGGGCCGAGGGCATCCCGATGGGCGAGCTGGAGGCGATCGACGCGGCCGGCCACGACCGCGTGGCGCTGGCCGACCGGGTGATCGCGATGTTCCTGCGCCACGCGCTGCGCGACGGGTATTTCCACGCCGACATGCACCAGGGGAACCTGAAGGTCGCGCCCTCGGGCGATATCGTGGCGCTGGATTTCGGGATCATGGGGCGGCTCGATGAGTACACCCGCCGGGTCTATGCCGAGATCCTGATGGGCTTCATCCGCAAGGATTACCGCCGCGTGGCCGAGGTGCATTTCGAGGCGGGCTACGTGCCGGCCGACCGTGACGTGGACCTGTTCGCGCAGGCGCTGCGCGCGGTGGGCGAGCCGATCTTCGGGATGGATGCCTCGCGGATCTCGATGGGGCGACTGCTGGCCTATCTCTTCGAGGTGACCGAGCGCTTCGGGATGGAGACCCGGACCGAGCTGATCCTGCTGCAACGCACGATGGTGGTGGTCGAGGGTGTGGCGCGCACGCTGAACCCGCAGATGAACCTGTGGACCGCGGCCGCGCCCGAGGTGGAGCGCTACATCCGCACCAATCTGGGCCCGCGGGCCTTCGCGCGCGACCTCTACCGGACGGCGCAGGTGCTGGCGCGTTTCGGCCCGCATCTGCCGCAGGCCGTGGAGCAGGCGCTGCGGCGCCCGGACCGGACGGTGATCGTGGAGCGGGGGCGGCGCAAGCGCTCCGCCGCGCTGTGGTACATCGCGGGCCTCGGCACCGCCGCCGTCGCCCTGGTCGCCGCCGCGGCGATCTGACGGGGGCGCGCTGAGGGGTGGCCGCTCCGTCGGCCCACCGAACATTTCGACGGGCCCGGCGCTAAGCTTTGGCGGGCGAACGGCAGGGCAATTGGCGCGGCGCGTGGGGATGCGCCGTCCGGCCGGGGCCGTGCGGTTCGGGCTCGTGCCGTCCGAAGGTGCGGCGGCGCCGCGCTGCCTTCGCTCTGTTCGCGACCCTTGCCCATCAGGTCCTTCGCCGCCCGGCCCGATGGCGGCCGGGTCCGCGCGGTGGCTTAGCCCGGGGCGGGGCGGCGGATGGCGTCGAGGCTGGAGGCAGGGATCCGCAGGCCCCCGGCGAGGCCGAGTTCGACGCCTGCGGGGCCCAGAAGCACCTCTTCCACGGCCGCGTAATGGGCGACCGGGACGGGCGTGAGGCTTTGCGCGCCGGCGCTGGGTTCGACATGCAGGCGATAGGTCCCGGGCGGCAGGGCGGGCGCGTCGTCGGGCCAGGTCAGCGTCGTGGCCTTCGGGTCGATGGCGCGGCGGGCGCGTTCGGTCCCGTTCGGGTCGCTGATCACCAGCTCGGCCGCGTCGGCGCCGGGCGGGATGTCGAAGCCCAGCTCGCGCGGGCCGCCGTCGCGGGCGATCGGGCCGGCATGGCGCACCTCCATCCCGATCCAGGCGGCCGCGCCGTTGGCCTGCTGCAGCTCCAGCCGCCCCAGCACGTCGCGGAGCAGATCGTTGGTCTGCACCGCCTGTTCGACGCCCGAAAAGGTCGCGAGCTGGGCCGTGTATTCGGTGCTGTCGGCGGGTTCGAGCGGATCCTGGTTGCGGATTTGCGTCGTCAGCAGCGTCAGGAACATGTCGAAATCGGTGCTGGCGCTGGGCCCCGGCGGGGGCACCCGCGGCGGCGGCGTTTCGGCGAAGGGCAGGATCGGGTCCATCGGGCCTCCTCAGATGCGGATATCGAGCCGGCCCGCGCGGTTGCGGGGCGGCGGGGCGGTGTTCGCGGCGGGCGGCTGGGGCGGGTTCTCGGGGGGCGGGTCGGCGCCGGGGCCCGCGCGATGCGACCCGCCATCGCCCGCGCCGCGCGACCAGTCCCGCCCGCCCGCGGCGAGGTCGAGCCGGTCGAGCGTGACGCCGTCGGCCAGCAGCGAGCGATGCATCCCTTCGAGATGGCGGCGCACCGCGTCGAGGCTTTCGGGCCGTTCCACCGCGATCTGCAGGTGCAGCCCGCGCTCGCCGGTCTGCAGCACCAGCCGGAGCTTGCCCAGATCGGGGGGCGCGAGTTCGAGTTCGGTCCGCAGCTCGCCCCCGGCGAGGCGGGCGGTGTCCGGCCCGGTCGTCGGGTCGGGCCGGGCCTGCGGTGGGGGCGGGGCGGCGTTGGCGATCTGGCGCGCGATTTCGGAGCGCAGCTCGGTGAGGGGGACCGGCGCGGGGTTGGCCGACGCGGCGGTGGCCTCGGGGCCGCGGAGGGCCAGATCGGCGACGCCGGCAGCGGAGGGGAGCGCCGGTTCGGACGGGGCGGGAGACGGGCCGGCGGCCAGGCGACCGGGCGCCGCGACATCGCGCATGACCGGATCCGGCCGGGATTGCGCGGCGGTGCCTGTGGGCAGGCCGGGCCGGCTTGCATCTTGCGCTTGGTGCGGCGGATCCGCCCGGTCCGGCATCGTCGGGAGGCCGCCTGCCGCGATCCGCGCGGGGTCACGCCCCGGATCCGTCGCCGGCGGCCCGTCGCGGACCGGCGCGGCGCGGGGCCCGGCGACGCGCGCCGGGGCCGCTGCCGCCATGGTCGTCGCCAACGGCTGCAGCGGGCTCCTCGGCCCCGGGCCGAGGGCGCTTTCGGCCGCGGCCGGGGGCGCATCGCCGTCGCGTCGCGCGATGGGCGCGGGGTCGGATGACCGGTCCGCGGCTGCGTTCGGATCGACCTTCGGGCCAGACGATGCCGTATCCGGCGCGCCGGTGGGCCCGAGGGGTGCGGCATCGTCCGCGTGACTCTGCGTTTCGGCGCTTGCCGGCACCGCTTCGTCCGCGGGTGTCGCGGCGGGCCGTCCGGCGAGGGTGATGCCGATCGCGGGTCCGGTGTCGGTGAAGGACGGGTTGATGGGATCGGCCGGGCCCTCTGCGTCCGCCTCCCCCTCGGCGGCGTCGGGTGGCGGCGTGTCTGCCGCGCCCCGGGATGTCCCGTCGGGCGCGGTGGGGCCTTCGGCGAGGAGGCGCGCGAGATCGCGCAGCGGCGTCGCGATCGGCCGGGGGCGCGGCGGCGTCCGGCGGGCCGGGGCGGGGCGGCGGCCCGTCCGGGCGCGCGAGGGGGAAGGGCGTTTGCACCAAGCTCTCCAATTCCGTTCGCAGTCGGAATTAACGGCCGTCCCTTACGAAACCTTTACCCGCACGTGATCTTCCGGGTCGCGAACAGCCGGAGGCCCGCCCCATGTTGACCCCGATCCTTCCCAGCGTCGCACCCGGCGCGCCGCCACCCGCCCCGGAGGCCGCGCTGCGCGCGCAGGCCGTGCAGCTGGAGGCCTTCCTGTTTGCCGAGATGCTGCGCGTGGCCGGGACCGGCCCGCCCTCGCCCGCAGGGGGCGGGGCCTCGCAATTCGACAGCTTCCTGCGCCAGGCGCAAGCCGAGGCGGTGGCCGCCGGCGGCCAGACGGGGCTGGCCGAGGCGATCTATCGCGGGCTGGCGCGGCGCGCCGCGTGACCGGTCAGGAGCAGCGGGCAAGCTGTTGCTGGTACATCGCCGCCCGGGCCTCGATCTGGCCCGAGATGCGCATCAGCCAGGGCTTGCTGCGATAGGTACCGCGCCGGAAGCCGGTGCGCCCGTCGTGATAGGCGAGATACTGGTTGCGCGCGTCGCTCAGAGGGATGCCCAGCGCGCGCTGTGTCTCGGCCATGTACCAGCCCATGAAATCGGTGGCGTCGCGGATGTCGTCGCGGCGCGATCGGCGGCCGCCTTCCACCTGCTGGTATTCCTTCCAGGTGGCGTCGAGCGCCTGGGAATAGCCGTAGGCGCTGCTCTGCCGACCGACCGGGATGACGCCCAGCGCGAAACGCAGGGGCGTGCGCGCATCGCTGACGAATTTCGATTCCTGGTAGATCGTCGCCATCTGGACGTGGATCGGCACGCCCCATTTGCGCTCGGCCGCGCGGAAGGCGCGCAGGTAGCCGGGGCGCTGCGAGAGGATGGAGCACGCATTGTCGAGGTTTCCGGGCGCGCGGCCCTGACCCACCGTGCCGCTTCCGCTCCCGCCGCCGCAGGCGGCCAGAAGCAGCAGACACCCGATCTGCAAAAGTCGTTTCATGATCACTGCCCGGTTCGTTTTTCTTGACCGTTGGCGGGGACGATAGCGCAAGCGGGCGGCCCCTGCCAATCACCTCATACGAAGAGAGCGAGGATCAGCGGCAACGCCACCACGGACATGGCCGTCGAGACCACCACCAGCCCCGCCACGGGCGGCGCGTCGGCCTCGTATTTCAGCGCCAGCAGGTAGGAGGTCACGGCCACCGGCGTCGCCAGCTGCACGACCAGCACCCCCAGCGGCACGCCCGAGAGCCCGAAGCCCGCGGCCCCGATCCCCCAGGCGAGCGCCGTGCAAAGCCCGAGCTTCAGAAGCGATAGCCCCGCCATCGGCAAAAGTCCCGCGGGCGAGAGCCGCGCCATCGCCACGCCCAGCGTCAGCAGCATCAGCGGGATCGCCATCTGCCCGATCAGGCCCAGCGCGTCCGCCGCGACCTGCGGCACCGGCCAGCCGCGCCACAGGAAAAGCGCGCCCAGAAGCGTGGCCACCACCATCGGCTCGCGCGCCGCGCGCAGCGGGTTCCCGCCGCCCGACACGATCCAGATGCCCAGCGTGAATTGCAGGATCGTGGTGACCGAGAAGACCACCACCGCGTAGCCGAGGCCAATCTCGCCGAAGGCGAAGAGCGCCAGCGGCAGGCCCAGATTGCCGGTATTGCCGATCACCAGCGGCGCCCAATAGGTGCGTGGGTCGAGGCCGAGCGCCGCGCAGACGGCGCGAAACACCGCGAAAAGCGCCAGATAGACGGTCAGGCTGGCCAGCGCCACGCGCCCGGCGGCGGCGGGATCGACCGTGCCCGTGGCCAGCGCGGTGAAGACGAGGCAGGGCACGGCCAGCGTCATCGCCAGCCGCGTCACGAAGGCCGTGTCGTAGTCGTAGCCCGCCCGGACCCAGGCGAATCCGAGCCCCGCCAGCAGGAAGACCGGGGCCGAGATCTGCAGGACTGTCAGGACGGGAGTCACAGTGTGTTTCCACCGAATCAGTGGCCCGCCGATTTACAAGCCGCGCCCGCGCGGTCTAGGAACGGAGAAGGCAAAGGGCAACGAAATGCTTTGGAACCAAGCGAAATACGGTCTGGGCGAGGTGGTCCGCCACAAGAAGCACCCGTTCCGCGGCGTCATTTTCGACGTCGATCCCGAATTCTCGAATTCGGACGAGTGGTACGACAGCATTCCCGCCGAGGCCCGCCCCCGGAAAGACCAGCCGTTCTACCACCTCCTCGCCGAGAACGAGGAGAGCTATTACGTCGCCTATGTCTCCGAGCAGAACCTCGTGCGCGACCGCTCGGGCGAGCCGGTGGGCCATCCTGATATCGGCGACCTGTTCGGCGCGTTCGACGGGCAGCAATACCCGCTGCATTTCGACCTGAACTGAGCCGCGCCTTAGCGCGATCTTAATCCCCGCATGCGAGGCCTGCCGCCGTCGCCCGGCCGGTCCGGGCCGTGGACCGGGGTGGCGGATCGCGATGGACGGGAGCGTTCCCGACACGAGCTATGAGGGCGAGCGGCGTCGCCGGCTGGCCGCGGAGCGGATGCTGGATCTCGCTCGGCGCGAGCTGGACCGCGCGCATTCGGCGCTGGTGGCCAATGCCGATCGGCTGTCGCGCGACTTCCTGGCCGAGCGCGAGCAGAACCTGCGCCTGACCGAACGCCAGGCCCGCGCGCTGGCCAAGGGGCGCGAGGCGGCGGAGCGCGCCGACCGCGCGCGACGGCGGCTGTGGCACGCGCTCGAGACGATGCGCGACGGCTTCGCGCTGTTCGACAGCGACGACAATCTCGTCGCGGCCAACCATGTCTATCTGGAGCTGTTCGATTGCGCGGGATCGGTGGGCCCGGGCGACTCGGCGGCGGCGATGTTCGCGCAGGCGGTCGAGGAAGGCGCCTTCGACCCGGGTTCGCTGTCGCCCGAGGACTGGGTCGCGGCGCAGCTGGAGCGTCGGCGCGCGACGGCAATCGCGCCGGTCCACCTCAACCATTTCGACGGCCGCGTGATCCGGCTGGTCGACCGCCGCGCCGCCGATGGCGATCTCGTCTCGCTGGCGATCGACGTGACCGAAGACGAGGCGCGCGCCGCCGCGTTGGCCGCCGCGCGCGACGAGGCCCGTGCGGCGGCGCGCGCGAAGGCCGATTTCCTGGCGCGGATGAGCCACGAGATCCGGACGCCGATGAACGGCGTGATCGGCATGGCCGACATGCTGGCGGAAAGCGCCGCCGACGACGAGGCACGGCAGGGCGCGCGCACGATCCGCGACTCGGCCGAGGCGCTCCTGGTGATCGTGAACGACACGCTCGATGTCTCGAAGCTGGAGGCCGGGCGGCTGGAGCTGCGCGCGGAGGCGTTTGACCTCGAGGCACTTCTGCGCGACTGCGTGCGGCTGGCGCAGGCCACGCCGCAGGCCGCGGTGCCGGTGGCGCTGGGCTGGCCGCTCGACGCGCCGGAGCGGTTCACCGGCGATGCCGGCCGGGTGCGGCAGATCGTGATGAACCTGCTGGGCAACGCGCTGAAATTCACGCGCGACGGGGCGGTGACGCTGTCGGCCGAATGCGGGCCCGAGGGTGTGGCGCTGACGGTCAGCGATACCGGCCCCGGCATCCCGCCCGAGGCGCATGCGAACGTGTTCGAGGCTTTCGGTCAGGTCGACGAGCCCGACCGCCCGGCCAAGGAGGGCACGGGGCTGGGGCTGACGATCTCGAAGGGGCTGGCGCAGCGGATGGGCGGCGATCTGACGCTGGACGCCGCGGATGGCCCGGGCGCGCGGTTCCGGCTGGAGCTGCCGCTGCGGGCGGCGGGGCCGGGGCCGGAGCTGCCGGCGCTGCCCGCGGCGGCGGTGCTGGGGCCGGGGCCGGTCTGCGACGCGCTGGCCGAGCCGCTGGAACGGGTCGGCGTCGCGGTCGCGCGCGGGGACGGGTCCGGCGCGGGCCCGTGGATCGGGCAGCCCGGCGATCTGCCGGAGGGCGCGCGCGCGCCGATCCTGCTGGGCGCGCCGGGCGACGCGGCCCCGCCGGATGCGGCGGTGCTGCCGCTCCCGGTCGCGGCGGGGGCCTTGCGCGACGCGCTGGCGGGTTGGCGGGCGCCGGGCGCGGACGGGCCTGGCGTGGCGGCGGCGGCGGGGCCGGGGGACCGGCCGCGGCGGCTGGTCCTCGCCGATGACAACGCGACCAACCGGCTGCTTCTGGACCGGATGCTGCGCGAGACGGGCTTCGAGATCCGGATCGTAGAAAACGGCGCCGAGGCGGTCGCGGCCTGCACGGCGGACTGGCCGGACGCGGTGGTGCTGGACATCTCGATGCCGGTTCTCGACGGGTTCGGCGCGCGCGCGGCCATCGCCGAGGCCGCCGCGGCGGCGGGCCGGCCGCCGCCGCCCTGCCTCGCGCTGACGGCGCATGCCGGCGCGGAGATGGCTGCGCGGCTGGACGAGGCGGGCTTCGCGGCGCATCTGACGAAGCCCCTGAAGAAGGCCGCGCTCCTGGAGGCGCTGGACGCGGCGCTGGCGGAGGCGGGGGCCGGGCGCGCCCGGTCGGGCGAGGGCTGACGCGGGTGCGGGGCGGTGGCCGCCCCCGGTCCGTTCAGATCGCCATCTCGATGCGGCCGGCCTCCAGCCCGCGGCGGCTGCGGATGGGGCCGTGGGTGAGGGTGCGGGCGACGGGGGCCTCGGCCGCCAGCACGCCCAGCCGGATGAGAAGCGTGGCGATGGTGGCCTCGGCGGCGCGGGTGCCGCCGTCGCAGATCTTCAGCGCGATGCCGCGTTCGAGCGCGGGGATGATGGCCACGAAGACGCCCTCGGCCCCGGTCTTGACGGCGACCTCGCCCGACATGGCGCGCATCAGGTCGGTGCAGGCGCGGCGTTCGCCCGCCACGAGCTCGGGCGCGGCGCCCATCGCGCGGCGCAGCCGGACCATGGCGCGGGCGCGGGCGTCGCCATCGGCGCGCGCGGCGGCGAAGCGGCCCATCGCGCGGCCCAGCGCGTCGAGACGGGTCGTGAAATTGGGCGCCGAGCAGCCGTCGACGCCCCAGGCCGGGCTTTGGAATTCGCAGGTCTCGTCGAAGGCCGCGCGCACGGCGCGCTGCACCGGGTGGTCGATCTCGGTATATTCGGGCCCCGCGCCCAGGTGGCGGCCGAGGGTCAGGAAGCCGCAATGCTTGCCCGAGCAGTTGTTGTGCAGCTGGCAGGGCTCGGCGTGGGCGCGGATCAGGCGGTCGCGCTCGGGCCGGTCGTCGGGCTCCTGCGGGCCGCAGCGCAGGTCGGCTTCGGCCAGCCCCAGATCGGCCAGCCAGGCCGCGGCCATCTCGCGGTGGATCGCGGCGCCCTGATGCGAGGCGCAGGCGAAGGCCAGCTGGCGCTCGGTCAGGTCGCGGCCCGCGCCCGATTCCACCAGGGGCAGGGCCTGCACCATCTTGCAGGCGGAGCGCGGGTAGATCAGCGCCGCGGGGTCGCCCCAGGCCTCGACCATCTCGCCCCGGCCGTCGCAGATCACGGCATGCCCGCGATGCACCGATTCCAGCCGTTCGCCCCGGATCAGCCGGACCAGATCGACCGCCCCCTCGTCCACACCCGTCATGCCGCCCTCCCATAAGCGAAATTTCGCCGCACGGGCTTTTCCACCGGCGACGGCCTGCGCTACCATTGCGCCGCAGCATTGGGAACCTGGCGACCCAGCGGTGCGCGACCCGGGACAACCCGGGCGGGCGCGGGCCGCCCAGAATGACAGAGGCAGTGACACAGATGATATCGAAGGCGATCGGCTTCGTCCTTCTCGCCGCGCTGGCCACCGTGCCCGCGTCCGCGCAGGAAAGCTCCAACCGCGTCAATACCGAGACCGACTGGTCGGTCTTCGTCGAGGACAATCCGACCCAGTGCTGGATCGTCTCGGCGCCGAAATCCATCCGCAACACGCGCGACGGGCGCGAGGTGGCCGCGCGGCGCGGCGACATCCGCCTGTTCGTCAGCTTCTGGCCGGGCTCGGACAAGAACGGCGAGGTCTCGGCCACGGGGGGCTATCCTTACGCCGACGGCTCGACGGTGACGATCGAGATCGGCTCGGACCGGTTCGAGATGTTCACCGACGGCGAGCTGGCCTGGGCCGCCTCGCCGGCCGAGGACGAGCGCATCATCGCTGCGATGAAGCGCGGCGCGCAGGCCGTCGTCTCGGGCCGGTCGGGCCGGGGCACCAGCACGCAGGACACGTTCAGCCTGCTGGGCTTCACCGCCGCGGTCGAGGATGCGGAGACCCGCTGCGGCGCCTGAGCCCCCGCGATCCGTTTGAGTTTGCGCGCGGGCGTCCCTATATGGGGCGCCCGCTTCACTTTTGCCCCGGAGGCCCCGCGATGAAGGCGCCCGTGACCCAGGACGTGCTGACCCTGCCGCGCAAGGATGCGGAGGCCGGCCTGCCCAACCTGATCGGCCTGACCCGCGACGAGATGCGCGCGGCGCTGCTGGCCGTGGGCGTTCCCGAGAAGCAGGCGAAGATGCGGGTGGGTCAGCTCTGGCAGTGGATCTATCACTGGGGCGAGCGCGATTTCGCCGCGATGACCAATCTCAGCAAGGATTTCCGCGCCACGCTCGCCGCGCATTTCGAGCTGCGCCTGCCCGAGGTCGTGACGCGGCAGGTCTCGGAGGACGGGACGCGGAAATACCTGGTCCGGATCGCGGGCGGCCACGAGGTCGAGGTCGTCTACATCCCCGAGGAGGGGCGCGGCACGCTTTGCGTGTCGAGCCAGGTGGGCTGCACGCTGACCTGTTCCTTCTGCCACACCGGCACGCAGAAGCTGGTGCGCAACCTGACCGCCGCCGAGATCGTGGGCCAGGTCATGCTGGCGCGCGACGACCTGGGCGAATGGCCCGAGCGCGGCATGGGCACGGGCGAGGCCGGGCCGCGGCTTTTGTCGAATATCGTGCTGATGGGCATGGGCGAGCCGCTCTACAATTTCGAGAACGTGCGCGACGCGATGAAGATCGTCATGGATGGCGAGGGGATCGCGCTGGGCCGCCGGCGGATCACGCTGTCGACCTCGGGCGTCGTGCCCGAGATCGCGCGCACCGCCGAGGAGATCGGCTGCCTGCTGGCGGTCAGCTTCCACGCAACGACCGACGCGGTGCGCGACGTGCTGGTGCCGATCAACAAGCGCTGGAACATCGAGACGCTGCTGGGCGCGCTTCGCGAGTACCCGAAGGCCACCAATAGCGAGCGGATCACCTTCGAATATGTCATGCTGGACGGGGTGAACGACAGCGACGCGGATGCCCACCGGCTGGTCGAGCTTCTGGACGGCATCCCCGCCAAGGTGAACCTGATCCCGTTCAACGAATGGCCCGGCGCGCCCTATACGCGCAGCTCGAACAACCGCATCCGCGCCTTCGCGACGATCCTGATGCAGGCAGGCTATGCCTCGCCGATCCGCACGCCGCGGGGCGAGGACATCATGGCGGCCTGCGGGCAGCTGAAATCGGCGACCAAGCGGCAGCGCAAGAGCCGCGCGCAGATCGCGGCAGAGGCCGGGCTCTAGGCGCCCGCGCCTAGAGCCCGGCCCACATCAGCCGCAGCGCCATGGCCGAGGTCACGGCGACGAGGAGCGGCTTAATCAGCGCCGCGCCCCGCCCGGCCGCGACGCGCGCGCCGGCCTGTGCGCCCAGCCACTGGCCGCCGCCCATGGCGAGCCCGGCGATCCACCAGGGCTCGGCGATCAGGGCGAAGGCGCAGAGGCCGCCCGCGTTGCTGGCGGCGTTCAGAAGCTTGGTATGGGCAGTGGCGGCCAGCACGCCGCGCCCGGCCAGCAGGACGAAAGCCAACATGTAGAAGGAGCCCGCCCCGGGGCCGAGCAGCCCGTCATAGGCCGCCACGATCGGCACGGCGGTGACGTTGAAGGCGACGGGCCCCAGCCGCGTGGCGCGATCGAGATCGTCGAGCCCGGGCTTGAAGGCGAAGAACAGCGCCACCGCGATCAGCAGGACCGGCAGCCCGAGGCGCAACGTGTCGGTGGGCAGAAGCGACACGCAGAGCGCGCCGCCGACGCTGGCCGCGAAGGCGAGCGCGGCGGGGACGACCTGCGCGCGCGGATCGACCAACCCGGCGCGGGCGTAATGCGTGGCGGCCGAGACGGCGCCGAACACGCCCTGCACCTTGTTGGTGGCCAATGCCGTCACCGGCGGCGCGCCTGCCAGCAGGAGCGCGGGCACCGTCACCAGCCCGCCACCGCCCGCGATCGAGTCGATGAACCCGGCCAGCACCGCCACGCCCACCAGCAGGGCCAGGATCTCGGGTGCGACCTCGATCACGCGAAGGCGTCGCGGTGGATGCCCTGCAGGTAGAGGAGCGCGGTCAGGTCGCCATGGTTGACGCGCAGCCCGGCCGCGGCCTGGACGGCCGGCTTGGCATGCAGCGCGACGCCGAAGCCCGCCCGCTTGAGCATGCCCAGATCGTTGGCCCCGTCGCCCACGGCGATGGCCTGATCCTCGGTCAGCCCGTGCTGCGCGCAGAGCTCCTCGAGCGCGGCGACCTTGGCCTCGCGCCCGAGGATGGGCTCGGCCACCTCGCCCGTCAGGTGGCCACCCTCGGCCAGAAGCGTGTTGGCGCGGTTCCAGTCGAAGCCCAGCCGCGCGGCGACGACCCGCGTGAAGGCGGTGAACCCGCCCGAGACCAGCGCGGTCGTGGCGCCATGCGCCTTCATCGTGGCGATCAGCGTCGCGCCGCCGGGCATCATCTGGATGCGCGTGGCGATCACGTGGTCGATGACCTCCTCCGGCAGGCCCTTGAGCAGGCCCACGCGTTCGCGCAGCGCGCCCTCGAAGCCGATCTCGCCGTTCATCGCGCGGGCCGTGATGGCGGCCACGCGTTCGCCGACGCCGGCCTCGGCGGCCAGCTCGTCGATGCATTCCTGCCGGATCATGGTCGAATCCATATCCGCGAGCAGCAGCCGCTTGGCGCGGCCCGCGGCGGGCACGGTGTTCAGGTCGATGCCCATCGCGTCCATCTCGGCGCGGGTGGCCTCCAGCGTGTCGGGCAGGGTGCCGAGGTCGAACTCGGCGGCGACGCCGCGATGCAGCCAGCGCGCGTCCCCGCCGCCCCAGCCGTTGCGCAGCGCCTCGACCAGCGGGGTCTCGATCCGGGGGCTGTCCGGCGGGCAGGTCAGGACGCAGGTGAACATCGTGCGGGCCTCGGGTCGCGGTGATCGGTCGCGCCCGATTAGCCGCGTTTGGGCCCTTGCGCGACCCCTCGGCTGCGAATAACGACGGCGGCGGGACACCCCTCCCCAACGAGGGGCAAATATCTGGAAGGATAGACATGACCGACGTCATGAAACCGGCCGCGCGTCCGGACAATCCGCGCTTTTCGTCCGGGCCCTGCGCCAAGCATCCGGGCTTTTCCCTGACCGAGCTGTCCGACGCCCCGCTGGGCCGGTCCCACCGCGCCGCGGTGGGCAAGTCCAAGCTGAAGGCGGCGATCGACCGCACCCACAAGCTGCTGGGCCTGCCCGCGGATTACCGCGTGGGGATCGTGCCCGCCTCGGATACGGGCGCCTACGAGATGGCGATGTGGACGATGCTGGGCGCGCGCCCCGTCACCATGATGGCCTGGGAAAGCTTCGGCGCGGGCTGGGTCACCGACGCGGTCAAGCAGCTGGGCCTCGATGCCGAGATCCGCACCGCCGATTACGGCGAATTGCCGGCGCTGGACGTCGACCCGGGCCGCGACATCTGCTTCACCTGGAACGGCACCACTTCGGGCGTGCGCGTGCCGAACGCGGATTGGATTGCCGATGACCGCGAGGGGCTGACGCTCTGCGACGCGACCAGCGCCTGCTTCGCGATGGAGATGCCGTGGGAGAAGCTCGATGTGACGACCTTCTCCTGGCAGAAGGTGCTGGGCGGCGAGGGCGCGCATGGCGTGCTGATCCTGAGCCCGCGCGCCGTCGAACGGCTGGAAAGCTACACGCCGAAATGGCCGCTGCCCAAGATCTTCCGCCTGACCAAGGGCGGCAAGCTGATCGAGGGCATCTTCGAGGGGGCGACGATCAACACGCCGTCGATGCTCTGCGTCGAGGATTACCTCAAGGCGCTGGACTGGGCCGAGGGCTTGGGCCTTTCGGGCCTGATCGCGCGGGCCGATGCCTCCGCCGGCCATGTCTGGGATTTCTGCGAAAGCCGCGACTGGATCGCCAACCTCGCCGCTGACCCGGCGACGCGGTCGACCACCTCGGTCTGCCTGAAATTCACCGATGCGGGGCTGCCCGGCGATTTCGCCAAGCGCGTCGCCAAGCGGCTGGAGGCCGAGGGCGTGGCGCTCGACATCGCGAGCTATCGCGACGCGCCGCCGGGCCTCAGGATCTGGTGCGGCTCGACCGTCGAGCCGTCGGATGTCGCCGCGCTGATGCCCTGGATCGAATGGGCCTATCAGACCGAGCGCGCGGCGGCCGTGGCCGCCTGAGCGGCCCGCCCAGACCCCATCCCAAGACACAAGACCCGCCCCCGGCGGGTCACCCCGATTATTGAAGGAGCGCCGCATGGCCCCCAAAGTTCTCGTCTCCGACAAGCTGTCGGAAACCGCCGTCCAGATCTTCCGCGACCGCGGCATCGACGTCACCTTCGACCCGAGCCTCGGCAAGGATAAGGATGCCCTGCTCGCGGCCGTCAAGGATTACGACGGCCTCGCCATCCGCTCGGCCACCAAGGTGACCGAGAAGCTGCTGGAAGCCGCGCCGAACCTCAAGGTCGTCGGCCGCGCCGGCATCGGCACCGACAATGTCGACAAGCAGGCCGCCTCGCGCCGCGGCGTGATCGTGATGAACACGCCCTATGGCAACATGATCACCACCGCCGAGCACGCCATCGCGCTGATGTTCGCCGTCGCCCGCCAGATCCCCGAGGCCAACGCCTCGACCCATGCCGGCAAGTGGGAGAAGTCGCGCTTCATGGGCGTCGAACTGACCGGCAAGACACTGGGCGTGATCGGCGCCGGCAATATCGGCGGGATCGTCTGCCAGAAGGCCGTGGGCCTGGGCATGAAGGTCGCGGCCTACGACCCGTTCCTGTCGGACGAGCGCGCCGCCAAGCTCGGCGTCCAGAAGGTCGAGCTGGACGAGCTGCTGGCCCGTGCCGACGTCATCACGCTGCACGTGCCGCTGACCGACCAGACGCGCAACATCCTGTCGGCCGAGAACCTGGCCAAGACCAAGAAGGGCGTGCGCATCGTCAATTGCGCGCGCGGCGGCCTGGTGGACGAGGCGGCGTTGGCGGAGCTTCTGAAATCCGGCCATGTCGCGGGCGCGGGCTTCGACGTGTTCGAGACGGAACCCGCCACCGACAGCCCGCTTTTCGACCTGCCCAATGTCGTCGTCACGCCGCATCTGGGCGCGGCCACGACCGAGGCGCAGGAGAACGTGGCCCTGCAGGTGGCGCAGCAGATGGCCGACTACCTGCTGACGGGCGCGGTGACCAACGCGCTCAACATGCCCTCGGTCACCGCCGAGGAGGCCAAGGTGATGGGCCCCTGGGTCAAGCTGGCCGATCACCTGGGCGCCTTCGTGGGCCAGATGACGGACGAGCCGATCGAGGCGATCGAGATCGTCTATAACGGCTCGGTCGCGGCGATGAATCTGGAGGCGCTGAACTGCGCGGCGATCGCGGGCGTGATGAAGGCCACCAACCCGGATGTGAACATGGTGTCGGCCCCGGTCCTGGCCCGCGAGCGCGGCGTCGAGATCTCGACCACGCGGCAGGACAAGACGGGCGTCTTCGAGGGCTATATCAAGCTGGTGGTGAAGACCGAGAAGCGCGAACGCTCGATCGCGGGGACGGTGTTCCACGACGGCAAGCCGCGCTTCATCCAGATCAAGGGCATCAACATCGATGCCGAGGTGGGGGCGCATATGCTCTACACGACCAACCATGACGAGCCGGGCATCATCGGCACGCTGGGCCAGACGCTGGGCCAGAACGGCGTGAACATCGCGAATTTCACGCTGGGCCGGTCCGACCGGGGCAAGGACGCGATCGCGCTGCTCTATCTCGACGAGCAGCCGCCCGAGGCGGTGCTGGGCCAGCTGCGCGAGACGGGGCTGTTCCAGAACGTCTCGCCTTTGCGCTTCGCCGTCTGAGATGGCGGCGGTCTACGCCATCGGCGATCTGCACGGGCAGGCAGGCGAGCTCGACCGCCTGCTCGCGCTGGTCGAGGCCGATGGCGGGCCGGAGGCGGACCTGGTGCTGCTGGGCGACCTCGTCGATCGCGGACCCGACGCGCGGGGCGTGATCGACCGGCTTGTCGAGGGGCGCGCGGCGGGGCGGAACTGGACCGTGCTGCTGGGCAATCACGACCGGATGTTCCTGCGCTTCCTGACGGGCGGGATCATCCACGACCCGGCCATTTCCTCGGGCGCGAGCTGGCTGCATCCGGGGCTGGGCGGGCGCGCGACGCTCGCCTCCTACGGGGTGACGGTGCCGGAAGCGGTGCCCTCGGGCGCGGCGCTGCAGGATCTGCGCGCGGCGGCGCGGGCGGCGGTGCCGGCGGCGCATCTCGACTTCCTCGGGGCGCTCGACACGATGCGCCTCGATGCCGAGCATCTCTTCGTCCATGCGGGGATCCGGCCGGGCCTGCCGCCCGCCGTGCAGGCCGAGGACGATCTGCTGTGGATCCGCGAGCCCTTCCTGTCGGATCGCCGCGACCACGGGCGGCTGGTGGTGCACGGTCACACCGCGCTCGACGCCGCGCGGCATCACGGCAACCGGCTGAACCTCGACAGCGGGGCGGGCTACGGCGCGCCCGCCACCGTGGCCGCGATCGAGGGGCGGCGCGCCTGGGTGCTGACGGCGCGGGGCCGCGTCGCGCTGTAGGCGCCGGGCTGGACAGGGACGGCCTGCGCGCGCGAGGCTGGGCGCTATGAATGATTTCACGCTCGAGGACTTCCTGCCCTACCGCCTGGCCGTCGCCGCCGGGCGGATCAGCCGCGATTTCGCGCGCGAGTACCGCGAACGCTTCGGGCTGAGCCGGGCCGAATGGCGGGTGCTGGCGCATCTGGCGCGCACCGGCACCGTCTCGGTCCGCGAGATCGCCGAGCGCGCCGACATGGAGAAGTCGCGCGTCTCCCGCGCCGCCGCCCGGCTGGAGGAGGCGGGCCATGTCGCCAAGCGCGTGAACGCGGGCGACAAGCGGCTGGTGGACCTGACGCTGACGCCGTCGGGCCGGGCCATGGTGGACGAGCTGGCGCCGCTGGCCATCGCCTACCAGGCGCGGCTGATGGACGAGCTGGGCCCCGAGGCCGCGCCCTTGTCGCGCGCACTCGACATCCTGACCGATCGCGACTGATCCGCCGCGACGTCCCCCTTCCGTCCCGGCGGTCTTGGCGGCAGAAATGCTCAGGGGGCCCGGGGGCGACACCCCCGGCCTTTCCATCCGACCCCACCGCAAGGGACATCCGACCATGACCGACATCGTGATCCTGGGCGCCAAGCGCACCGCTATCGGCACCTTCGGCGGCAGCCTCGCCGCGACCCCGCCGATCGAGCTGGCCACCGTGGCCGCGACGGCCGCGCTGGCCGATGCCGGGGTCGAGCCCGGACAGGTCGGCACCACGGTCTTCGGCCATGTCATCAACACCGAACCGCGGGACATGTATCTGAGCCGCGTGGCCGCCATGCAGGCCGGCGTACCCGAGACGGTGCCCGCCATGAACGTCAACCGGCTCTGCGGGTCGGGCGTGCAGGCCATCGTCTCGGCGGCGCAGGCCCTCTCGCTCGGCGATGCCGATTTCGCGCTGGCGGGCGGGGCCGAGGCGATGAGCCGCGCGCCCTTCATCCTGCCCGACGCGCGCTGGGGCGCGAAGATGGGCGACGTGTCGGGGCTCGACATGATGCTGGGCGCGCTGAACTGTCCCTTCGGGACGGGACATATGGGCGTCACCGCCGAAAACGTGGCGGCCGAGCACAGCATCACCCGCGCGGATCAGGACGCCTTCGCCAAGCTCAGCCAGGACCGCGCCGCCGCCGCCATCGCCGAGGGGCGCTTCGCGGACCAGATCGCGCCCGTGACGGTCCGGCGCAAGCGCGAGGAGGTGGGTTTCGACACCGATGAGCATCCCAAAGCTTCGACGCTGGAGACGCTGGCCGGTCTGCGGCCGGTCTTCCAGAAGGACGGCACGGTCACGGCGGGCAATGCGAGCGGGATCAACGATGGCGCCGCCGCGCTGGTGCTGGCCCGCGCCGAGGCCGCGGAGGCCGCGGGGCTGACGCCGCGCGCGCGGATCCTCGGCTATGCCCATGCCGGCGTGCGCCCCGAGGTGATGGGCATCGGCCCGGTCCCCGCGGTGCGCCGGCTGCTGGAGCGGACGGGCCTGACGGCCGCCGATTTCGACGTGATCGAGTCGAACGAGGCCTTCGCGAGCCAGGCGCTGGCGGTGACCCGCGAGCTGGGCCTCGACCCCGAGCGGGTGAACCCCAATGGCGGCGCCATCGCGCTGGGCCACCCGGTCGGCGCGACCGGCGCGATCATCGCGGTCAAGGCGCTCTACGAGCTGGAGCGGACGGGCGGGACGCGCGCGCTGATCACGATGTGCATCGGCGGCGGGCAGGGCATCGCGCTGGCCATCGAGCGGCTCTGAGGGGGCTGGGCGGCGCGCCGGACGCGCCGCCCGACGCCCTCAGTAGCCCAGCGCGCAGCCGTCCTTGCGCGGATCGGAGGCGCCCTCGAGATAGCCGCTTTCGTCGATGCGGATCGCCTGGGCGCCGCCGAGCGGCGTCTCGGGCACCTCGACCGCATGGCCCATCGCGTAGAGCTCGGCACAGACCGAGGACGGGTAGCCGCGCTCGACCTTCATCACGCCGGCATCCGAGAAGGCGCGGGGCGCGTCGATCGCCGCCTGCGCGTCCATTCCGTAATCGACCATGTTTGACAGGAAGCGGACATGGCCGTTGGGCTGATAGCCGCCGCCCATCACGCCGAAGGGCATGGTCACGCGCCCGTTCTCGCGCAGCATGCCGGGGATGATCGTGTGCATCGGGCGTTTGCCGCCGGCCATCTCGTTGGGATGCCACCGCTCCAGCGTGAAGCCGCAGCCGCGGTTCTGGAACAGGATGCCGAACTTGTCGGAGGCCAGCCCCGCGCCGAAGCTGTGATAGATCGAGTAGATCAGCGACACCGCCATCCGGTCGCGGTCGACGACGGTGATGTAGATCGTGTCGCGGTGGATCTCCTCGGTCAGCGGTTCGGGGGTCTTCATCGCCCATTTCGGGTCGATCAGGGCGGCGAGGCGCGCGGCCGTCTCGGGGGCCAGCATGTGCCCTAGCCGGCTGGTGTGATCGGGATCGGCCAGCAGGCGGTTGCGCGCGTCATAGGCGAGCTTGGCGGCCTCGGCCTCAAGATGCGCGCGCCGCGCGCCGATCGGGCCCAGCCCGAAAAGATCGAAATGCGACAGGATGTTCGCCATCAGGATCGCGGTCGCACCCTGGCCGTTGGGCGGGTGCTCGACCAGCTCGATGCCCTTGTAGGTGCCGCTGACCGGATCGGTCCAGTCGCAGGCGGTGGCGGCGAAATCCTCCTCCGTGTGGACGCCGCCCAGCGCCTTAAGCGAGGCCGCCATATCCGCGGCGACCTCGCCCTCGTAGAACGCCTCGCGGCCCTTCGCGGCGACGCGGCGCAGCACCTCGGCCTGGCCGGGCAGGGCGAAGCGCGCGCCCACCGGCAGGGGCTGGCCGTCGCGCAGATAGGTGTCGCGCGCGCTGCCCTGGATGCGGTCGGCGGCGATGCGCCAGTCCAGCGCCACGCGGGGCGCGACCGGCACGCCGGCCTCGAAATAGGGGATCACGGGGCCCAGCGTGTCCTGCAGGCCGAGCTTCCCGTGCTCGGCCGAGAGCCGGCAGAAGGCGTCGATCGCGCCGGGGATCGTGACCGCCTCGACCGCGCCGGGCGGCACGGATTTGAGGCCCTTCGCGCGCAGCGACTGGGCCTTGGCGGCAGCCGGTGCGCGGCCCGAGCCGTTGAGCGCCAGCACCTCCTCGGACCCGGCGGGCTTGAGCAGCACGAAGGCGTCGCCGCCGATGCCGGTCATCTGCGGCTCGCAGACGCCTAGAAGGACCGCGCCCGCGATCGCCGCGTCCACCGCATTGCCGCCCCGCGCCAGCGTGTCGAGCGCCAGCTTCGCGGCCAGCGGATGCGAGGTGGCACACATGCCTTCGGTGGCGAGGACGGGCGAACGCCCGGGCAGGTGGAAGTCGCGCATCGGGGCCTCATTGCGGTTGCTTGCGCGACGGTATGACGGGCGGGCCGGGGCTTGCCAATGGGGGCGCCCCGGGTGCGTCGGAAGGTGGGCGGGCCGTCGGGACCCGCCGTCGGGCGCGCGGCGGAGGGGGTGCGACGCGCCTCGGAGCCCCGCTGCGGTTTCGGATCGTTCTCGCGCGGCGGCGCGGACGCAGCCCGCGCCACGCTGCCCTACAGGCGATGCGGGGAGCGCCCGGACAGTAGCAAGGGCGAACCGGGGTTGGGGATGATGCCACGTCGCGCTCCGGGCGGATCGTGGGCCGCGGCGGGCCCGGCCGCGCGCCCAGGCGCGTCAGCCGGCGCGGTCGTAGGGGAAGCGCAGGTCGAGGCGGTTGATGCCGTCCTGCCGCCGATAGGACAGGCCCGAGGAAAGGGCGTGGATCATCGCCCAGCCGAACCCGCCTTCCGGGCAGCCCTCGCCCGCGGTCGCGTCCGGGGGCGGGGCGGGGCGCAGCAGGGCCTCGGGGAGGGGCGCGCCGTTGTCGCCCAGCGCGACGCGCAGCCCGTCGGGCGCACGATCCACCCGAAGCTCGATCCAGCCATCCGCGCGCCCGGCGAGCGCATGTTCGACGATGTTGTTCATCACCTCGGCCAGCAGCAGGTGCAGGTCGATGCTGCGCGGGCCCGCGATCCCGCGCAGGTCGAAATGCAGCGCGAGATCGGCGAGCAGCGCGTGCACGTCCGCCGCCGTCGCCGGGATGCGGCGGGGCTGCAATTCGGCCTGTGCGGGCAGGGGCGCCGCCGTCATCGCGCGGCGATGTCCTCGGGCAGGCGATCATGCAGCACGAAGACGCGATCCATATGCGTCAGCTCGAACACGCGCAGGATGGCCGGCCCGCAGCCCGAAAGCTCCAGCCGCCGGTCGGGGCCCAGCATCTTCATCACCGCGACCAGCGCGCCGAGCCCGCTGCTGTCGACGAAATCCACCGCGGCGAGGTCGAGCACGACGCGGCCCGGATGGCCCGCCAGATGGCCGCGCATCGCGTCCTTGAAGGCGACCGCGCCGGCGGCGTCGATGCGCGGGCCGGCGGGCGTCAGGACCAGCGCGTCCTCCGACCGCCTGTCTTCGATCTGCATCTCGCACCCTCCGCCGCGCGCGGCCACTGGAAGGCCGGGCATCGGGATGGCAAGCTAGGCGCCAATCCTTAGCAAATGGTAAGCGGACACGGACATGGAACAGGTCGTCATCACCGGGGCCCGGCGCACGCCGATGGGCGGGTTCCAGGGCGCGCTCGCGCAGGCCAGCGCGGCTGAGCTGGGCGGCGCGGCCATCGCCGCGGCGCTGGATCACGCGGGCGTCGCGCCGGAGCGGATCGAAGAGGTGCTGATGGGCTGCGTCCTGCCGGCGGGCCAGGGCCAGGCCCCGGCGCGGCAGGCGGGCTTCCTGGCCGGGCTGCCCGAGACCGTGCCTGCCACGACGCTCAACAAGATGTGCGGCTCGGGGATGAAGGCCGCGATGATCGCCCATGACCAGATCGCGCTGGGCCGGACCGGCGTGATGGTCGCGGGCGGGATGGAGTCGATGACCAACGCGCCCTACCTGCTGCCCGGCATGCGCGCCGGCGCGCGGCTGGGGCACGGGCAGGCCATCGACCACATGTTCCTCGACGGGCTGGAGGACGCCTATGACAAGGGCCGCCTGATGGGCACCTTCGCCGAGGATTGCGCCGAGACCTACCAGTTCACCCGCGAGGCGCAGGACGAATACGCGCTGCGTTCGCTCTCGCGCGCCACCGAGGCGATCGCCTCGGGCGGGTTCGGGGCGGAGGTCGCGGCCTATACCGTCACCTCGCGCAAGGGCGAGACGGTGGTGCGCGACGACGAGCAGCCCGCCACCGCGCGGCCCGACAAGATCCCGCATCTGAACCCCGCCTTCCGCAAGGGCGGCACGGTGACGGCGGCGAATTCCTCGTCGATCTCGGACGGGGCGGCGGCGCTGGTGATGGCCTCGGCCGCAGTGGCGGAGGCCGAGGGCCTGCCGGTGCGCGCGCGGGTGCTGGGCCATGCCAGCCACGCGCAGGCGCCGGGCCTGTTCACCACCGCGCCCGTTCCGGCGGCGCGGAAGCTGCTGGAGCGGATCGGCTGGGCGAAGGACGATGTCGATCTCTGGGAGGTCAACGAAGCCTTCGCGGTGGTGCCGATGGCCTTCATGCAGGAGATGGGGCTGGATCCGGAGATCGTGAACGTGAATGGCGGGGCCTGCGCGCTGGGCCACCCGATCGGCGCCTCGGGCGCGCGGATCATGGTGACGCTGCTTCACGCGCTGGAGGCGCGGGGCCTGAAGCGCGGGGTGGCCGCGATCTGCATCGGCGGCGGCGAGGGCACGGCCATCGCGATCGAGCGGGTCTGAGCGGGGCAGGGGGGCGCCGCACCCCGTCGGCTGCGCCGACCCCCCCGAGGTATTTCCGGCCAGAGGACAACATGACACGGATCGACTATGCCGAGCGCGCAAAGACCATCGCCGCGCTGACCGAGGGCGAGGACGACGCGGTCGCGCTGATGGCGACGCTGGCCTGCGAGCTGCATCACGCCGACGACCGGTTCGACTGGACCGGCTTCTACCGCGTGACCGCGCCGGGGCTTTTGAAGATAGGGCCCTACCAGGGCGGCCATGGCTGCCTGCAGATCCCTTTCGACCGGGGCGTCTGCGGGGCCTGCGCGCGCACGGGCGAGGTGCAGATCGTGGCGGATGTCGACGCCTTTCCGGGCCATATCGCCTGCGCGTCCTCGACCCGCTCGGAGATCGTGCTGCCGGTGCGGGATCGCGGCGGCGCGCTGATCGCGGTGCTGGATATCGACAGCGACCGGCCGGAGGCCTTCGACGCGG
Source organism: Jannaschia sp. GRR-S6-38 (assembly GCF_029853695.1). Lineage (NCBI taxonomy): Bacteria > Pseudomonadati > Pseudomonadota > Alphaproteobacteria > Rhodobacterales > Roseobacteraceae > Jannaschia > Jannaschia ovalis. Next base: position 2,119,763 of record NZ_CP122537.1, read on the forward strand.
AGGACGCGCGCCAGTTGTCGGCGATCCTGGACGCGGTCTTCGCGCGGTGAGCGAGCTGCGCGGGCTGATGACCCGCCAGCATCGCGCCGGGCGGGTGGACTGGATCGGGCTGCGCCCCGAACGCCGCGCGGAGATGCGGGCGGTGGACGCGGCCGGGATCGCGGCGGAGGGGCTCGCGGGAGACCACGCCCGGTCCGGCAAGCGTGCGGTCACGCTGATCCAGGCGGAGCATCTGCCGGTCATCGCCGCGCTCTGCGACGGCACGGTCACGCCGGCGGCGCTGCGCCGGAACCTCGTGGTCTCGGGGATCAACCTCGCCACACTGCGGGGACGGGCGGTCCGGATCGGTGATGCGCTTCTGCGGATCGAGGGGGCCCTGCGCGCCCTGCTCGCGGATGGAGGCGGCGCTGGGGCCGGGCGGCTACCAGGCAATGCGCCACCATGGCGGCTGGTGCGCCTCGGTCCTGGAGCCGGGCGAGGTGGCGCTGGGCTGCGCGGTGGCGCCGGCATGATCCGGCGCGCGACCAAGGCCGACCGGGCGGCGATCTGCGCGCTGCACCTGGCCTCCTGGCAGGATAGCTATGCGGGCGTGCTGCCGGCGGCTTATCTGCGCGACGAGCTGCCCGCCGACATGGCGGCGAAATGGGCGGCGCGGCGCTTCGCGGCGCCGGAGCTGACGCTGGTGGCCGAGGCCGGCGGGGAGATGACCGGTTTCGCCTGCGCGCTGACCGACCGCGACCCGCCGCTGATCGACAACCTGCATGTTCGCCCCGGCCTGCGCGGGGGCGGCACCGGGGGCCGGCTGCTCGCGGCGATAAAGGCTGCGCTGGCGGAGGCGGGATTCGCGCGCGCCTACCTGACCGTGCTGGAGGAGAACGCCGCCGCGCATCGCTTCTACCTGGCGCATGGCGGCGTGGACGAGGGCGCGGTGGACGACATGCTGGTGGGGCACCCGGTGCGCGCGCGGCGGATCGGGTTCGGGCTAACCTGATCCGCGGGGCCGCGGCGCGCCGCGCTCTTCAATCCGCCCGCGGCATCGGCTAGGCGGTCTCCCGAACCAGTCGCAACGGACGCCCGACCATGAAATTCACGCTCTCCTGGCTGAAGCGCCATCTCGAGACCTCGGCCACGGTCGACCAGATCGCCGAGGCGCTGACCGATCTCGGGCTCGAGGTCGAGGGGATCGAGGATCGCGGCGCGCGGCTGAAGGATTTCACCCTGGGCTACGTCAAGTCGGCCGAGAAGCATCCCGATGCCGACCGGCTGCGCGTCTGCCAGGTCGAGACGGACGAGGGTGTGACGCAGATCATCTGCGGCGCGCCCAATGCGCGGGCGGGGATCACCGTCGTCGTGGCGAAGCCCGGCGTCTATGTGCCGGGCATCGACACGACCATCGGCGTGGGCAAGATCCGCGGCGTGGAGAGCCATGGGATGATGGCTTCCGAGCGCGAGCTGGAGCTGTCCGAGGAGCATGACGGCATCATCGAGTTGCCCTCGGGCGAGGTGGGCCAGCGCTTCACCGACTGGCTGGCCGAACACGAGCCCGCGAAGGTCGACCCGGTGATCGAGATCGCGATCACGCCGAACCGGCCCGACGCGCTGGGCGTGCGTGGCATCGCCCGCGACCTGGCCGCGCGGGGCTTGGGCGTGATGAAGCCGCTGGAGACGCCTGTCGTGGCGGATGCCTTCGACAGCCCGGTGGGCGTCACGATCGACGCGGACACGCGCGACGGCTGCCCGGTCTTCGCGCTGCGCGTGATCCGGGGCGTGCGGAACGGGCCCAGCCCCGACTGGCTGCAGGACAAGCTGCGCGCCATCGGGCTGCGCCCGATCAGCTTCCTCGTGGATGTGACCAACTGGTTCACCTACGACCTGAACCGGCCGCTGCACGTCTTCGACGCCGACGTGGTCAAGGGCGACCTGCGCGTGCATCGCGCGGCGGGCGGCGAGACGATCACCGCGCTGGACGAGAAGGACTACACCCTGCCCGCGGGCGCCATCGCGATCAGCGACGACACGGGCGTCGAGAGCATCGCGGGCATCATGGGGGGGGCGCATTCCGGCGTAACGGAGGCCACCGTGAACGTGGTCGTCGAGAGCGCCTATTGGGACCCGGTGCAGATCGCCCATACCGGACGCGCGCTGAAGATCAATTCCGACGCGCGCTACCGTTTCGAGCGGGGCGTGGACCCGGCCTTCACGCCCGAGGGGCTGGACCACGCGGTCGCGCTGATCCTGGAGCAGGCCGGCGGCGAGGCCTCGGCGATGGTCGTCGCGGGCGCGGTGCCCGATACGGCGCGCGCCTACCGGCTGGACACCGACCGGGTCGAGAGCCTGGTCGGCATGGCGATCCCGGCCGCCGAGCAGCGCGCCACGCTGGAGGCGCTGGGCTTCGCTCTGGAGGGCGACCTGGCCCATGTGCCGTCCTGGCGGCCCGACGTGCAGGGCGAGGCGGACCTGGTGGAGGAGGTGGCGCGCATCGCGTCGCTGACGAAGCTGCAGGGCCGGCCGATGACGCGGCCTGCGCAGGTCCTGCGCCCGGTCCTGACGCCGCAGCAGCAGCGCGAGCGGATGGCGCGGCGGACGGCGGCGTCGCTCGGCTACGACGAATGCGTGACCTACAGCTTCATCGACGCGGCCGCGGCGGCGCTGTTCGGCGGCGGCACCGATGCGACCCGGCTGGAGAACCCGATCTCCAGCGACATGAGCCATATGCGCCCCGACCTGCTGCCGGGCCTGTTGCAGGCCGCGGCGCGCAACCAGGCGCGCGGCCTCGCGGACCTGGCGCTGTTTGAGGCGGGGCACGCCTTCGCGGGCGGCGAGCCGGGCGAGCAGGGCTTCCGCCTGACCGGGCTGCAGGTAGGCCATACGGGGCCGAAGAACGTCCACGGCACGCGCCGCGCGGTCGACCTGTTCGACGCGCGCGCCGATGCCGAAGCGGTGCTGGCCGCGCTGGGCGCGCCGGCAAGCGCGCAGGTCTTCCACGGCGCGTCGGACTGGTGGCATCCGGGACGCTCGGGCCGGATCGGTCTGGGGCCGAAGAAGGTGCTGGCCGAATTCGGCGAGATCCATCCCCGGATCCTGCGCGCGCTGGACGTGAAGGGCCCGGCGGTGGGCTTCACCGTCTTTCCCGCCGAAGTGCCGCAGCCCAAGTCGCAGACCACCTCGCGCGGGGCGCTGGCGCTGCCCGACCTGCAGGCGGTGGAGCGGGACTTCGCCTTTGTCGTGGATGCGCAGGTCGAGGCCCAGAAGCTGGTCCAGGCCGCGCAGGGCGCCGACAAGGCGCTGATCGCGGAGGTGCGGGTCTTCGACGAGTTCGTGGGCGGTTCGCTTGGAGAGGGGCGCAAGTCGCTGGCCCTGACCGTGCGGCTGCAGCCGACCGAGAAGACGCTGACCGACAAGGAGATCGAGGCGGTCGCGGCGAAGGTGGTCGAGAAGGTCGTGAAGGCGACGGGGGGGAGCTCAGGGGGTAGGGGGCAGGGACCGGGGTGCCCTCAGACGAGACGGCACATCATGCGGGCGAAGGCCTTGGGCCCGGGACATGGCCGGGCCGACGGGATTGGCCACGGGCCGGGCGCCCGGCCTCGCAACTGCTTGCGATCCCTGCCGCCAAGACCGCGGAGGACCTCGCGCCCGAGCAAGAGCGACTCGGTCCACGCGCCGTTTGCCTCGATCACCGAATGGCGCGGCAGAAGTATGTGAAACCAAATCTGGCGAACCCAGCCGCGTGTGGCTTCGACACCCGGCAATTCAGTCAGCGCTTTCGCCGGAGCCAGCGCCCCGCCCGCGCGCCAACCCGAAACCTGTCCCATTTCGCCCACCAGTATCCGATGCTGTGGTGAAACGATCAGGTCCCGTTCGGGCCGTCCGGGACCCAGCGCGCCTGCGGCGATCCTGATCGGACCGGCGTTCGGTTCATTGGCCTCCAGCACCTCGCGACGGCGGACCATGATGACGGGCAGCGCGCCGTCATCGAGAGTTACAATCGGATCGCCAGGGCGTAGATGCTCGATCAATGCCGCACCCGATGGCGTCGCGATCCGCGTGCCGGGCGCGAAACAGGTGATCGTTCCGGCGTTGGACGAGGAGGTCGTTTGATAGCTGCTGCCGCCATCCGTGGATTGGAGCGACTGTTGGCCGCCGCTGTGCTCGCCAGCCGAGGTCGTCGTCATGCCCGATGCCGGGCCTTCGATGGCGGTGATGGTGTCCTTGAAGCCGATGAACTGCTCGACCGTCCCGGACGAGGTATTCACGAGCGCAAGCGCTTCGTTGTTGTGAAGATCGACCCAGTTCGGATCGGCGGAGTCGATTAGGAAGACGTTCTTTCCGTCAATGCTTTGAACGACCGAGCCGAGCGAAAAGGTCTCGATGATCGTCCCGTCCGTATCATAGACGATCAACTGAAAATCCGCAGGGTTGAAATTGTTGGAAAGGACCACCTCGACGAAGTTGGAGGCCGCGCCGCCGTCGTAATCAACCTCCGAAATATACGCGGTCATAAGATTCTACCCGACTCGTCACTGACCGGTCGGATAGGCGAGAATTGTTGCGAAATTACGGCTGTGCGATCACGCGTCAGCCATAATCCCGCTGATCGTCGATCACCTTCCCGTCGTTGGGCAGACTGTCCACGCGGCTCACCCGGCCCTTCAGCTTCAGCACCTGCGCCACGCTCTCGGCCCAGGCCCCTTCGTCGCCGCCATCGGCCTCGACCTGTACGGCCATCGCGTCCATTTCGCCCTCGCGGGTGACGGTGACGCGGGCGGCGCGGATCTCGGGGTGGCGGGCGACCAGTTCGGCCACCTGTTCGGGCCGCACGAACATGCCCTTGATCTTGGCGGTCTGGTCGGCGCGGCCCATCCAGCCCTTGATGCGCGTGTTGGTCCGGCCGCAGGGCGAGGCGCCGGGCAGGATCGCGGACAGGTCGCCCGTGGCGAAGCGGATCAGCGGGTAATCGGGGTTGAGCGACGTGACGAGGACCTCGCCCACCTCGCCCTCGGCCACGGGGTCGCCGGTGCCGGGGCGGACGATTTCGACGATGACGCCCTCGTCGATGATCATTCCCTCCATCGCCTGGGACTCGTAGGCGATGTTGCCAAGATCAGCGGTGGCGTAGCATTGCAGGCACGCGATCCCGCGATCCGCGTATTCCTGGCGCAGGCTGGGGAACAGCGCGCCGCCGCCCACGGCCGCGCGGGTGAAGGACAGCATCTCGCCCATCTCTTCGGCGCGGTCGAGGATCACCTTCAGATAGTCGGGCGTGCCCGCATAGGCGGTGCAGCCCAGATCGGCCGCCGCACGGACCTGCAGGTCGGTCTGGCCCACGCCCGCGGGCACGACCACGGCGCCCACGGCGCGCGCGCCGCTTTCGAAAATGTGGCCGGCGGGGGTCAGGTGGTAGCCGAAGCAGTTCTGCACGATATCGGTCGTGCCGATGCCGCAGGCATGCAGGAAGCGGCCCATGCGCCACCAGTCATGGGTGACGCCGCCCGGCTCGTAGATCGGGCCCGGCGACTGGAAGATCTGGGCGAGGTTCGAGACGCGGATGCCGCCGAAGGGCCGGCGGGCGGCCTGGCGTTCGACGAGTTCGGATTTGCGCAGCACGGGCAGCCGCGCGAGGTCGTCGAGGCTTTCGATGTCGTCGGGGGCGAGCCCGCCCGGCGCGCCCGAGGTCTGGGCCAGCTGCTTGCGCAACGCGGCGAGCTGCGCGGCGGCGCGTTCGTCGGCGCTGCGGGTTTCCAGATCGTCGTAATGGCTCATGACAGTCCCCAATGGTCGAGCGCCCCGTCGAAATCGGGCGCGTGGTAGCAGGGCACGCCCTCCGCCGCGATGGCGGCGAAGGCGGCGGCATCGTTGTCGCCCGTTCCGGGCGCGGGCTCGCGCAGGGCGACGCCCCGGATGCGGCCCGGGTGGCGGCGGACGGCATCGAGATAGACGGCCGCGTCCTTCTGGCCGGAATCGCCCATCAGGTAGGCCGGCAGATCCGGATTGGCGGCGAGGATCGCGTCGATGGCGGCGCCCTTGTGGGAGCCGTGGCTGGCGCCCACGCCATCCTCGGTCAGGCCCAGGTCGCGCAGGAACATCGGCCCGCGTGGCACGTCGTTTCGCGCGAAGAGCGCGTCGAGGAACCGGTAGAGGTTCCAGGGCGAGGAGGAGACGTAGAAGATCGGGTTCGCCCCCCCGCTTCCAGCGCGCGCATCAGCCGGACCGCGTCGTCATGCACGGTGCGGGTCAGCGCGGAGCCGGTGAAGGTGGTCCAGAGGTTGCGCGCCAGCGAATGCGCGCCGGTCTCGATCATCGTGTCGTCGATATCGGAGATCACCAGATGCGTGGCCGACGGCGCGGGCATCCGGACCGGGAAGGCAATCTCGGTCGCGGGGCGGCCCTCGACCATCACGGGCACGCCGGCCCAGATATTGCCCGCGGCCACGTCGGCGCGGCGCGGCGGAACGCGCAGGGTGACGTAGCCCTCGGCGTCGCTGATCGCGGTGGTGCCGCCGCCGGTCACGGTGACGCCCGCGACCTCGTCGGTGAAGAACAGCGAAGCCATCTGGCGCAGGTTCGTCAGCCGCGACTGGCGCGGGTCGGGATGGGCCTCGCGCAGATGGGTCAGGACGCGGCCGCGCAGCACCAGCGCGTCGGGTTCGGCATAGCCGCAATAGGCCTCCAGCACCGGCTCGGCGCCGCGGCGGGCGCCGATGCGTTCCAGGCCGCGCTCCAGCTGCCGGCCGAGGCGCAGCGCGACGCGGCGGATCGCGCTGCCGCGGGTCCTGTGGCGCGCGGCGCTCATCGGGCCGCCCGGACGGCGTCGGCGGGGCCGTCGAGTGCTGCGCGGGTGAGCGCCGCCATCAGCCGCACGAAGCGCTCCCGCCCGCCGGCGAGCTTCAGGAGCGCCTCCGCGTCGTCGGGCAGGCCGAGATCCCGCGCGGCATCGAGCGCCGGCCCATCCGCGCGCGGATGGAAGATGTCCCAGACGAGCTGCGCCTCGCGCGCGAAGATCGCGGCGCCTATCGGCCCGATGCCCTTGGCGCCCTGCAGCGCCTCGAGCAGGGCGTCGGCATCCTCGGCCCGGTCGCGCAAAACGCGGAGGTCGCCGTCGAAGCTGTCCCGCGCCCACGCCGCCGTCTCCTTCAGATAGCCGGTCGTCACCTCGCGGTAGCGGGCGTAGCCGCCGTCGGTCAGCACCTCGATCAGGCGCGCGTCATCGGCGTCGAGGATGGCGTCGATCTTGTGCAGCCCCGCCTCGCGCAGCTTCGCCGCCGCGGCCACGGCCAGCCCGCTGTCGATCCGCGCGGCGAGCATCAGCGCGCCGATCAGCCAGTGGAAGAGTTCCTGCGGGGTGTCGCGGGCGAAATTGGCGCCGATCGCTTCGGAATAGAGCTGGCCCTGGTGCTCGATCAGGGCGTCCACGATCTCCTGACGGCTCATCGGCGCCTCCTTCCGGAGGCCAATGCGGCGGCGGCGGCGGGGGTCCCGGCCATCACGCGGCCCGCAGGGGATATTGCGCGAGCGGGGTGTAGACGGGCCCCGAGGGGGTGAGGTCGGACCCCCAGAGCACGGCCAGCCGCGCCTCGGCCGGGGCCATCTCGGGCAGGCCCAGCCCGGCCAGCGCGCGCGGCAGGCGGGCGGGGTCGGGTGGCGCGGCGGCGGGGAAGCGCACCAGCGTGACATGCGGGCGGAAGCGTTCGCGCGGCAGGTCGATCCCGGCGCCGCGGCAGGCGTTGCGGATGCGCTTGCGCAGGGCCGAGAGCTCGGGCGTGGCGGCGACGTCCAGCGCGACCAGCCGCGCGCGCTTGGACCCGAAGCTTGCATAGCCGGTCGCGGTCAGGGTGACGGCCGGGGCGGCGCGGGCCTCCAGCGCGTCGTGCAGCGCCTCCAGCCGGGCCTCGGGCTGGTCGTCGAGGAAGGCGAGGGTCAGGTGCAAGTCGTCGGCGGGCACGGACCGCCCGCCGGGGATGCGGCCCTGGGCGCGCATCAGGGGCCCGATCCAGGGCTCGGGCACGGGCAGGCCGAGAAAGGCGCGCATCAGGCCGCCCCCGCACCGCGCGGGGTCGGGCGGCGAAGGGCGGCGCCGGCGGTCACGGCAGCGCCAGCCGCACCGGCGCGCCGGGCACGCGGCGGATCTCGCCGCGCACTTCCAGCTCCAGCCGGGTGGTGGTCAGGTGCCAGCCGGGCGAGCCGAGCCGGTCCCGGTCGCGCGCCGCCAGCCGCGCCGTCGCCCCGGTGATGAGGTCGGCTGCGCGCACGGCTTCGTTCGCGGCCAGCTCGGCCAGCAGCGCGGCGCGGCAGGCGTCGAATTTCCACGCGGGGATGTTCGTGGCCGCACCGCCATTGGGCGTCCGGCAGGTGACCTTTTCGGCGACGCTCACGACAGCCAACGCTTGCGGCGGCGGTAGGAGCGCACGTCGCGGAAGCTCTTGCGGCCTTCCTCGGACATGCCGAGGTAGAATTCCTTCACGTCCGGGTTCTCGCGCAGCTCCTTGGCGGGGCCGTCCATCACCACGCGGCCCGACTCGAGGATATAGCCGCGATGGGCGAAGCGCAGCGCGACATTGGTGTTCTGCTCGGCCAGCAGGAAGCTGACGCCCTCGTCCTCGTTGAGGGATTTCACGATGCCGAAGATCTCCTCCACCAGCTGCGGGGCGAGGCCCATTGACGGCTCGTCGAGCAGGATCATCTCGGGGCGGGCCATCATCGCGCGGCCGATGGCGCACATCTGCTGCTCGCCGCCCGAAGTGTAGCCCGCCTGGCTGCGGCGGCGCTCCTTGAGGCGAGGGAAATAGCTGTAGACGAGCTCGAGGTCGTCCTGCGTCGCCTTGGCGCCGTCCTTGCGGGTGTAGGCGCCGGTCAGCAGGTTTTCCTCGATGGTGAGGTGCTCGAAGCAGTGGCGGCCCTCCATCACCTGCACCACGCCGCGCTCGACGAGGTCGGCGGGCGACAGGTCCTGGATGCGCTCGCCCTTGTAGAGGATCGAGCCCTTGGTGACCTCGCCCCGCTCGGAACGCAGCAGGTTCGAGATCGACTTGAGCGTGGTGGACTTGCCCGCGCCGTTGCCGCCCAGAAGCGCGGTGATCCCGCCCTTGGCGACCGACAGGCTGACGCCCTTCAGCACGAGGATCACGTGATTGTAGATCACCTCGATATTATTGACCTCGAGAAGGGCCTCGCCCGTCTCGGCTGCGGCTTCCGGCGCCGTCTGTGCCTGGTCCAGCATGTCGTTCCCTCCTGGGCGTCGCCTTTGCGCTGCGGCCCGGGTCCCGGGCGGCAAGGCGAAGGCGAGGGGCCCCGGCCGCGCGTGGCGGCCGGGGCGCGGTGTCGATCAGCTCTCGGCGCAGCCGGGCGTGATGTTGTTCTCGGCGGCGTAGGCCATCGAGTCCTCCTCGATCAGCGGATCGATGATCTCGCGGTCGGGGCTGATGAAGTCGGTCAGCGGCTCGAAGCGCATCTCGGATGCGTTCCAGCGCTGCACGAGGCCCTCGCCCGACCCGCCGTGGTTCTGGCAGGAGACCGAGAACTCGGGCCCAATCGCCGGCATGCCCAGCTCCTCCATGCGGGCGGCGGTGATCTCGAGCGCCTCCATCCCGTCGCGCATCATCTCGGGGGTGATGTCCGAGACGCCGTGGATCTCCTGCGCCTTGCGGATCGCCTCGGCGGCCAGCATCGCGGCATACATGCCCCGCGTGTAGAGCACGCTGCCCACGTTCGAGCCGTCGCCCGCGGCCATGCCCGCATCGACCACCTGCGCCCGGATCTCGTCGAAGACCGGCAGATCGGGGTTCAGCGTGTTCATGTTGAGCGACAGGTAGCCGTCGGCCGCCGCACCCGCGGGGGTCACGTCATGCTCGGCCCCGGCCCACCAGTTCCCGATGAACTGGTCCATCGGGTAGTTGATGTTCGCGGCCTCCTGGATGGCGACCTGGTTCATCACGCCCCAGCCCCACATCAGCACGTAATCCGGACGCTCGCGCCGGATCTGCAGCCATTGCGACTTCTGCTCCTGGCCGGGATGGTCCACCGCGATCTCGGTCAGCGAGAAGCCGTGCTTTTCGCCCAGCGCCTGCAGGGTGCGGATCGGCTCCTTGCCGTAGGCGGAGTTGTGATAGACCAGCGCGATGGTCTTGCCGTCGAGCGAGCCCTCGTTCTGGTCCAGCAGGTAGTTCACCGCCACCGAGGCCGCGTCCCAGTAATTGGCCGGGTAATTGAAGACGTTGTTGAACACTTCGCCGTTGCGCGCCGAGGTCCGGCCGTAGCCCATCGTGTGGAGCGGGATGCCGTCGGCCGCGGCCTTGGGGATCAGCTGGTAGGTGATGCCGGTCGAGAGTGGCTGATAGACCAGCGCGCCTTCACCCTTGGTGGACTCGTAGCACTCGACACCCTTCTCGGTGTTGTAGCCCGTCTCGCATTCCAGCACCCGCACCGGCTCGCCGCCGATGCCGCCGTCACGCTGGTTGAGCAGCGTGAAATAGTCCTGGTAGCCGTCCGAGAACGGGATGCCGCCGGCGGCGTAGGGGCCGGTGCGGTAGCTCAGGTCCGGGATGACCAGCTCGGCCATCGCCGGCGCGGCGGCCATCATGGCGGCCACGGTCAGGGCTCCTAGTCTCTTCATCATCGGTATTCCTCCCTTGGTTGTCCGATGCGACCGCTTGGGCGGCCTTTATGGGCGGGCACCGGAATGCCCGCCGGAATTCAGTGCGGGAACGGCCAGAGCCGCAGCTTCTCCTTGGTGAGCCGCCAGAGCTGCGCCAGCCCATGCGGTTCGACCACCAGGAAGAAGACGATCAATCCGCCCACGATGACAAGGTTGAGATGGGCGACGATATCCGTGGGCCAGCCCAGCAGGTCGACCCCGAAGAGCTTCAGCGCGACCGGCAGCAAGACCAGGAAGGCCGCGCCCGCGAAGCTGCCGAAGATCGAGCCCAGCCCGCCGATGATGATCATGAAGAGCACGAGGAACGATTTCTGGATGCCGAAGGCCTCGCCCACCTCGACCGCGCCCAGATAGACGGTGAAGAAGAGCGACCCCGAGACCCCGATGAAGAAGGACGAGACCGCGAAGGCCGACAGTTTGGCGCGCAGCGGGTTCACGCCGATGATCTCGGCGGCGATGTCCATGTCGCGGATCGCCATCCATTTCCGCCCCACCGTGCCGCGCGTCAGGTTGCGCGCGACCCAGGCCAGGACCACCACGAAAAGCAGGCAGAACAAGTACTGCGCCCAGGGTTCGGTGTTGGGGCCGGTGACGAGGATGCCGAAGATCTCGCGCTCGGGCGCGCTGATCTGGCCCGAGGCGGAGTAGTTGTAGAACCACGACACCTTGTTGAACATCCACACCAGGAAGAACTGCGCCGCCAGCGTCGCCACCGCGAGGTAGAACCCTTTGATCCGCAGGCTGGGCAAGCCGAACAGCACGCCCACGGCGGCCGTGATCAGGCCCGAGAGCAGCGTGACCGTGATCATGTCCATCCACTCGAACCCGGTCATCAGCTTGTAGGCGGAGTAGGCCCCCACCGCCATGAACCCCCCGGTGCCGAGGCTGACCTGTCCGCAATAGCCGGTGAGGATGTTCAGCCCCAGCGCCGCGATCGCGTAGATCAGGAAGGGCACCAGCACCGCGTTCGCCCAGTAATCCGTCACCAGGAAGGGCAGCGCCAGCACCGCGATGGCGAGGATCACCCAATAGCCCAGCCGGTCGAACTTGATCGGAAAGGTCTGGCTGTCGGCGGTGTAGGTCGTCTTGAAGTCGCCGGCCTCACGATAGAGCATTTCGGCCTCCTGTCTGCGTGCGGGCCGATTGCCCAATTTGTGCCATTCTCGCGTTGCAGGGTCCCGTCGGTTCGACCGACCGAGGAGACCTGGACATGGCCACACCCGCCTCTGAGCTGCAGAAGCTGCTGGAGCTGCGCGACCGCGAGGAGATCACGGCGGAGGAATTCGCGACGCTGAAGGCGCGGCTGCTGAGCCCGGTGCCGCAGGCCCGCCCACCCCGCCGCTCGAACACGAGGCTGGCCGGCATCCCGACCTGGATGCTGGCGCTGGGCGGATTGATCGGCGGCACGACGCTTCTCGCGATGACCGAGGTCGGCGCGCTGGCGCTGGGCGGCCTGATCGTCCTGGGCTTCGTGTTGATCGTCGTCATGGCCATCGCCGATACCGGCCTCTTCTGAGCCGCCTCACACCCGTTCAATGATCTTCTCCCCGAGGCGCCCCTGCGGGCGGGACCACGAAGAAGACCCGAATCCCGGTTTCCGTCTTTCCCGGTGATCGCGGCCAACGGATCGGCGGCCGGGCAGAACACCCCGCGTCCGGATGCGACAGGCCCGCTCATCGGGCCGCCCCCGACAATTCGTCCGCGTCGGCGCCGTCCACCCAGGGCATCGGCTCGGACGCGCGCGGGTTCACACCGTCGAGGCCCGCCACGTTGACGCCCATGACGGACGGGTCCGACAGGCGTCGATGATGGGTGTAGCAGCCGCAGACGCTGCAGAAGTAATGCTCGGCCGTGTGCGTTCCGAACTGGTAGAGGGTCAGCGTCTCGCCGCGAACCACCTCCATATCACCGTCGCGGACATCCACGTTCCCCGCCTGCCTGCGACGGCAGAACGAGCAGTCGCAGCGCCGCGCCGCGCTGGCGGGCTCGGCCAAGGTCACCCGCAGCTCGGCCCTGCCGCAATGGCAGGTGAGGCGCCGGGGCTCAGACCCGTTCAATGATCTTCTCCCCGAACAGGCCCTGCGGGCGGAACACGAGGAAGACCAGCGCCAGAACGTAGGCGAACCAGTTCTCGGTCGCGCCGCCCAGATAGGGCGCGCCGATCAGGAACTCGAAGAGCTTCTCGCCCACGCCGATGATCAGCCCGCCGACGATGGCGCCCGGGATCGAGGTGAAGCCGCCCAGCATCAGCACCGGCAGCGCCTTAAGCGCGATCAGCGAGAGCGAGAACTGCACCCCCGATTTCGCGCCCCACATGATGCCCGCGACCAGCGCCACGAAGCCCGCGATCGACCAGACTAGCACCCAGATGAAGTTGAGCGAGATGCCCACCGACAGCGCCGCCTGGTGGTCGTCGGCCACCGCGCGCAGCGCCCGGCCCTGCTTGGTGTATTGGCTGAAGATCACCAGTCCCGCGACCAGCAGCGCGGCGATCACCGTGGCCACGATGTCGAGCTTGTCGATGAAGAAGCCGTAGAAGCCCTCGCCGCCCAGGAAGGAGGTATTCTCCTCCAGCCAGAGGCTCGCGCCCTGCGGCAGGCCCACGTCCAGCGTCTTGATCTCGGAGCCCCACATCAGGTCGGCCACACCTTCGAGGAAATAGGCCAGCCCGATGGTCGCCATGAACAGGATGATCGGCTCCTGGTTCACCAGATGCTTGAAGATGAAGGCGTTCACCGCCCAGGCGAAGCCGATCATCACCACCACCGTCAGCAGGATCGCGGCCAGCGCCGGCACCTCCCAGCCGAAATGGTGGATCTCGGTCCCGAAGGTGGCGTTGATGAGATGCGCGAAGGGCACCTGGCCCGACTGGATGCCCACCAGCGTCATCGCCGCGAAGAGCGCCATCACGCCCTGCGCGTAGTTGAAGATGCCGCTGGCCTTGAAGATCAGCACGAAGCCCAGCGCGACGAGCGAATACATCACCCCCGCCATCAGGCCGTTCAGCGCGACCTCCACGCCGTAGAGAAACTGGTCAGGCACGGGCACCTCCGAACGTGAAACGGCCCGCCGCCCGGCAGGTGCCGGGGGACGGGCCGCGGATGATGGGACGCGCCGCCGGAGCGGCGGGGCGGGTCAGTTGGGCAGGGGCTTTTCCGACGAGCCGATATTGCGGTCGAGCGCCGGTGCCGGGTCGCGATGCGCCGAGCTGCCGCCGTCGATCCCCGGATTGGGACCGGTCGCCGCGGGGCAAGTGCAGGCGGCCAGCAGCTCGTTGGCCTTCTCCGACCGCTTGCCGGCGGGGATCGCCTCCAGCGCGGATTTCGCCGCGCGCAGCCCCCAGTCGATATCCCCGTCCACCAGCGGCGGCCGGGTCTGCCCGTCCTCGGCCGTGGTCGCGCCGCGGGCATCGCGCGAGGAATGCGCGGCCTGCTTCATCGCGTCGAACACGGCCTGTTTCTCGTTGATCCTGAGCGCGTCCAGATCCTCGGGCCGGAAGCCCTCCAGCCGCTGGATGGTGTAATCCGGCAGCCCCCGGTCCTCGCCCAGGATGTCGGCCAGCGTCTTCTTGATCCAGTCGTGGTGATTGCTCATGTGCAGGTCTCCTTTGTATCGGAAACCCAACCGGACGGACGGGCGCGATGTTCCGAACCGTCCTCTGGCCGGAACTACCTCGGCATCCGGGGCAGAGCCCCGGCGCCTTCGGGCGGCGCGCGGCCTCAGTCATGGGCGACCCCCAGATAGGCGTCGATCACGTCCTGGTTCTTGCGCACCTCGTCGGGGGTGCCGTCGCCGATCTTGCGGCCGTAATCCATCACGACCACGCGGTCGGACAGGTCCATGACGACCCCCATGTCATGCTCGATCAGGGCGATGGTGGTCCCGAACTCGTCGTTCACGTCGAGGATGAAGCGGGACATGTCCTCCTTCTCCTCGACATTCATGCCAGCCATCGGCTCGTCGAGCAGCAGCAAGCTCGGGTCGGCGGCCAGCGCGCGGGCCAGCTCGACCCGCTTCTTCAGGCCGTAGGGCAGGCGGCCCACCGGCGTCTTGCGGATATGCTGGATCTCCAGGAAGTCGATGACGCGCTCGACGGCGGCGCGGTTCTCGACCTCCTCGCGCTGGGCGCGCCCCCACCAGATGGCCTGGCTCAGCATGTTGGTCTTCATGTAGCCCAGCCGCCCGGTCATCACGTTGTCCAGAACGCTCATCCCCTCGAAGAGCGCGATGTTTTGGAAGGTGCGCGCGATGCCCTGCTGCGCGACCTGGTAGGGCTTCATCTGCGGGCGCCGCTTGCCGCGGAACCAGACCTCGCCCTCCTGGGGCACGTAAAAGCCCGAGATGACGTTGAGCATCGAGGACTTGCCCGCGCCGTTCGGCCCGATGATCGCCCGGATCTCGCCCTCGCGGATGTCGAAGGAGATGTCCTTGATCGCCTCCACGCCGCCGAAGCGCAGCGTGATGTTGCGCAGGTCGAGGACCGTGCCGCCGATCGTGCGGCCGTCGGCGGTGGTGGTGGGGTTTGCGTCTAGCATGGGAGCCTCCGCGTCGGGCGCGATGCGAATTCCCGCGCCCATCTGATGGATGCAGTAGGGGCCTCGAATACAGGCTTGGATCGTCTGATCAGATTGGTGGAAGAAGATCCGTGCCGGAGGTCAAAGAAGGCGCCATTACGCCACTCGCTTCCCATCTTGCCACAATAATACCGATTAGTCCGGCAAGGAACGGGAGGCTCATCCGCTGAAATTGAAAGACTTCGGCCTCGGTTGGCATATAGAAGCCTCCATTTCGGATCAGCCGCCCCATTATCGCGAGTGTCGGAACGGCCACCCAAACGTATTGGGCAGTGATACCTAAGCCTGGAGATGACGCGAACATCGGGATGATGACCGCCAACGCTGCGGTCGGGAGTGAGACCCGCCACCGCGCCATCACGTCTCCGATGCGCTCGAAAGCGTCGAGAACTCGGCCCAAAATCCAAGAAAATTCCCACATTGCGGAGATATCTGGCCGAAGAGGGGTAGGTGAGCAACCTCACTCCGCCGCCTCCACCTGAACCGTCACCGGCTTGGCCTTGACCGGCACCACCTCGGCGTCGATCAGCTTGACCGTGGCGCGGATCTTCCCCTTGCGGCCGTCCTCGTAGGTGACCTCGGTCTCGGTGTAGACCTCGTCCTCGCCGGCATAGAGCCCCTCGATCAGATCGGCGTATTTCTCCTCGATCGTGCGGCGCTTGACCTTCTGGGTGCGCGTCATCTCCTCGTCGTCGGCATCCAGCTGCTTGTGCAGCACGAGGAAGCGATGGACCTGGCAGCCGGCCAGCATCTCGTCCTCGGCCACCGACCTGTTCACGCTGTTCACGTGGCCGCGTATGATCTCGATCACGCGGGGGTGCTGCGCCAGTTCCTGGTAGGAGCCGTAGGCGAGGTTGTTGCGCTCCGCCCAGTTGCCGACCGCCGTTAGGTCGATGTTCAGGAAGGCCACGCATTTCTCGCGCCCGTTGCCGAAGACCACGGCCTCGTAGATCTCGGGGAAGAACTTGAGCTTGTTCTCGACGAATTTGGGCGCGAACAGCGCGCCGTCGGCCATCTTGCCCACGTCCTTGGCCCGGTCGATGATCCGCAGATGCCCGGTCTCGGGCTCGATGAAGCCCGCGTCGCCGGTCGCGACCCAGCCCTCGGGATCCTTGGTCGAGGCGGTGCTCTCGGGGTTCTGGTAATACTCCTGGAAGCTGCCGGGCGAGCGGTAGAAGACCTCGCCCGTCTCGGCGATCTTCAGCTCCACCCCCGGCGTGGGCGTGCCCACCGTGTCGGCGCGGACCTCGTCATCCTTCTGCTGGGTGATGAAGACCGAGGCCTCGGTCTGGCCGTAGAGCTGCTTCAGGTTGATCCCGATCGAGCGGTAGAAATCGAAGAGCTCCGGCCCGATCGCCTCGCCCGCGGTATAGCCCACGCGCACCCGGCTCAGACCCAGCGTGTTCTTCAGCGGACCGAAGACGAGGATCTCGTTGAGGCGGTATTTCACGCGGTCGAGAAACGGCACGTCCTTGCCGTCGAGGATCTTCGGCCCCACCGTCTTGGCATGGGCCATCGCGCTGTCGAAGAGTTTCTTCTTCAGCGGGCTTGCATCCTCCATCCGGATCATCACGTTGGTCAGCTGCGTCTCGAACACCCGCGGCGGTGCGAAGTAATAGGTCGGCCCGATCTCGCGCAGGTCCTGCATCACCGTGTCGGCGCTCTCGGGGCAGTTGACGCAGAAGCCGGTGACCATCGCCTGGCCGATCGAGAAGATGAAATCGCCGACCCAGGCCATCGGCAGGTAGGCCAGCACCTCGTCGTCGCGGCGCAGATGGTCGAACTCCGCCGAGGCCTTCGAGGTCGCGACGATGTTGTCGTGGCTCAGCACCACGCCCTTGGGCTTGCCGGTGGTGCCCGAGGTATAGAGCATCACGCAGGTGGTGGCCCCGGTCTGCTGGGCGCGGCGGCGCTCCATCTCGGCACGGTCAGCGCCGCGCCCCGTCTCGCGCAGGTCGGCCATCGAGGACATTTCGGAATGGTCGTATTTCCGCAGCCCCCGTCCGTCGAGATAGACGATGTGGCGCAGCCCCTCGATGCGGTCGCGCACCTCCTGCACCTTGTCCACCTGCTCCTGGTCGCCCGCGATGACGAACTTGGCCGAGCAGTGCTGCAGCACGTAGGCGATCTCCTCGCCCACGGCATCCTGGTAGAGCGGCACCGGGATCGCGCCCGCGCATTGGGCGGCGACCATCGACATGTAGAGCTGCGGGCGGTTTCGGCCGATCACCGCGACATGCTCGCCGATCTCGATGCCGCGGGCGATCAGGCCCAGCGCCATCTCCTCGATCTCGGTGCGGGCCTTGGCCCAGCTCCATTCCTGCCAGATCCCGAATTCCTTCTCGCGATAGGCGGGGGCCGTGCCGAATTCCTCGGCATTGCGGTCCATGAAATCCGGAATCGTCCGCAGGGCGGTCTGGCGCATCGCTCTCTCCCCTCCGCGCGGCCCTCCCCGGCCGCACGGCTCCGCCCGGAAAGCTGCGCCGTGATTCTCTCAGGGATGTTTCCGAAATCTTACGAACTGTAACGGCGGCGCCCGGCAGTTCAGGGCGCACCCGTCCCGGCCTCGCCCTCGTGCTCGGCCTGCTCGGCCGTCCAGCTTCCCGCCGCCTCGACCGCCATGGGCGTCGCCGTGGGCAGCACGCCGATATAGCTCTCGGTCTCCTCCGGCGGCAGCACGGCGCGTTGCGTCATCCGGTAGAGCGCGTAGAGCGCGATCGCCGCGAAGGTGCCGCCCAGCACCAGCCAGAAGGAAAACGGACCGGCGCTTTCCATGGCCCAGCCGGTGGCGAGCGGCCCGAGGATCGCGCCGATCCCGAAGCTCAGCACCAGCCCGCCCGAGGCGGCGGGCATCTCTTCGGTCGAAAGCGCGTCGTTGGTATAGGCCAGCATCAGCGCGTAGAGCGGCGTCGTCATCCCGCCCGTCAGGAAGGCCGCGCCCATCAGCGGCCAGCGCGCCGCGCCGCCCAGCCAGCCCGCAAGGCAAAAGAGCGCCCCCAGCGCGGCGACCCCGCAGATCACCTGCCGCCGGTCGATCCGGTCCGACAGCCATCCGATCGGGTATTGCAGCACCAGGGCTCCGGCGAAGAGCATCGCGATGAAGAGCGAGATCTCGGCTGCCGAGAGGTCGATCAGCGTTCCGAAGACGGCGCCCATGCTGGTTTGCGTGGCGTAGATCGTGCCCAGCAGGAAAATGCCCACCGTCCCCAGCGGCGAGGCGCGGAAGAGCCCGCGCAGCGGCATGGCGCGCGTGATCTCGGCCGGCGGGGTGGGGGTGACCGACAGCAGGATCGGCCCGAAGGAGATCGAGACCAGGATCGAGGCGCCAATGAACAGCGCTGCCCCCGCCGCGTCACCCAGGTTCAAGAGCGCCTGCGCCCCGATGATGCCCAGCGTCTGCGCGATCATGTAGGCCGACAGCACCTTGCCGCGCGTCTCGTTCGTCGAGGCCGCGTTGAGCCAGCTTTCCGCGGTGACATAAATTCCGGACATGCAGAAGCCGATCAGGATGCGCAGAAGCGTCCAGGTGAAGGGCAGGGCGAGCAGGGGAAAGGCGATCAGCCCCGCCGACATGAAGCTGCCGAGCGCGGCGAAGACGCGGACATGGCCCACACGCTGGATCAGGCCGGGCGTCAGCTTCGCCCCCGACAGGAAGCCCACGAAATAGCCCGACGAGACGACCGCCAGTTCCGCCGCGGAAAAGCCCTCGATCCCGCCGCGCAGGCCGATCAGCGTGAAATGCATGCCGTTGCCCAGCATCAGGAAGACGATGCCCAGAAGCAGCGCCCAGACCCCGGCGAGCACGTTGAACATGCCGTCTCCTTCTCTGCGGGCGCTCGGCGCCCCCCCGACCCCTAGCTGGACGGCGACCGGGCCCGATCCCGCCGCAGCGCCGCATGCGGCGTCGTTTGCGACGCGGCCGCGCTTGCCGCCATCCGCCCACCTGCTAACGTCGCCTCCCCGGAGGACCCGCCCCGTGCCCGAGCGCAGCGCCGCAACCACCGCCCGCATGACCCAAGCCGGGCTGAACCTGATCGGCCAGGCCCTGTCGATATACGACGCGGAACTTCGGCTGGCGGTCAGCAACCGGATGTACGCCACGCTCTTCGACCTGCCCGAGCGGCTGACCCGCCCGGGCGTCAGCTTCGAGGAGACGATCCGCTTTCTCGTCGAGCGCGGCGAATACGGGCCCGTCGAGGATGTCGAGGCCACGGTCGCCGCCCGCGTGGCGCAGGCCCGCGCCTTCGAGCCGCATTACCTGGAGCGGACCCGCCCCGACGGCCGGGTCGTCGCGGTGGAGGGTTCGCCCCTGCCGCAGGGGGGCTGGGTCACCGTCTATACCGACATCACGGCGATGAAGTCGCAGGAGCGCCTCTTGCGCGCGCGCTCCGAGGTGCTGTCCGAACAGCTCCTGGCCCGGGCCGAGGAGCTGGCGCAGGCCAACCGCAAGCTCGCCGCCGCCAATACCGCGCTGGAGGAGGCGCGGGTCGAGGCCACCGAGATGGCCGCGCGCATCCGCCTGACCACCGAGATGCTGCCCGCCCATATCGCCCGGCTGGACCACGACCGGCGCTACACCTTCTCGAACCGCAAGCTGGGCACCGTCATGCCGGGCGCCGATGCCGAGATCCTGGGCCTGACCATGGAGGAGGCGCTGGGCGCGCCGACCTATGCCAAGATCGCCCCGCATCTCGACCGCGCGCTGGGCGGCGAGGCCGACGCGTTCGAGATCACGCATGATCCGTCCGGCCGCCGTATCCGCGTCAGCTTCACCCCTGACCGCGACGGTGGCGAAGTCGTCGGCGTCTACGCCCTGTCGATGGACATCACCGAGGAGGCGCAGGCCCGCTCGGCGCTGGCGCAATCGGCGGGGCGGCAAGTGGCGGCGCAGCTGACCTCCGGCATGGCGCATGATTTCGCCAACCTGCTGACGGTCATCCTGGGGTTGAAGGACAAGCTGGGCGGCATGGCGCTGGCCCCCGAGGCCCGCGCCGCGGTCGAGGCGATCGGCGTGGCCGCGACGCGGGGCGGGATGCTGATCGACCAGATCTCGGGCCTGTCGGGACCGCGCGACCTGGCGCCGCGGGCCACCGAGCTGCGGGCCTTTCTGGGCGAGGTGGCGGTGCTGGGCGGCGCCTCCCTGCCGGAGCGGGTCACGCTGGACTGGACGGTCGAGGGGCTGGAGGCGCCGGTCCTCCTCGACCCCGACGCGCTGCGCGACGCCGCGCTGAACCTCATCCTGAACGCCCGCGACGCGATCGGCGACGCGGCGGGCCGCATCACCCTGATCGCCCGGCCGCTCCGCGACACCTGGCTCGAGATCGAAGTCGCCGATACCGGGCCCGGCTTCAGCAAGCAGGCGCTGGAACGCGGGCTCGAGCCGTTCTTCACCGAAAAGGGCGAGGAGGGGACGGGCCTCGGCCTGTCGATGGTCTACGACGTGGTCAAGCTGGCGGGCGGGCGCACCCGGCTGGGCCGCGCGCCGGGCGGGGGAGCGCTCGTCACCCTGCGCCTGCCGCTGCGCCAGCCGCCGCCCGGCCCGGCGCCGATGCTGGTCCTTCTGGTCGAGGACGCCGCCCATATCCGCGAGGCGGTGCGCGACAGGCTGGTGGCCGCGGGCCATTCCGTGCTGGAAGCGGCGGGCGTGGCCGAGGCGCGCAACCTGCTGGATATCGAGGGGATCGGCCTGGTGCTGACCGACATCATGCTGAAGACCGACGAGACCGGGCTCGACCTCGCGCGCGACGCGGCGGCGCGGGGGCTGGCGGTGGCGCTGATGACCTCGCTGCAGGCCGACGCCCCGCTCTACCGCGATGCCGCCGCGCATTGGCCGGTGCTGCGCAAGCCCTTCTCGGTCGAGAAGCTGGCCGCGGTGCTGGCGTGACCGTGGCCGCGCCGCGCGTCGCGGTCCTCGACGACGATCCGGCGATCCGCGCGCTCTTGTCCGATGCCATCGCCGCCGCGGGGATGGAGGTGCAGGCCTATGCCCGCGCCGACGCGTTCGAGGCCGCGCTGCGCACCGCAATGCCCGATATCTGCCTCGTCGATCTGGGCCTGCCCGACCGCGACGGGCTGGCCGTGGTCTCGCGGTTGGCGCTGGAGGGCGGCGCGGCGATCATCATCATCTCGGGGCGTGGCGGGGTGCAGGACCGGGTGACGGGGCTGGAGCTCGGCGCCGACGATTACGTCGTCAAACCCTTCGAGCCCGCCGAGATCGTCGCTCGCATCCGCGCCCGGCTGCGCAAGACCGCGCCGCCGCAACGCGCCCGCGCCAGCTTCGGCCCCTTCACCGCCGATTTCGACCGCTTCCTGCTGACGGGTCCGCAAGGCGAGACGCCATTCAGCCAGGCCGAGGCCGAGGTGCTGCGGCTCTTCCTCGAACGCCCCCGCCGCCTGCTCACCCGCGCCGAGATGCAGGAGGCGCTGGGCGGTGCGGCGGGCGAGAGCTTCGACCGCGCGATGGATGTCCGCATCAGCCGGCTGCGCGCCAAGCTGGGCGAGGACCCGAAGAACCCGGCGCTGATCAAGACGATCTACGGCGCGGGCTACATCTTCCTGGGCGAGGTGCGCTGGGCCTGACGGGCCGCCGGTCGTCAGTGCCGGGCGATGAGACGCGCATGCAGGCGCTTGACGATCCGGCTCGCGGTCGTCTCGAAGAGCGGCGGGACGAAGGCGTGAACCAGCGCCGCGCCGCCCGCCAGCAGGAGCGCCCCGGCGAAGCCCAGCGCGAACCGCATATGGCCGAAATAGCTCTCGTCGACGCTGGCGGGATGGTCGTGGAAGGCGCGGACGAATTGGGCGATCTGGGTCATGGGAGCTCCTGTTGCTTTGCGCCAGACTGCGCCCCCGGATGGGGTGACGGGCTCCCATTCTTCGCTCGCGTGCACGTTAGGTGTGGGATAACGTCCCACGAATGAGCGGATCCATCGACGAAATTGACCGCCGCATCCTGCGCCAGCTGCAATGCGACACCACGCTGTCGCTCGATGCGCTGGCCGAACGGGTCAGCCTGTCGCGCAATGCCTGTTGGCGGCGCATCCGGCGGATGGAAGCCGACGGCATCATCCGCGAGCGCGTGGCCCATCTGGACGCGGCCCGGCTGGGGCTGGGCCTGTCGGTGCTGGTGCTGATCCGCGTCGGCGCGCATGAGCCGGCCTGGCTGGCGAAGTTCCAGGCGGTCGTGGCGGCCATGCCCGAGATCCAGGGCGCGCATCGGATGACCGGGGACCTCGATTACGTCCTGCGGGTGCGGGTGCGCGACATGGCGGATTACGACCGGTTCTACAAGGCGCTGATCGGCCGGGTCGGGGTGGCCGATATCTCGGCCAGCTTCGTGATGGAGGATATCAAGGACACCACGGCGCTGCCGATCTGACCCTCAGGTCAGGCGCGCGGCCGCCTCGGCCAGCACCGCGAGGCAGATGGCCAAGTCGTCGCGGCCCGTGTCTTCGGCGAAATCGTGGCTGATCCCGCCGATCGACGGCGCGAAGAGCATCCCCGCGGGCATCAGCCGCGCCACGTTGGTCGCGTCGTGCAGCGCGCCCGACGGCATTTCGCGCCAGCGGTCCGGGGCGTGGGCCGCGGCGGCGTCGCGCAGCACCGCGCGCAGGCCCGGGTCCATCGCAGTCGGGGGCAGGGCGGTGGTGGCGGAGATCTCGAGCCCCAGCCCGGCGGTGCGCGTCACGTCCTCCAGCGCCGCCCGGATCGCCGCTTCCATCGCGTCCAGGCGGGCCGTCTCGGCGTCGCGCCACTGGACGGTGAACCGCGCGCGCCCGGGCACCGCCGAGGGCGCGTTGGGATGCAGCGCGACATGGCCGATGGTCCAGACCGAGGCGGGCGTGACCAGCGGGGCCAGCGCAGCGCGGATCGCGTGATCGGCATCCGACAGGCCGCGCAGCGCGTCGCGGCGCAGATGCATCGGCGTCGTGCCCGCGTGGTTCTGCGCGCCCGTCAGCGTGACGGTGACCTGCCGCAGCCCGACGATGGCGGTGACCACGCCCACGGCCTCGCCCGCCGCGTCGAGCACCGGGCCCTGCTCGATATGCGGCTCGAGATAGGCGCTGAAGCGGGACGGATCGGGCATCGCGCCGGTCGCGGGCAGGGCCGCGCGAGCGGCGCCGAAGGTCAGGCCGTCGAGATCGGTCAGCGCGTCGGCCTCTGCCAAGGTCAGCGTGCCGGACCAGATCTCGGAGCCGGTGGTCGCGCCGAAGCGGCCTTCCTCGTCCTGGAACGCCACGACCGAGACGCCCGGATTGCCGCGCGCCACCTCCAGCCCCGCGATCACGCCGAGCGCCCCGTCGAGCCATCCGCCCTCGGGCTGGGTGTCGATATGGCTGCCGATCAGCAGCCGCCCACGTAGGCCCCAGACATTGCCCGCCGGATCGATCCGCGCTTCCAGCCCGGCATCGGCGAAGCGGTCGGCCAGCCAGCGGCGGGCGTGGATGTCGGCCTCGTCGAAGGCGCGGCGGACGACGCCCGTGCCCCGCGCGCCGATGGCGCGCAGCGCGTCCAGATCGGCGAGGAAGCGGGCGGCATCGGGCATGGCCGCAAGGGACCGGATCGCCCGCCGCGCGTCAAGCGCGGCTCAGATCAGGAAGACGTCGTCCATGAAGGCCGCGAGCCCCGCGCCCGTCGTCACCTCGAGACTGTCGCCCGGGGCGAAATCGATGCGCCAGCCTCCGGCGGTGACCGTCGCGGCGCCCTGCAGCGCGGGGAGGCCCAACTGCGCCAGCGCCAGCTCGGCGCTGCGGATCATCACCCGCTCGCCATCGACCCAGTCGAGGATGCGGTCCCGGCCGCCGGAATAGACGAAGCGGTCGAGATCCAGCCCGCCGGCCATGATGTCGTCGCCCGTGCCGTCGATCAGCAGGTCGCGGCCCGGCCCGCCCATCAGCATGTCGCCGCCGCCCCAGGCCTGCAGTGTGTCGTTGCCCGCGCCGCCCTCCTGCCGGTCGGCGCCGTTCCCGCCCACCAGAAGGTCGTTGCCGTCGCCGCCCAGCAGGTAGTCGTCGCCCTCGCCGCCTCCCAGCGTGTCGTTGAAGCTGCCGCCCGCCAGCGTGTCGTTGCCGTCATCGCCCATGAGGCGGTCATGGTCGCTGCCGCCCGAGAGCCAGTCGTCGCCCGCGCCGCCCGACAGCGTGTCGCGCGCGCCGTTGCCCTCCAGCCGGTCGGCCCCGGACCCGCCCTCCAGGACATCGGCCCCGAAGCTGCCCACCAGGATGTCGTTCCCGTCCAGCCCCTGAAGGCGGTCGTCGCCCGCCCCGCCGCGCAGCGTGTCGTCGCCCGGCCCCCCGCCCAGCAGGTCCGCCCCGTCGCCGCCTTCGAGCGAGTCCCGCCCGATGCCGCCCGACAGCGTGTCGGCGCCCGCGCCGCCCTGCAGGTGGTCGTCGCCATCCCAGCCGGCGAGGCTGTCATCGCCCGTGCCGCCATCGGCCCAGTCGTTCCCCGCGCCGGTGTTCAGCAGGTCCGCGCCGTCCCCGCCCAGCAGGCTGTCGGCGCCGTCGCCGCCCAGGAGCCTGTCGTTCCCGGCCCCGCCTTCCAGCACGTCATCCGCGCCGTCGCCCCAGATGAAATCGTCGCCCGCCTCGCCCAGCAGGAGATCCGCATCCGCGCCGCCGCGCAGGAGGTCGGCGCCCCCCGCGCCCGCCAGCGTATCGGCGCCGGACCCGCCCGCGAGCGTGTCGTCCCCGTCGCCGCCCGTCATGTCGTCGGCCCCCGCGCCGCCATTCGCGCGCTGGGCGTTGAGCGGCATGTGCAGCACGTCATCGCTCGCGCTGCCGGTCAGCGCGTGCAGCCCGCCCGCGTCCGGCGGCCCGGCGGTCCAGCCCGCCAGCGAGGCGCCGTAGAGATAGTCCAGCGCGCCGCGGTCCAGCTCCTGCAGACTTTGCGGCTTCGGGCCGGTGAAGGTGTAGGTCATCACCGTGTGATCGTCGTCATCCAGCGGATCGGCCAGCACGTCCGGCCCCTCGAAGCTGTGCTTCAGGCCGGTGGCATGGCCCAGCTCGTGCAGAAGGACAGTGAAGCCCCAACTGCCCGGCCGCCAGTCGCCCGCGACGTTCATCACCAGATCGACATCGGCCGCGCCGCGCTTCGTCACGTTGGGATAGAAGGCGTAGCCCGAGACCGTGCCGCCGCCGGAGCTGAGCCCCGAGGCCGAATAGGCGGTGATCATCGCGTCGGTCTCGACCTCGACGAAGATCAGGCCCGCCGCCGCCTCGTATTCCGCCAGCGCCAGGCGAAAGGCGTCGGCCTGCGCGTCGGTGAAGGCCGCGACGCTATCGGCGCCGTAATATGTCTGCGACAGCGGCGGCAGCTCGGTCGCATCGGGGAGGGTATAGGTCAGCACGACCGCCGTGCCCGGATCGTGCAGCGCGTTCCAGCGCGCGGCCGGGTCCGAGGTGGAGGCGAGCAGGGCGGTGTAGTCGGAGACGACGGGCATGGGACGACCTCGGGCGGCGGGCCCCGCGGGCGGGACCGGGTTCACGCCACCGGGAATGCCCTCCCGATCCTCGCCAAATCCTTAATCCGGCCGCGCGATCCGCCACCGCGGTTAACGCCGCGGTCAGACTTCCTCGACCATCGCCACGCCGGGCAGCGAGCGCAGCGCGCCCTTCACCTTCGGGTTGACCGGGTAGAGGTCGGGCAGACGCAGTTCGACCTCGCCGGGCAGGTCGTCGCCCAGAAGGCACAGATGCATCGGCCCGCGCCCGCGTGCGCCGCTCTCGCCCGACAGTCGCGCCAGCAGGCCCTGCAGCGGCGGCACGGCGTCCGGCGCGTCGAGGAAGATGCGCAGGCCCACCTGCGGCGCGGCGTCGACCGCGTCGTCCATCGGCGTCACCGCGCGGGCCAGCAGCTTCAGCTGGTCGGCCTCCTGCGTGGCCTCGACCTGCAGGATGACGCGGCAGCCGGGCTCAAGGTCGTCGCGATGCGCGTCCAGCGTGTCCGAGAAGACCATCGCCTCGTAGGCGCCCGACGGGTCGGAGGCCTGCAGGAAGGCAAAGCGGTTGCCGCGCGCCGATTTGCGCTCCTGCCGGGCCGAGACGATGCCCGCCAGCTTCGCGATCATCGGGCCGTTCACGGTGCGGGCCTGCACCTCGGCCAGGGTCAGCACGTCCTGGCGGCGCAGCGCGGTCATGTAGTCGTCGAGCGGATGCCCCGAGAGGTAGAAGCCGATCGCCTTGAACTCCTCGCCCAGCCGTTCGGCCGGCAGCCAATCGTCGCGCCAGGGCAGGCGCGGTTCGGGCAGGTCGTCGCCCGCCTCGCCGAACAGGCTGACCTGATTGGAGGCGCGCTGCTCGTGGATCGCCGCCGAATAGGCCACCAGCCCGTCGAGCGCGTCCAGCACGCGGGCGCGGTTGCCGTCGATCTCGTCGAAGGCGCCGGCGCGGCCCAGCATCTCCAGCGGGCGCTTTCCGATCCGCTTCAGGTCCACGCGCCGCGCGAAATCGTAGAGCGTCGAGAAGGGCTGCGCCCCGCGGCCCTCGACGACCATCCGCATCGCTTCCACGCCCACGTTCTTGAGCGCGCCCAGCGCATAGACCAGCTTGCCGTCCCGCGTCGTGAAGGTCGCCTCCGAGCGGTTGACGCAGGGCGGCACGATCTCCAGCCCCAGCCCGCCGCGATCGGCGGATTTGCGGACCTCCTCGGCATAGACGGCGAGCTTGTCGGTCAGGTGGATGTCGGAATTCATGATCCCGGCCATGAACTCGACCGGGTGGTTCGCCTTCAGCCAGGCCGTCTGGTAGCTGACGACCGCGTAGGCGGCCGCGTGGGACTTGTTGAAGCCGTAATTGGCGAACTTGTCGAGCAGCGCCCAGACCTCGTCGGCCTTGCGCTCGTCCACGCCGTTCTTCGCCGCGCCCTCCAGGAAGATGGGCTTCTGGGCGTCCATCTCGGCCTGGATCTTCTTGCCCATGGCCCGGCGCAGAAGGTCGGCGCCGCCAAGCGAATAGCCCGCCATCTCCTGCGCGATCTGCATCACCTGTTCCTGGTAGACGATGATGCCCTGCGTCTCGTCGAGGATGTGGTCGATCGAGGGGTGCAGCCGGTCGCGCTGGCTGAGGCCGTTTTTGACCTCGCAATATTTCGGAATGTTCTCCATCGGGCCGGGCCGGTAGAGCGCCACCAGCGCCACGATATCCTCGATGCAGGTGGGCTTCATCCGGCGCAGCGCGTCCATCATGCCCGTCGATTCCACCTGGAACACCGCCACGGTGCGCGCCGCGGAGTAGAGCTTGTAGGCCGCCTCGTCATCCAGCGGGATCAGGTTGATGTCGTTCTCGGTCCCCGGCGCGGGATCGTAGAGGCGGCGGCCGTCGGCGGCGACATGCAGGTCGCGGCCTTGTGCGCGGATCAGCTCCACCGCGTTCTGCACCTGGGTCAGCGTCTTCAGCCCCAGGAAGTCGAACTTCACGAGGCCCGCTTTCTCGACCCATTTCATGTTGAACTGCGTCGCCGGCATGTCCGAGCGCGGGTCCTTGTAGAGCGGCACCAGCTCGTCCAGCGGACGGTCCCCGATGACCACGCCCGCGGCATGGGTCGAGGCGTTCCGGAGCAGGCCCTCCAGCTTCTCGGCATAGTCCAGCAGCCGTTTGACCGGGTTGGTGCGCCCGTCGCGGCGGTCCTGCTCGCTTTCGCGCGCGGCCTCGCGCAAGCGCGGCTCATCGGTCAGGGCCTTGGTGATCGAGACGGGCTTCACCCCCTCGACCGGGATCATCTTCGAGATCTGGTCGCATTGCCCGTAGGGCATGCCCAGCACGCGGCCCACGTCGCGCACCGCGGCCTTGGACAAGAGCGCGCCGAAGGTGATGATCTGCCCCACCTTGTCGCGGCCGTATTTCTCTTGGACGTAGGCGATCACCTCCTCGCGGCGGTCCATGCAGAAGTCGATGTCGAAATCGGGCATGCTGACCCGCTCGGGGTTCAGGAACCGCTCGAAGAGCAGGGCGTAGCGCAGCGGATCGAGATCGGTGATCGTCAGCGCATAGGCCACCAGCGAGCCCGCGCCCGACCCGCGCCCGGGCCCGACCGGAATGTCGTGATCCTTCGCCCATTTGATGAAATCGGCGACGATCAGGAAATAGCCCGGGAAGCCCATCCCCTCGATGATGCCCAGCTCGTATTCGAGACGCTTGCGATAATCTTCGACCGGGGCGGCATGCGGGATGACGTCCAGCCGGGCCTTCAGCCCCGCCTCGGCCTGGCGCCGCAGCTCGGCCACCTCGTCATCGGCGAATTTCGGCAGGATCGGGTCGCGGCCATGCGCCTTGAAGGCGCAGCGGCGCGCAATCTCGATCGTGTTCTCCAGCGCCTCGGGCAGGTCGGCGAACAGCGCGGCCATCTCGGATTGCGAGGCGAAGTGGTGGCGCGGCGTCACCCGGCGGCGCGGGGCCTGCTGGTCGACATAGGCGCCCTCGGCGATGCACAGGAAGGCGTCATGCGCCTCGTGCATCGACGGGTCGGGGAAATAAACGTCGTTCGTGGCCACCAGCGGCAAGCCGCGGGCATAAGCCTGTTCGACATGGAAGCGCTCGGTCGGCTCGGGCGACCGGTGGCGCTGCAGCTCGACATAGAGCCGGTCGCCATAGATCGCGTGCAGCCGGCCCAGCACCGCCTCGGCCTTGGCCTCTTGCCCGTCGGCCACCAGCCGGCCCACCGCGCCGTCGGGCCCCCCGGTCAGGCAGATCAGCCCCTCGGAATGCTGCGCCAGCTCCTCCAGCGTCACCTGCGGCACCATGTCGGGCCGCGCGAGATAGAGGCACGAATTCAGCTTCATCAGCGCTTCGTAGCCCGCCTCGGACTGCGCCAGCAGGACCACCGGCGCGGGGCGGCGCGGCTTGTCACCCGGCTGCGCGGGGTCGTGCATCACGTCGATCTGGCAGCCCATGATCGGCTGGATGCCCCGACCCGCCAGCGCCGTCGCCGCCTCGAGCGCGGCGAACATGTTGTTGGTGTCGGTGACGGCCACCGCCGGCATCTCCGCCCGGGCGACGAGGTCGGGCAGCGTCTTGAGCCGCACCGCGCCCTCCAGGAGGGAATATTCGGTGTGCAGGCGCAGATGGATGAATCGTGGATCGGGCATGCCCCGGATCTAGCCGCCGAATGCGGCCGGCGAAAGGGATTGCCAAACCTGACAAAAATAATAAAGATTACCGCGAAGCCGCCCGACGCCCGAGGTCCCGCCATGTCCGCCGCCTTCCGCGCCCCCCGCCGCAGTCAACCGCCCGGTGCCGCGCCGCTCGGCGATCTGCGCGACATGGACGGGGTGCAGGCGCTCTGCGTCCTGCTCTGGCGCGACTGGGCCGACGGCACGGACGGCCGGGACCGGGTGCGCCGCGTCTTCGATACCGCGCTGGGCCCGGCGGCGCCGGCGGCCCTGCGCCATTGGTCCGACTTCGCCACGGCGCTGACCCGCGGCGCGCGGCGACCGCTCTTGTGTCGGGCGACGGGCTGCCCCTGCGTCGGCGCCGACGAGGCGGCGGTGGCGCAGGTCCTGACGCTCGCCGCGCTGACCGAGCGCGAGGATGCGATGCTGACGCTGTCCCTGCTGGTGCCCGCCGACCGGCTCCTGCCCGCGCTCCACAGCGCCGAGCAGGCCGGCCTCGCGATCATCCGGGCGACGCTGCGGATGGAGCGGATGGACCTGCCGCGGTGACGCCTCGCCCCCGGGGGGCGGGCGCGCGCCGTCAGCGCACCAGGGCCAGATAGACGGCGTTGACCGAGGCGCCGATGGCGAGGCTGCCCAGCACGTAGAGGAAGGCCGCGCTCCAGCCGCAGGCCTGCAGCACGACGCCCCGGTTCTCGAAGCGGAAGCGGTAGTCGCGCAGCGCGCGGAACCCGCACCACATGTTGGCGGCGTAAAGCGCCAGCCCCATCACCAGAAGCGCCACGCCCACGCCGCGCAACAGAAGCGCCAGCGGTCCCGGTACCGACAGCGCGGCCATCATGTCGACCCCGGCCATCGCCCCGCCCATCGAGCTCTCGACGTTGTTCACCACGTCGAGCCCCACCGCCGCCAGCGTGCCCGCGACAAGGTAGGTCTTGATGTGCTCGGTCACGTCATGGACGAAGGCGCGGGTCAGCTGCATGCGCCGGAGTCTGGCCCGGACCCGCAGGCCCGATCAAGCCACGGCTTCGTGACGGGCCGCGCCCGGCGGCGCCAACCCCTTGCCAAGCGCCGCCGCGTTCTTTCTAATTTCAAGGCACCCCGCCCCTCCTACGCCGCATCGGAGGGGACGGACCGGGGCGGACCGGTATCGCGGCGGATCCGACGACATGGAGATCAGCTTCCGCCTGAATGGCGAGGACGTGACGGCTACGACCGACGACCCGACCACCACGCTTCTGGACTGGCTGCGCGACCGCGGCCTGACCGGCACCAAGGAGGGCTGCAACGAGGGCGATTGCGGGGCCTGCTCGGTGGTCGTCACCGGCGCCGATGGGCCAAAGGCGCTGAATGCCTGCATCCTGTTCCTGCCCCAGCTTCAGGGCCGCGCGATCCGCACCGTCGAGGGCATCGCCGCCCCCGACGGCACGCTGCATCCCGTGCAAGAGGCGATGATCGACCTGCACGGCTCGCAATGCGGCTTCTGCACGCCGGGCTTCGTCACCACCATGGCCGCCGCCCATGCCAATGGCTGCACCGACCATGCCGACCAGATCGCGGGCAACCTCTGCCGCTGCACCGGCTACGCCCCGATCCTGCGCGCCGCGAAGGCGGTCGAGACGGCGCCGGTTCCCGACCACATGCGCGAAACGCCCCCCATCACGGGTCCGCAAATACTCAATTCGAACGCCTTCCACCCGCGCGACGCCGACGAACTTGCCGCTTGGTATGCCGACCATCCCGACGCCACGCTGATCGCGGGGGCCACCGATGTGGGGCTCTGGGTCACCAAGCAGTTCCGCGACCTGGGGCAGGTGGCCTTCCTCGTCGGCTGCGACGATCTGAAGGGCGTCGAGATCGGCGCGGACGAGATCGCCATCGGCGCGATGTGCGACATGGAAACCCTCCGTCACGCCATTGCGCCGCATTTCGCGGGCTTCGCCGAATTGCTGCGCCGCTACGGCAGCGTGCAGGTCCGCAACGCGGCCACCATCGGCGGCAATATCGCTAACGGATCGCCCATCGGGGACAGCCCGCCGCCGCTGATCGCGCTGGGCGCGCGGCTGCACCTGCGGCGCGGCGACGCGCGGCGGGAGATGGCGCTCGAGGATTACTTCCTCGATTACGGCAGGCAGGACCGCCGCCCCGGCGAATTCGTCGAACGCATCACCATCCCGCGCCAGCCCGACGACCTGCGCTGCCACAAGCTGTCGAAGCGCTTCGACCAGGATATCTCGGCGGTCTGCGGGGCCTTCCGGCTGCCCGTCGCGGGCGGCGTGATCCGGGGCGCGCGCGTGGCCTTCGGCGGCATGGCCGGCATCCCGAAGCGCGCGGCGTCGGTCGAGGCCGCGCTCGAGGGCGCGGCCCTGACGCACGCGACGCTGGACGCGGCCGCCGCGCGGCTGGGCGCGGATTTCACGCCGCTGTCGGACATGCGCGCCAGCGCCGCCTACCGGCTGGCGGCGGCGGAGGGGATGATCCGCGGACTCGTCCATGACGGCCCGGACCTTCTGGCGGTGACGCCATGAGCGTCGCGAAGCCCCTGCCGCACGAGAGCGCGCGCCTGCATGTCACGGGGGCCGCGCGCTATACCGACGACATCCCCTCGCCCGCGGGTTGTCTGCACCTGGCCTTCGGGCTTGCGGAGGTGGCGCATGGCACGCTCGACGCGCTGGAGCTCGACGCGGTGCGCGCCGCGCCGGGCGTCGTCGCGGTGCTGATGGCCGACGATTTCGACCCGATGCCCGATTGCTCGCCCTCGCTGCATGACGAGCCGCTGCTCTGCACCGGCACGATCCATTACGCGGGCCAGCCGCTCTACCTCGTGATCGCCGACAGCCACCTTGCCGCCCGCCGCGCCGCCCGGCTGCACCAGGCGCACGTGACGGAAGCCCCGGCGCTCCTGACCATCGAGGACGCGCTGGCCGCCGAAAGCTGGTTCGACGACGGCCCCCGCATCTGGCGCGACGGCGATGTCGACGCCGCGCTGGCGGCGGCCCCCGAGAGGCTGGAGGGCGTGATCGAGATCGGCGGGCAGGAGCATTTCTACCTCGAGGGCCAGGCCGCGCTGGCGCTGCCGTCCGAGGCGGGCGAGATGCATGTCCTGACCTCGACCCAGCACCCGACCGAGATCCAGCACAAGGTGGCCGATGCGCTGGGCCTGCCAATGCATGCCGTCCGCTCCGAAGTGCGGCGCATGGGCGGCGGCTTCGGCGGCAAGGAGAGCCAGGGCAATGCGCTGGCCATCGCCTGCGCCGTCGCCGCGCGGCATACCGGGCGCGCGTGTCGCATGCGTTACGACCGCGACGACGATTTCGTTGTCACCGGCAAGCGCCACGATTTCCGCATCGCCTACGAGGTCGGCCATGACGACGCGGGCCGGGTCCACGCCGTGCGTTTCCGGCACTGGACGCGCTGCGGCTGGGCGCAGGACCTGTCGCTGCCCGTGGCCGACCGCGCCATGCTGCATGCCGACAACGCCTATGACATCCCGGCGATGGAGATCACCTCCTGGCGGCTGCGGACGAACACGCAGAGCGCCACCGCCTTCCGCGGCTTCGGCGGTCCGCAGGGGATGCTGGGGATCGAGCGGGTGATGGATCATGTTGCCCACAAGCTGGGCCGCGACCCCCTGGAAGTGCGGCGCCTCAATTTCTACGCCGATGCGGGCGGGGCGGCCGGGGGCCAGCCCCCGGACCCCCGGAGTATTTCGGGACCCGTGAGGACGGGACGGACGCATTACGGCCAGGCGGTCGAGGATTTCTGCCTGAACGCGCTGGTCGACCGGCTGGCGGCGCGCTGCGACTATGCGGGCCGGCGGGCGCGGGTGGCGGAATGGAACGCCGCGAACGACCGGCTGAAGCGCGGCATCGCGCTCACGCCGGTCAAGTTCGGCATCTCCTTTACGCTCACCCACCTGAACCAGGCGGGCGCGCTGGTCCATGTCTATGCCGACGGCTCGATCCACCTGAACCATGGCGGGACCGAAATGGGGCAGGGGCTGCATTCCAAGGTCCGGCAGGTGGCGGCCGACCGCTTCGGCTGCGACATCGCCCGGGTGAAGGTGACGGCGACCGATACCGGCAAGGTGCCCAACACCTCGGCCACCGCGGCCTCGTCCGGGGCGGATCTGAACGGGATGGCGGTGAAGGTCGCCTGCGACACGATCCGCGATCGCATGGCCGCGGCGCTGGCCGAAGCGCATCAGGCCGATCCGGCCGCGGTCGTCTTCGAAGGCGACACCGTGCGCGTCGGCGGCGCCGAATACCCGTTCCACGAGGCGGCGGCCAAATCCTATGCCGCGCGCGTGCCGCTATCGGCGACCGGCTTCTACGCCACGCCCGAAATCAGCTGGGACCGCGCGGCGGGCAGGGGCCGGCCCTTCTACTACTTCGCCTATGGCGCCTCCTGCTCGGAGGTGGTGATTGACACGCTGACCGGCGAGAACCGCATCCTGCGCACCGATATCCTGCATGATGCCGGCGCCTCGCTGAACCCGGCGCTGGACCTGGGCCAGGTCGAGGGCGGCTTCGTGCAGGGCGCGGGCTGGCTGACCACGGAGGAGCTGGTCTGGGACGATGCCGGGCGGCTGCGCACCCACGCGCCCTCGACCTACAAGATCCCCTGCGCCTCGGACCTGCCGCCGGTCTTCAACGTGGAGCTTCACGAGAACCGGAACCGCGAGGATACGATCTACCGCTCCAAGGCGGTGGGCGAGCCGCCCTTCATGCACGGCATCGGCGTGTTCCTGGCGCTGTCGGACGCGGTGGCGGCCTGCGGGCCCGCCTATCCCGCCCTCGACGCGCCCGCGACGGCCGAGCGCGTCCTAGGAGCCGTGCGGCGCGTGCGATGACCGTCGACGCCCGGGCCATCCACGACGCGCTCGCCGCCCACGGGCCCTTCGCGCGTATCCTCGTGGCGGGCACCCGGGGCTCGGCCCCGCGCGAGGCCGGGACGGCGATGTATGTCTGGGCGGACCGGATCCAGGGCACGATCGGCGGCGGCGCGCTGGAATGGCGCGCGATGGAGATCGCGCGCGAGGTGCTCGCCGACGGCCGGCCCCGGGTCGAGCGCATGCCGCTCGGCCCCGCGCTCGGCCAATGCTGCGGCGGGGCGGTCACGCTGGTGATCGAGCGCATCGCGGCGGTGCCGCCCGATCCCTGGATCCGGCGCGTGGAGGGAGACGCCCCCGCGCCGCGCCTGACCGGCTTCGGCCTGAAATCCGGCTGGATGCGCGAAGACGCGGCCGGTCCGGCGCGGCGGATCCACATCTGGGGCGCGGGCCATGTCGGCCGCGCGCTGGTGGACGTGCTCGCGCCCCTCGCGCCGCAGATCCGCGTGGCTTGGCACGATATCGCACCGGATCGCTTTCCCACCGACGTGGCGGTGGCGCATGACGCCGCCGCCGACCTTCCCGCGCGCCTTGCCACCTGCGCGCGATCCGACGCGCATCTGATCGTCACCCATTCCCACGATCTGGACCTCGCGCTCTGCCACGCGGCGCTGACGCGCGGCTTCGAATTCTGCGGGCTGATCGGGTCGGCGACGAAATGGGCGCGCTTCCGGTCGCGGCTCGCCGCGTTGGGCCACCCGCCCGAGGCCATCGCGCGGATCACCTGCCCGATCGGGGATCCGGCGCTCGGAAAGCATCCCCAGGCCATTGCGATCGGCGTCGCGCACGGGCTACTGATGGCACCGTCGGCGAATGTGCAAAACCGGGTTTGAGAAAGGGTAAGGCCTGTCCGATCTGCTGGAATTGAACGGGCTGACCAAGGCCTATCCCGGGGTCGTCGCCAATGACGACGTCTCGTTCCGGGTCGCGCGCGGCGGGGTGCATGCGCTGCTTGGCGAGAACGGGGCGGGCAAGTCCACGCTCGTCAAGACGATCTACGGGCTGGTGAAACCCGACCGCGGCACGATGCGGCTTGACGGCCGGCCCTTCGCCCCGGCCGAGCCGCGCGCCGCCCGGGCCGCGGGCGTGGCGATGGTGTTCCAGCATTTCAGCCTCTTCGAGGCGCTTTCGGTGGCCGAGAACGTCGCGCTGGGGATGGAGGACCCGCCCCGGTCCCGCGACCTCGCGCGGCGCATCCGCGAGGTGTCGGAAACCTACGGCCTGCCGCTCGACCCGCATGCGCGCGTGGGCGATCTTTCGGCGGGGGAGCGTCAGCGGGTCGAGATCGTGCGCTGCCTGTTGCAGGATCCGCGCCTTCTGATCATGGACGAGCCGACCTCCGTGCTGACGCCGCAGGAGGTCGAGATCCTGTTCGAGACCCTGCGCAAGCTCGCGGGCGAGGGGACGTCGATCCTCTACATCTCCCACAAGCTCGAGGAGATCCGCACGCTCTGCGATGCCGCGACCATCCTGCGCGGCGGCCGCGTGGTGGGCGAATGCGACCCGCGCGAAGCCTCGGCCGCCGAACTGGCCGAGCGCATGGTGGGCGCGAAGCTGACCGCGCCCCGCGCCCGCGGCGCGGCGCAGGGCGGGGCGGTGCTGACCGTCTCGGGCCTGTCGCTGAAGCCGGTCTCGCAATTCGGCACGCCCTTGCGCGACATCGCGCTGGAATTGCGCGCGGGCGAGGTGCTGGGCATCGGCGGCGTGGCGGGCAATGGACAGGACGAGCTTCTGGGCGCGCTCTCGGGCGAGCGGCGGACGGGCCCGGGCACCATCATGATGGCGGGGCGCGACCTGTCGCGCTTGGGCCCGACCGAGCGGCGCGCCGCCGGGCTGCTGACCGCGCCCGAGGAACGGCTGGGCCACGCCGCCGCGCCCGACATGACGCTGACCGAGAACGCCGCGCTGACCGGCGCGGCGCGGCGCGGGATGCTGCGGCACGGCTTCCTGAACTGGCACCGCGCGCGCAGCTTCGCCGAGACGGTGATCGAGGCCTTCGACGTGCGCACCCCCGGCGCGCATGTCGCGGCGCGCGCGCTGTCGGGTGGCAACCTGCAGAAATTCGTCATCGGCCGCGAGGTGATGCAGGATCCGCGCGTCCTCGTCGTCAACCAGCCGACCTGGGGCGTCGACGCCTCCGCCGCCGCGGCGATCCGCCAGGCGCTGCTGGACCTCGCCGCGGGCGGCGCGGGCGTGATCGTGATCAGCCAGGATCTCGACGAGATCCTCGCCATCTCCGACCGCTTCGCGGCGCTCAACGAGGGCCGCCTCGGGGCCTCGGTCCCCACCTCCGAGCTGACGATGGAGCGGATCGGCCTGATGCTGGGCGGGGCGCATGACATGGAGGCGGCGCATGTCTGACCGCGACCGACCGTGATCCGGCTGGAACGCCGCCCCACGCCCAGCCGCATCTGGGGCGCGGCTTCGCCGCTGCTGGCGGTGCTGCTGACGATGGCGGCGGGCGGGCTGATGTTCGCGGGGCTCGGCACCGATCCGTTCGAGGCGATCCGCACGATCTTCTGGGACCCGGTCTTCGGCGAATTCGCCTGGTATTTCCGCGGCCAGCTTTTGGTGAAGGCGGGGCCGCTGATCCTGATCGCCGTGGGTCTCGCGCTGGGCTTCCGCGCGGGCGTTTGGAACATCGGGGCCGAGGGGCAGTACATCATCGGCGCGATCTGCGGCGCCGCCGCCGGTCTGGCCTTCTACCCCTCCGACAGCGTGCTGATCTTCCCGCTGATGGTCGCCGCGGGCGCGCTGGGCGGCTGGGCCTGGGCGATGATCCCGGCGCTGCTGCGCGTGCGCCTCGGCACCAACGAGATCCTCGTGTCGCTGATGCTGGTCTACGTGGCCGAGAACATCCTCGCCTCGGCCGCCGTCTCCTGGCTGCGCAACCCCGAGGCGGTGGGCTTTCCCGGCTCGCGCAACCTCAGCCGCTGGGACGCCGCCGCCAACCCGGAGCTGATCGCCGGGACCGGCGCACATTGGGGCGTGGTCGCGGCGATCATCGCGGTGATCTTCGCCCATATCGTGCTGACGCGGCACCTCCTGGGCTTCCAGATCCGCCTGACCGGCGCGGCGCCGCGCGCGGCGCGCTTCGCGGGCGTGCGGCCGGGGCAGCTCGTGCTGATCTGCTTCGGGCTGGCCGGCGCGCTGGCCGGGCTCGCGGGCCTCTTCGAGGTGACGGGCCCCGCGGGCCAGATCTCCATCGATTTCGCCTCCGG
Organism: Jannaschia sp. GRR-S6-38; assembly: GCF_029853695.1. Lineage (NCBI taxonomy): Bacteria > Pseudomonadati > Pseudomonadota > Alphaproteobacteria > Rhodobacterales > Roseobacteraceae > Jannaschia > Jannaschia ovalis. Next base: position 2,157,201 of record NZ_CP122537.1, read on the forward strand.
CTACGGCTTCACCGCGATCATCGTGGCCTTTCTCGGGCGGCTGAACCCGCTCGGGATCGTGGCGGCGGGCCTCCTGATGGCGCTGACCTATGTGGGCGGCGACAACGCGGCGACCAATCTGGGCCTGCCGGTGGCGGCGATCTCGGCCTTCCAGGGGATGCTTCTGTTCTTCCTGCTGGCGGTGGACGTGCTCAGCAATTTCCGCATCCGCATCGGGCGCGTCCTGCCGGTGCAAGCGGTGAAGGAGGCGACATGACCCACGCACGGATGGCCCTGCCGATGGGCGCGATGATGGGGGCGATGGTCCCGCTGATGGCGCATGGCGTGATCGGCGGCGCGGGGTTCGCCTTCGCGGCGCTGCACGGGTTGGCGCTCCTCGCGCTGGCCGCGCTGCTGCTCTTCGTCCCCGCGCTCCGCGCGCGGCTGCACCGGCCCACGCCGCGGATGCTGGGCCGCATGGCGCTGGGCGCCGGGGCGGGCGCGGCGATCGTCTGCTTGCACTGCCTTGCGACCTGGCACGGCGCGGGCTGGGCATGAGCGCGGCAAGGCCTCCGTCCCGCCCGGCGGGCCCGACCGGACGGCGCCCGACCGCCTCCACCGCCGGGCGGGCGTGGCCTTTGCCGCAAAGCCGTCACGTCCCCGACAGCGCGTCAGGAACCCGCTCATGGACCTGACGGCGATCTCCCCCACCCTCCTCGTCGCCTCGCTGATGGTGGCCGCGACCCCGATCCTGCTGGCCGCGCTGGGCGAGATGGTGGTCGAGAAATCGGGCGTGCTGAACCTCGGCGTCGAAGGCATGATGATCATGGGCGCCATCACCGGCTTCATCGCCGCGGTCGAGACCGGCTCGCCCTGGCTGGGCTTCGGCGCGGCCGTAATCGGCGGGGCGGCGGTGGCGCTGCTCTTCGGGGTGCTGACGCAGGTCCTTCTGTCGAACCAGGTGGCGACGGGGCTGGCGCTGACGCTCTTCGGGCTCGGTCTCTCCAGCCTGCTCGGGCAGGGCTATGTGGGCATCAAGGCCACCTCGCTGGGCCGGCTCGATTTCGGACCGCTCTCGGACATCCCGTTCTTCGGGCGCGTGCTCTTCGGGCACGATCCCATCGTCTACATCTCGCTCCTCGTCGTCGTCGCGGTCTGGGCCTTCCTCCGCTTCACCCGCGCCGGGCTGATCCTGCGGGCGGTGGGCGAGAGCCACGAGGCGGCGCATGCGCTGGGCTATCACGTGCGCCGCGTGCGGCTGATGGCCATCGCCTTCGGCGGCGCCTGCGCAGGGCTGGGCGGCGCCTATCTGAGCCTCGTGCGCGTGCCGCAATGGACGGAAGGGATGACCGCGGGGGCGGGCTGGATCGCGCTTGCGATCGTGGTCTTCGCCTCCTGGCGGGCGCCGCGGGTTCTGCTCGGCGCCTACCTTTTCGGCGGCATCACGGTGCTGCAGCTCAATCTGCAGACGGCCGGCGCGCAGGTCCCGGTCGAGCTGCTCTCGGCGGCGCCCTACCTTGTCACCATCCTCGTGCTCGTGCTTATTTCGCTGCGCGCCGGGCGCAGCGGGGACGCCCCCGCCGATCTCGGCAAACCGTTCCACGCGTCCAGCTAGAGAGACGCGCAATCCCTGGGGAGACACTCATGAAATTCACCACCATGCTTGCGGGCGCGCTGTCGCTCGGCCTGACGGGCGCGGCCTTCGCCGATGCGCACGAGCCGCTGAAGGTCGGCTTCGTCTATGTCGGCCCGGTCGGCGATGGCGGCTGGACCTACCAGCACGACCAGGGCCGCCTCGCCGTCGAGGAGGAATTCGGCGACCGCGTCGAGACCGTCTACCAGGAAAGCGTCCCCGAGGGCGCCGATGCCGAGCGCGTCATCACCCAGATGGCGCTGGGCGGGGCGGACATCATCTTCACCACCTCCTTCGGCTACATGGACCCGACCAACAACGTCGCCGCCAAGTTCCCGGACGTGAAGTTCGAACATGCCACCGGCTTCAAGCGCGAGCATCCCAACGTCTCCACCTATGACGCGCGCTTCTACGAGGGCCGCGCCGTGCTGGGCACCATCGCGGGCCACCTGACCGAGACCGACAAGATCGGCTACATCGCCTCCTTCCCGATCCCCGAGGTGATCCAGGGCATCAACTCGACCTATCTGCACGCCAAGAAGGTGAACCCGGATGTCGAGATCGTCGTCACCTGGGCCTATACCTGGTTCGATCCCGCCAAGGAGGCCGATGCCGCCCGCGCGATGATTGACCAGGGCGTCGACGTGATCCTGCAGCACACCGACTCCACCGCGCCGCAGGCCGCCGCGCAGGAGGCCAACGCCAACGGCGCGCGGATCTTCACCTTCGGCCAGGCCTCGGACATGTCGGCATTCGCGCCGACGCCGCGCGTGGCCTCAATCATCGACAACTGGGCGCCCTATTACATCGAGCGCGTCGGCGCGCTGATGGACGGCACCTACGAGCAGACGGCGAGCTGGGGCGGCATGCCCGAGGGCGAGGTCGTCATCGGCGAGATCACCGACGCGGTCCCCGCCGAGGTGAAGGCCGAGGCCGAGGCGATGATCGCCGCGATCACCGCGGGCGAGTACCACCCCTTCACCGGCCCCATCAACAAGGCCGACGGCTCGGTCTGGCTCGAGGACGGCCAGGTCGCCGAGGACGGCGACCTCCTGTCGATGGATTTCTACGTCGAAGGCATCGAGGCCGAAATCCCCAACTGATCGGGGCCCAAGAGCCGACACCCGGGCGCCCGGCGGAGCGATCCGCCGGGCGCTTCGCGTTCTGGCGCCATGGAATCGCCGCAAGTCGTTGCTTCTCTGTCGAAATTCGCAACGGCGGAGGCTGGACAGATGAAGATACTCGGACCCGACAACGCGTTCTGGTGCGACGGGGAATGGATCGACTGGGACGACATAATCGACCCGGACGAGGTCGATCCTTCCGTGCTGCGAAGGCTGGAACGCGAGGACCGGATGCGACAGGCGTTTCCGAAAAGTGATATCCGGCTCGTCCCCTACTTCCAGAATCTCCTGCTGATCGCGCGCTCATTCCACGAGACGACCGGACGTCATCTCGCCGTCTATGGCGATATCGGCGAGCTCTTCGGCGCCATCGTCTACGGCATCAAGCTGAACCGGACATACGCGCAGGGCTCGGACGGTCGGCTGGGCCCCGATCATGTCGAGATCAAGACCATCGCCCCGCATAACGGGACCGGCCAAGTGGCGGTTCGCCCGACGGGGAATTTCAACAAGCTGCTCGTCGTCCGGATCGACCGGGATTTCGAGGTGCGGGGCAAGATGGTCGACCGCAAGGCGCTTCGCTTGACCGGGAAGGGGCCCGCGCGGCGATCGTGGGACGCGATCGATGCGCCCACGCAGAAAGCCTGAGGCGCGCCGCCGGTCGGGACGGCGCGCCCCCGCCCGTCAAGCCGCGTCGGCGGGCGGTTCGGTCTTTTCGAGGCTCGGGTAGTCGACATAGCCCTCGGCCCCGCCGCCGTAGAAGGTGTCCGGGTCGGGCTCGTTATAGGGGCCGCCCGCCGCGATCCGGGCGGGCAGGTCGGGATTGGCGAGGAACTTGCGCCCGAAGCAGATCGCGTCGGCGCGGCCCGCCTCCAGCCAGCGCGCGCCTTCCTCGATTTCGAAGCCGCCATTGACGATGAACACGCCGTCGAAGGCGCCGCGCATCGCGGGCACGATCTCCTCGGCCGTGGCATCGTCGCCGCCGCCATGGCTGTTCGGCCGCACCACGTGCAGATAGGCCAGCCCGCGCCCGGCGCATAGCTGCGCCGCCGCGGTGTAGGTCGTCAGCGGGTCGTCGTCATGGCTTCCGCCGGCCCCGCCCGAGGGCGACAGCCGCACGCCGATCCGGCCCGGTGCGATGTCCTGCGCGATCGCGTCGAGGATCTCGCCCACGATGCGGATGCGGTTCTCGACCGAGTCGCCGTAACGGTCGTCCCGTCTGTTCGAGGAGGAGCGGATGAACTGGTCCAGCAGGTAGCCGTTCGCCGCGTGCAGCTCGACCCCGTCGAAGCCCGCGGCGACGGCCTGGCGCGTGGCGTGGCGGAAATCCTCGATCAGGCGCGGGATCTCGTCGAGGCGCAGCCCGCGCGCCTTCGGATGCGGCACGGTCGGCCCGTCGGGATGATAGTCGCCCACGAAGGCGTCGCCCTCGGGCTGCCAGTCCGAGGCCGAGACCGGCGCGCCGCCATCCGGCTGGAACACGTTGTGGCTGATCGCGCCGACATGCCAGAGCTGGCAGAAGATGCGCCCGCCCGCATTGTGCACGGCATCGGTCACCAGCTTCCAGCGCTCGACCTGTTCGTCGCTGTGGATGCCCGGCGTCCAGGCATAGCCCTGGCCCTCCTGGCTGATCTGCGTCGCCTCGCTGACGATCAGCCCCGCGCCCGCGCGCTGCGAATAGTAGAGCGCGTGGAGCGGCGTCTGCAGGTTGCCCGGCACTTCCGAGCGCGAGCGGGTCAGCGGCGCCATGACCACGCGGTTCTCAAGCGTGATCGGTCCCATGGGCAGCGACGCGGCATAGGCGGGGTGGGCGTGGTTGTCGTCGGTCATGATGGCCTCAGCTTCGGGAATGGGGCGCGGCGGGCGCGCATGTCTCGGCACGGCAATTCGCAGCCCCGCGCTTTCGTTCCGCGCCGGGTCCCGCGTCCGGCGCGATCCGGCCGGCGGTCAGGCTCGCGCGGTCCTTGCGCTGCGCCCGCCAGCGCCCCCGACGAGGCCGCCGCGGATCGACAGCGCCGCCAGCCCCGGCAGCAGGGCCGCCGCCAGGAACATCGCCCGCCCCCCGAAGGCGTCGCTGGCCAGCCCCGCCAGCGCCGGCCCCGCCACGCTGCCCGCCGCCATCGCCAGGATCGCGGCGGTGAAGCCCAGCGAGGGCCGCTCGGGGAAGAGCCGGTCCGACCAGAAGGCGAGGATCGCGGAGGTCATCATCACGAAGATCCCCTGCAGCCCGGCCGAGGCGACCAGCCCGACCCAGCTGCCGGGCAGCAGCGCGATCGACAGGAGCGACCCGCTCCCGGCGGCGAAGACCAGCCGCAGGAGCATCGGCAGGCCCAGCGCATCCCGGAGCCGGCCGGTCATGAGCCCGCTCAACCCGAAGAGGCCGTAGCACAGGTAGACGAGGCCCGGCACCGCGGCGCCGGGCAGGCCCGGCAGGCCGCTTTGCGCCATGACATCCGCGGCGAAGGCCAGGTAGACCGCCGAGGCCGTGCCGAAGACGAAGGCCAGCACGTAGAGCGGCAGCGCCGCGCGCCGCAGCATGATGCGCCAGCTCGGCCCGTCGCCGCCCCGCGCGCCCGGCCCGACGCGGCGCAGCGCGACCGCGTTGCCCGCGAGCACCGCCACGGCGGCCAGCGCGAAGCCCGCCCAGCAGATCCGCCAGTCGAAGCCGGTGAAGACCGTGCCGAGCGCCGCCAGGCCCGCGACGGCGACGCCAACGCTGGTGCCGGTGCTGATCTCCGACAGCGCGGCGGGCCGCCAGTCCGCGGCGATCCGGCGCTGCACGAAGGTGCTGAAGGGCGTCCAGGTGAAGCCCGCGCTGGCCGCGGCGATGCCCACGCCCAGCGCCAGGCTGACCCGGTCCGGCGCCGCCGCGATCGTCGCCAGCCCCACCACCGCGAAGGCCAGCCCCGTCAGGACGGGCCGCTTCGGCCCGCGCAGCAGCAGAAGGCGCTGCGCGGCCAGCAACGCCACGAAGAAACAGCCGAAGCCGAGGCTCGAGATCGTGCCGACCGCCGTGTCCGACAGGCCGAATTCCGCCCGGAAGGACGGCACGAACAGCCCGAACCCCATCCGCGCGGGACCGAAGGTGATGGCCGTGGCGATGAAGCCCGCGGCGGAGATGCGATGGAATTCGGTGATGGCGCGGCTCCCGGTTGCAGCCCCGGAAATGCGCGCCCGCCCGCAGCCGTTCCATCCCCGCCGCAAGTGTCGCAGCCGCGGTCCCGGCAAAATCGCCCCGTGCCAGCGCCGTCCGACCGCGCTAGCTTGGGCGGCATGACCCAGATCACCGCCCTCGACGGCTCCGCCCTCGCGCCGCTCTGCTTCGGCACCATGCAATTCGGCGGCACGGCCGACGAGGCCGCGAGCCGCGCCATGTATGACGATTGCCGCGCGGCGGGGGTCAATTTCTTCGACACCGCCCATGTCTATACCGACGGCGCGTCCGAGACGCTGCTGGGCCGGTTCACGGGGCCCGAGCGCGAGGCGGTGGTGATCGCCACCAAGGCCAATTACCCGGGCGGCGCGGGGCGCAAGAACATCCTCTCCAGCCTCGACGACAGCCGCAAGCGGCTGGGCACCGACGTGATCGACATCCTCTACCTGCATCGCTGGGACCCGGACACGCCGCTCGAGGAAAGCTTCGAGACGCTGGCCAAGCTGCAATCGGAGGGCACGGTGCGCCATCTCGCCGTGTCGAACTTCGCCGCCTGGCAGGTGATGAAGGCGCAGGCCGTCGCCGCCTCGCTCGGCACGCGGATCGCGATGATCCAGCCGATGTACAACCTCGTGAAGCGGCAGGCCGAGGTCGAGATCCTGCCGATGGCCGCCGACCAGGGCATCGCCGTCGCGCCCTATTCGCCGCTGGGCGGCGGGCTTCTGTCGGGCAAATACGCCGAAGGCGGCAGCGGGCGGCTGACCGAGAACGAGATGTATGCCAAGCGCTACGCCCCCGACTGGATGCACCAGGCCGCGCGCGGCCTGTCGCGGATCGCGGCCGAGGCGGGCCAGCATCCCGCGACGCTGGCCGTGGCCTGGGTCGCTTCGCACCCGGCGGTGACCGCGCCGATCATCAGCGCGCGCGACAGCGCCCAGCTCGCGCCCTCGCTCGCGGCGATGGATCTGCGGCTCGATCCCGCGCTGCGCGACCGGCTCTCGGCGCTCGCGCCGACGCCCGCCCCCGCGACCGACCGGCTGGAGGAGGCCTGAAGGCCATAGCCGCGCCGTTTTCCGCCGCTCCGCGGGCCTGCGAGGCTTGAGCGTGGGCCGCCCGTCATGTGATCGTCCGCCGCATTATGGATGACTTTCTCATCATCGGCGGCGGCATCGCCGGCATGTCGGCGGGGGCCGCGCTCTCGGGGCTGGGCCGCGTGACGCTCTGGGAGGCGGAGGACGCGACCGGCTATCACGCGTCGGGCCGCTCGGCCGCGATGTTCGAGCAGTCCTACGGCGCCCCCGAGGTGATCGAGCTCAACCGCGCCTCCCACGCCGCGCATCGCGACGCGGGGCATCTGAGCCCCCGCGGCCTGATGCTGGTCGGCCTCGCCGGCGAGGAGGCGATCTTCGCCGAAAGCCTCGCCCAGATGGGGCTGGAGCCCATCGACCCCGACGCGGCCCGCGCCGCCGTCCCCATCCTGTCGTCCCGGGTCACCCGCACCGCGCGCGACACCGAGGCCGCGGATCTCGACACCCACGCCATGCTGGAGGGCGCGCGGCGCGCCATCCGCGCGGGCGGCGGGCGGGTCGAGACCGGGCGCCGCGTCGACGCGGTCGAGCGCGTCCCCGGCGGCTGGCGCGCAAGGGCCGGGACGGCTGCGGCCGAGGCGGCGATCCTGGTCAACGCTGCCGGCGCCTGGGCCGATGCGGTCGCCGCGCTGGCCGGGGTCGCGCCGCTGGGGCTGATCCCGATGCGCCGCTCGATGGCGCGGCTGGCCGCGCCCGGCGGACATGACGTCTCGGGATGGCCCATGCTGCTCGGCGCGGGCGAGACCTGGTACGCCAAGCCCGATGCCGGCGCGCTCCTCGTCTCGCCCGCCGAGGAGGAACCCTGCGCGGCGATGGACGCCTGGGCCGACGACATGGTGCTGGCGGAGGGGCTGGCGCGCTACGAGGCGGCGGTTTCCGTCCCGGTCACGCGGCCCATCGCGACATGGGCCGGGCTGCGCACCTTCGCGCCCGACCGCTTGCTGGCGATCGGGCCCGGCGAGGCGCCGGGCTTCTTCTGGTGCGCGGGGCAGGGCGGCTACGGCTTCCAGACGGCGCCCGCCGCGGCGCGGCTCCTGGCCGATCGCGTCGCCGGCCGCCCGCCCGAGATCGGCGCCCGCCTCGCCGCCGCGCTGGATCCGGGGCGTTTCGTTCCGGCCCGCAGCCCGGCGTGATCCGCCGCCTCGATCTTCCCGACGCCGCGGGGGTGCCGGACGCGGCCGGGCGGCTCTTCGCCCCTTCGGCGGAGCGCAATCGCGACGCGATCCTCTCGGTCCTGCTTCCGCGCCTGCCCGCCCGCGGTACGGTCGTCGAGCTCGCCTCGGGCACCGGGCAGCACGTCGCCGCGCTGGCCGCGCATCGCGCCGATCTCGCCTTCCATCCGACCGAGCCCGACGCCGCCCGCCGCGCCAGCATCGACGCGCGCTGCGCCGGGCTCGCCAATGTGGCGCCCGCGCGCGACCTCGACGCCTGCGCGCCCGGCTGGGGCGCGGGGTTGCGGGCGGATGCGCTCCTTGTCGTCAACCTGCTGCACCTGATCTCGGAGGCGGAGCTGTCGGTCCTGCTGGACGAGGCCGCGCGGGCGCTGGCGCCGGGCGGCCTCCTGGCGATCTACGGCCCGTTCCTGCGCGGCGGCGCCGCGACCAGCAGCGGCGACGCCGAATTCGACGCGCGGCTCAGGGCGCAGGACGCGGCCATCGGCTATAAGGACGCCGCGGTGCTGACGACCGTGCTGCGGGTGCTGGGCCTCGCCGTCGAGACGCGCGAGATGCCGGCCAACAACCTGATGATCCTGGCGCAGGCGGGCCCTGCCAGGCTCTAGGCGCGGCGCCTATTCGCCCCCCAGAACGCCCCGCAGCCGGTCCAGCTCCGCCGTCTCCTGCGCCGACCAGTCCGCCGCCAGCGAGCGGAACAGCGTCGCCTGGCTCGCGTGGATCAGCCCGTCGGACAGGATCTTCAGGTGGTTCGCCCGCAACGTATCGCCGGTCGAGGTGATATCGGCGATGGCCTCGGCCGTCTCGTTCAGCACGGTGCCCTCGGTCGCGCCCTGGCTGTCGACGATGGCGTAATCGGCAACGCCGTGGCCGCGCAGGAACTCGCGCACCAGCCGGTGATACTTGGTCGCGATCCGCAGCCGGTGGCCATGCGTCGCGCGGAATTGCGCGGCCGCCGCGTCGAGATCGTCCAGCGTCTCGACATCGACCCAGACCTTCGGCACCGCCAGCACCAGGTCGGCATGGCCGAAGCCCATCGGCGCCATCGCCTCGACCCGGGCCTCCCAGCCCACCAGCTTCTCGCGCACGAGGTCGCTGCCGGTCACGCCTAGATGGATGCGCCCGGCGGCCAGCTCGCGCGGGATCTCGCCCGCGCTCAGCAGCACCAGCGCCATCTCGGCCCCGTCCACCCGGCCCGCATATTCGCGGTCCGATCCCGTCCGCTCCAGCACCAGGCCACGGGCGCCGAACCAGTCGAAGGTCTTCTCCATCAGCCGCCCCTTGGACGGCACGCCCAGCCGCATCATGGCGCATCCTCCAGAAGGCCCGGCCGGATCACTCCGCCCACGGCCGGCACCGCGCGCCCGTCGCCCAGCCGCGCGGTCAGCGCGTCGTAGCGCCCGCCGCTCGCGATCGCCGGGCCGCCCGCGCCGGGCCGCGCGAAGCTGAAGGTGAAGCCGTCGTAATATTCCATCGCCGTGCGGCCCCGCGCCGGCGCGAAAGGCAGCGCGTCCACGTCCACGCCGCGCGCGGCCAGCGCCTCGGCCCGCGCCGCGAGCCGGTCGCAGGCCGGGCCGAGCGCGGGCAGGTCGACGGCCAGGTCGCGCACCCGCTCGACCGCCGCGGCCATCGGCGCGTCGAGGTCCAGCAGCGCGTCGATCGCCTGCGCCTCGATGGCCGAAACGGGCGGCAGGCCTGCGTCTTCCTGCAAGGCCACCAGCCGCGCGGCGATCTCGTCGGGGCCGCGCTTGCCCACCGCCGTCCCGGCCTCCGCGATCAGCGCCTCGGGCGTGGCACGTTCCAGCCGCGCCAGGAGGGCTGCGCGCTCCGGCGCGGGCACGGCACCTCCGAAGCGCTCCATCAGCCGGCGGAAGCGCGCGGGCCGCCAGATGTGCCGGCGCAGCGCGGCGCGGCGGCGCTCGCTCGTGGTCAGCCCGTCCACCGCCGCCGTCAGCAGCCCCAGATCGCCCGTCGCGGCGATCGGCGCCCAGGGCGCCAGCACCTCGGCGAAAAGCGCGAAGACCTCGGCATCCGCTGCCGCCGCATCCGCGCCGTCGAAGATCTCGAAGCCCACCTGCAGGTATTCGCGCGGCCGGCCGTCATCGTCCTCCTGCCGCCGGAACACCTCGCCCGCATAGGCGTAGCGCGCGGGAGCGGCCCCGCCCGACATATGCGCCTGCGCCACCGGCACGGTGAAATCCGGACGCAGCATCATCTCGCCCGCGAGCGGGTCGGTCGTGGTGAAGGCGCGGGCGCGGATGTCTTCGCCGTAAAGCTCCAGCAGCGTGCCCGCGGGCTGCAGGATCGCCGTCTCCACCGGCCGGGCCCCGGCCGCGCGGAAGCGCGCCAGCAGGTCCGCGGCGCGGGCGCGTGCGGCGGCGTCGATCATCCCAGGAGCTTGCGGATATGGGCGACCAGCCCGTCGAGCGGCACCTCGGCCTGCGAGGGGTTCTCCTTCCACTCCTCGAGGCTCGCCTCCGCGGCCAGCTTCGCGCCCAGCACCAGGTCCTTGACCTGCACCACGCCGCGCGCCGCCTCGTCCGAGCCCTGGATGATTGCCGCCGGGCTGCCGCGCTTGTCGGCATATTTGAGCTGGTTGCCGAAATTCTTCGGGTTGCCGAGATAGACCTCGGCCCGGATGCCGGCCTGCCGCAGCGTGGCGCAGATCGCCTGGTAATCGGCCATCCGGTCGCGATCCATGACCGTGACGACCACCGGCCCCCGGGCCTCGTCGCCCAGCCGCCCCTTCGCGTCCAGCGCCGCCAGAAGCCGGTCGACGCCGATCGAGACGCCGGTCGCGGGAACCTGCTGGCCGGTGAAGCGCGTCACCAGGTCGTCGTAGCGCCCCCCGCCCGCGACCGAGCCGAACTGCCGCGGGCGGCCCTTCTCGTCGGTGATCTCGAAGGTCAGCTCCGCCTCGTAGACGGGCCCGGTGTAATAGCCCAAGCCGCGGACGACCGAGGGGTCGATGACGATGCGGTCGGGGCCGTAGCCCTGCGCGTCGAGGAGAGCGGCGATCTTCTCCAACTCGTCGACGCCCTCGGCGCCCAGGGCGGATGCGCCCACCACGTCTCGCAGCGCCTGCAGGGTCGCCGCACTGCCCGAAGGGCGGTCCCCGACCTGGGTGGGGGCGGAAGCCCCCTCCCGGGGGGAGGTCGGGGGCTGCCCGGCGGTGCCGCCGGGCGTGTCCTTGCCGCCGACTGCCAGCCCGATCTCGAGAAAGCGCAAGAGCGGCGCGGCCTGCGCCTCACCCAACCCCGCGCCTTCGGTGAAATCCCCGCTCTCGTCCTTGCGTCCCTCGCCCAGCAGAGCGCGGACCCCCTCGACCCCCAACCGGTCCAGCTTGTCGATGGCGCGCAGCACGATCCCCCGCGTGCGCTCGTCATCCTCGGCGATGCCCGCCGCCTCCATCACCCCGTTCAGAACCTTGCGGTTGTTTACCCGCACCACGTAATCGCCGCGCGCGATCCCCACCGCCTCCAGCACATCCGCCAGCATCGCGCAGATCTCGGCATCGGCGGCCACGCTGGCCGTCCCGACCGTGTCGGCGTCGCATTGGTAGAACTGCCGGAACCGCCCCGGGCCCGGCTTCTCGTTGCGCCAGACCGGGCCCATCGCATAGCGGCGATAGGGCGTGGGCAACTCGTTGCGGTGCTCGGCATATACGCGGGCCAGCGGCGCGGTCAGGTCGTAGCGCAGCGCCAGCCAGTCGCCCGGATCGTCGGCCGCCTCGCCCTCTTGCCAGGCGAAGACGCCGTCGTTCGGGCGGTCCACGTCGGGCAGGAACTTGCCCAGCGCCTCGACCGTCTCCACGGCCGAGGATTCCAGCGGGTCGAAGCCGTAGAGCGCGTAGACTTCGGCGATCCGGTCCAGCATGGCCTTGCGCGCCGTCACCTCCGCGCCGAAATAGTCGCGGAACCCGCGCGGCGGGCGGGCCTGGGGGCGGCGGGGCTTCTTGGTCTTGGCCATGGGGTCCTGTCCCTCGGATCGTCGGGCCGTCATCTACGGGGCGCGCGGGTGCCCCGCAACCCGAGGCCCGCTTGCAGGGAGAGCATCATGGACGCCATCGAGGAACGCATCGCCCACCTGATCCGGCAGGTCGAGGACCTGTCCGACGTGGTCGCCCGCCAGTCGGGCGAGATCGACCGGCTGGAGCGCCGCGTCGCGCTGCTCATGGAACGCGCCGCCGAGGCGGAATCCGAAGGCCAGGGCTCCGTGCCGCTCGCCGACCAGCGCCCGCCGCATTGGTGAGCGCGCGGTCGGGGCGGCCTCCGCCGCGCCCCCATTGACCCGCCTTCGCCGCCCGGCGACGCTTCCGCGCATGATCCTGACCGACCTGCCGCCCGGCTTCCACGACGACCCGTTCCCGCATTACGCCGCCGTCCGCGAAGCCGGCGCGATCCGGCAGCCGGACGGCTCGGTCCTGCTCGGGCGCCACGCCGATCTGTCGGCCATCTACCGCGACACCGCCACCTTCCGCTCCGACAGGCGCGAGGTCTTCGCGCCGAAATTCGGTGACGGCCCGCTCTACGCGCATCACACCACCTCGCTCGTCTTCAACGACCCGCCCCTGCATACCCGCGTGCGCCGGGTGCTGACCGGCGCGCTGACGCCCCGCGCGCTGGACCGGCTGCGGCCCCGGCTCGAAGCGCTTGTGGACACCCTGCTCGAACAACTGGGACCCGAGGCCGATCTCATCGTCGAATTCGCCGCTGCCATCCCGGTCGAGGTGATCGGCGACCTGCTCGACGTGCCCCGGCCCGAACGCGGCCCCCTGCGCGGCTGGTCGCTCGCCATCCTCGGCGCGCTGGAACCCGCGCTGAGCCCCGAGGCGCGGGCCCGCGGCGACCGCGCGGTGACCGAATTCCTGGCCTATCTGCAGGACCTCGTCGCCCGCCGCCGCGCCCGTCCGGGCGATCCCGACACCGATGTGCTGACCCGGCTCATCGCCGATGGCGACCTGTCCGAGGCCGAGCTTCTGCACAATTGCATCTTCATCCTGAACGCGGGCCACGAGACGACGACCAACCTGATCGGCAACGCGCTCTGGCTGCTCGACCGCCATCCGGGTGCGCGCGGCTCCGACCCGGCGGGCCTCGTCGAGGAGACGCTGCGGATGGAGAGCCCGAACCAGTTCGGCAACCGCCAGACCACCGCGCCCAGCCGCTTCCACGGGCTCGACATCGCGCCGGGCACGGACCTGCACCTCTGCATCGGTGCGGCGAACCGCGACCCGGACCAGTTCGCGGCGCCCAACCGCTTCGACCCGGCGCGCAGCCCCAACCGCCATCTCGCCTTCGCCGCCGGGCCGCATGTCTGCATCGGCCTGACGCTCGCGCGGATGGAGGGCACGGTCGCGTTGGCGCGCTTTCTTGCGCGCTTCCCCGATTACCGCGTCACCGAGGCCCGCCGCGGCGGGCGCGTGCGGTTCCGGGGCTTCGAGCGGCTGGACGCGCGGCTGGCCTAGGGGTCAGCCCTGCTCGGCCACCGGGATGCGTCCGCCCAGCTCGTCCTCGACATGCGCGCGGATGATCGTGTCCATGTCGGGCTCGGCCTCGAAGCCCAGCGCGCGGGCCCGGGCGGGGTCGAACCCCCGGGGCCAGGTGTCGATGATCGCCTGGACCGCCGCGTCGGGCTCGCGCCGGATCAGGCCCGCGGCCTTCGCGCCCGCCACCCGCTCCAGCGCGGCGATCTCCTCGGCCACGGACGCGCCGACGCCCGGCAGGTTCAGCGACCGGTCCTGTCCCAGCGCGCCGGTCTCCATCTCGGCGGCGCGCAGCAGGAAGCCCACGGCGGCGCGCGGGCTGGCGAACCAGTGCCGCACCGTGTCGGGCACGGGCAGCACGGCGGGCTGCCCGATCAGCGGCTCGCGCAGGATCGAGCTGTAGAAGCCCGAGGCCGCCGCGTTGGGCGCGCCCGGCCGGATGCAGATCGTCGGCAGGCGCAGCGACACGCCGTCGAGCGCGCCCTTGCGGCTCAGGTCGTCGATCATCAGCTCGCCCATGCGCTTCTGCGTGCCGTAGCTCGTCAGCGGGCGGGGCGGCTGGTCGTCGGGGATCACGTCGGGCAGGGGCGCGCCGAACACCGCGATGGAGGAGGTGAAGACGAGCCGCGGGCAGTAGTCCGGTTGCGCCGCGATCGCCTCGCATAGCGCCACCGTGCCGTGCAGGTTGACGGCATAGCCCTTGGCGGTGTCCGCCTCCGCCTCGCCCGAGACCACGGCGGCGAGGTGGAAGATGACGTCGGGCCGCGCCTCGGCCAGGGCGGGGGCGGCGGCCGGGTCCGACAGGTCGGCGGCCAGCGCCGCGCCGGGGATGCCATCGGGCAGGACGGGCGCATCCCGATCCACCAGCGTCAGCCCGGTGATCGGGTCCCCGCGCAATTCGCCGCGCGCGACCAGCGCCGCGACCAGCTTGCGCCCGATCATGCCCGCCGCGCCGGTGATGAGGATCTGCATGGCCCGTCTCCCGTGATTGAGCCCCGAAGGCTAGGGCAGCGGGCCCGGGGGGACCAGAGCCCGCGCGGCGCGATCCGCCAAGGAGAGCCCCCGGCCGCGGGCGGGGGAGGAGCCCCCGCCCATGGGGGCGGTCGGGGGCTGCCCGGCCTATGGCCGGGCGGGTCAGCGGCGAACCACGGCGCGTCGCACCGGGGGCGCCCGACCTAGAGCAGCCCCTCGGCGCGGAACTGCGCCGCCATGTCCGTGGCGGGGCGGGGGCCCATATGGCCGATCACCTCGCGCGCGCAGATCACGCCCATCCGGGCCGCCGTTTCCAGGTCGCGGCCCGTCGACAGCCCGTAGAGGAAGCCCGCCGCGAACTGGTCGCCCGCCCCGGTCGCGTCGACCACCGGCACCTTCTGGACCGGCGAGACGACATGCGCGTCGCCGTTGCGCACCCAGACATCCGCGCCCGAGCGGGTGCAGACCACGGTCTCACAGACCTCGGAGGCGAGACCCACCGCGCGCTCGAGGTCCTCGGTTTCGTAGAGCGTCGTCCATTCGGCGGCATTGCCGATCGCGATATCCATGTCCTCGGCGATCAGGCGCTGGAAATCGGCGCGGTGGCGGTCGGCGCAGAACGGGTCCGAGATGGTGATGGCCGAGCGCCCGCCCGCGGCCTGCATCTTCCCCGCTGCCTCCTGGAAGGCGGTCTTCCCCTCGTCCTTGTCGAAGAGATAGCCCTCGAGGAACAGGAGCCCCCCGCCGCCGAACACGTCCGGCACGTCGGCCCGGCCCAGATCGGCGCCCGCGCCCAGATAGGTGTTCATCGAGCGCTCGCCATCGGGCGAGACGAAGATCATCGAGCGCGAGGTCGGCAGGTCCGCCGCCCGCGGCGGGTTCGGGAAGGCCGTGCCCGCGCCCTCCATCGTGCGCGCGTAGAATTGGCCCAGCGCGTCGTCGCGCACCTTGCCGATGAAGGCGGTCGCCAGGCCCAGCGCGCCGATCCCCGCCAGCGTGTTCGCGACCGAGCCGCCGGGCGCCTCGACCCGCTCGGACATCGCGGCATAGAGCAGCTCCGCGCGCTCGCGTTCGATGAGCTGCATGATCCCCTTCTCGATGCCCATCTGGTCCAGGAAGGTGTCGCTCGAGGGCGAGATCACGTCGACGATCGCGTTGCCGATGCCGATCACGTCGTAGCTCATGGATGTGTCCTTTCATGTCGGGATCGGATCGGCTGCGCCGCTGCGATCCGCCGGGGGCGCCGCTCCCGGACCCCCGGAGTATTGCGCGACCCGTGATGGGGAGGCGGGGTCAGGGCGCGGGCGTCTTGTCCTCGTAGGGGCAGAGATCGGCGATCGGGCAGGCGGGGCATTTCGGCTTGCGCGCCGTGCAGATGTAGCGGCCGTGCAGGATCAGCCAGTGATGCGCGTGGCGCTGGTATTCGGCGGGGACGTGGTCCTCGATGGCGCGCTCGACGGCGTCGACATCCTTGCCGGGCGCGATCCGCGTGCGGTTGCCGACGCGGAAGATATGCGTGTCCACCGCCTGGGCCGGATGCGCCCACCACATGTTCAGCACCACGTTCGCGGTCTTGCGCCCCACCCCCGGCAGCGCCTGCAGCGCGGCGCGCGACGACGGCACCTCGCCGCCATGCTCCTCCTCGAGGATGCGGCTGAGCGCGATGACGTTCTTGGCCTTGTTGCGGTAGAGCCCGATCGACTTGATGTGCTCGGTCACGCCCTCGAGCCCCAGCTCCAGCATCTTGCGTGGCGTGTCGGCCACCGCGAAGAGCTTGCGCGTCGCCTTGTTCACGCCCGCATCCGTGGCCTGCGCCGACAGCGCCACCGCCACGACCAGCGTGTAGGCGTTGACATGCTCCAGCTCGCCCTTGGGCTCCGGCTCGGCGGCCTGGAAGCGGGCGAAGATCTCGCGCTGGACGGGGTAGGGCAGGGCTCTCGACATCGCCCGCGTTGTGGCGGGCCGGGGCGGCGCCCGCAACCCGCATGTTCCGGGTCGCGCGCCCGCGCCGGGCTGCGATATCGTCGCAGGGAAAGGAGCCCGCGCCATGACCCGCCACGACCCCGTCACCGAGAGCGATCACGGCTATCACTGGGCCGTCATGCGCCGCGCCATCGACCTGATCGACGCGCGCGCGGACGATCCGCCCTCGCTCGAGGATCTGGCCGCCGAGATGCGGATGAGCCCCGCGCATTTCCAGCGCCTGTTCTCGGCCTGGGCGGGCGTTAGCCCAAAGCGCTTCCAGCAATACCTGACGCTGGGCCATGCCCGCGCGCTGCTGCGCGAACGGGCGACGATGCTCGAGACGGCGCATGCGACGGGCCTGTCGGGCACGGGCCGGCTGCACGACCTGTTCCTGCGCTGGGAGGCGATGTCGCCCGGCGATTACGCGCGGGGTGGCGCGGGGCTGGTGATCCGGCACGGCTGGGTCGACGGCCCGTTCGGCGACACGCTGGTCATGGCCACCGATCGCGGCATCTGCGGGCTGGCCTTCGCGGCTGAGACGGGGCGCGACGCGGCGCTGGCGGATATGGCCGCGCGCTGGCCCGTGGCCGAACACCGTCCGGACCCGTCCGTGGCCGATCTGGCAGGCGGTCTCTGGGGCGGCGGCGGCGAGGCGCGGCTGCACCTGATCGGCGCGCCCTTCCAGATCAAGGTCTGGGAGGCGCTGATGCAGGTCCCCTCGGGCCATGTGACCACCTACGGCGCCATCGCCGCACGCATCGGCAATCCCCGGGCCGTGCGCGCGGTGGGCACCGCGGTGGGCCGCAACCCGGTCTCCTGGCTGATTCCCTGCCACCGGGCGCTGCGCAAGTCGGGCGGGATCGGCGGCTATCACTGGGGCCTGCCGGTCAAGCGCGCCATGCTGGCCTGGGAGGGCGCGCGCGCCGATGCGGCCGGCGAGGCGGGCGGCGACGCCGGGGCAGGGGCCGCGGCCCGGGCCTGACGTCGCCCGATGACCGCGCCGCGTTATTGCCTAGCGCGGGCCCGGGCCCGCATGTGACCGGCGGAGCGCCGCGCATGGCCGGTCCGATCCGGCTTTCCGCTGGAACGGGCCGCGTCGGCCATGCGTTGAAGCGCCGCACAACTGGAATTCCTCATTTGCGGAAGAACTCGACATGACCACCCTCAAGCTTCCCTTCGCCATCGCCGTCTCCGGCGTTCTGGGCCTCACCGCCTGCGTCGACACCACCACGGGCGAGCCCAACCGCACCCGCAGCGGCGCGCTGATCGGCGCGGGCATCGGCGCCGCGGCCGGCGCGATCGCGGGCGACGGCAGCCGCGCCGACGAGATCGCGGCCGGCGCCATCGCGGGCGGCCTGATCGGCGGCGCCATCGGTGCCAACCTGGACCGCCAGGCCGCCGACCTGCGCCGGCAGCTGGGCGACGACCGCATCACCATCGTCAACACCGGCTCCGAGCTCATCGTGACGATGCCGCAGGACATCCTCTTCGCCACCGATTCGGCGACGCTGCGCCCCGACCTGCAAAGCGACATCCGCGCGCTGGCGGGCAACCTGCAGCAATATCCCAACACGACGGTCCAGGTGATCGGCCATACCGACAACACCGGCGCCGCCGCCTACAACCAGGACCTGTCCGAGCGCCGCGCCCGCTCGGTCGCCAGCGTCCTGATCAATCAGGGCGTCTCGTCGCGCCGCGTCGTCTCGATCGGCCGCGGCGAAAGCCAGCCCATCGCGTCGAACCAGACGCCGGCCGGCCGCCAGCAGAACCGCCGCGTCGAGATCGTGATCACGCCCAACGTCTGACCCCGATTACAGGCAGGACCGCGCGGCCCCCGGAGCGATCCGGGGGCCGTTTTTCATTGGCATCCCCGCGAAGTGGTCATATCTCTTTACCAATCGGGGGATCGTGGATGCCTTTTCAGAAGATCGAGGCCGAGAAGCTCGCGGCGGCCGTCGTGCGCCAGATCGAGGGGCTGATCCTGCACGGCATCCTGCGCCCGGGCGACCGGCTACCGCCCGAGCGCGAACTCTCCGAACGGCTGGGCGTGTCGCGCCCCTCGCTGCGCGAGGCGGTGGCCGAACTGCAGGCGCGCGGCCTGCTGGCCAGCCGCGCCGGGGCCGGTGTCTACGTGGCCGACGTGCTGGGCAACGCCTTCTCGCCCGCGCTGACCCGGCTCTTCGCCAGCCACCAGGACGCGCTGTTCGACTACATCGCCTTCCGCCGCGACATGGAGGGGATCGCCGCCGCCCGCGCCGCGCGGCAGGGCTCGGACACCGATCTCGCCGTGGTGGACGCCGTGTTCCGCAAGATGGAGGCCGCCCATTCCAAGCGCGACCCGTCCGAGGAAGCGGCGCTCGACGCCGATTTCCACATGGCCATCGTCGAGGCGTCGCATAACGTCGTGCTGCTGCACATGATGCGCTCGATGATGGATCTGCTGCGGCAGGGCGTGTTCTACAACCGCTCGGTCATGTTCAAGCAGCGCACCACGCGCGACACGCTCCTGGACCAGCACCGCGCCATCAACGAGGCGCTGCAGGCCCGCGACCCCGAGGCCGCGCGCGCCGCCGCCGAGGCGCATCTGACCTTCGTGCGCGGCTGCATGCGCGACCAGCGCGAGGCCGACCGCCACGAGGACGTGGCCCGCCTGCGGCTGGAGCAGGAGGTCGGGCGCTGAGCCGCCCCCGCGCTCACCGCGTCCGCAGATACTCCATCACCGCCGGGCGCACCGTCTGCTCGCCCTCGTCGCGCGCATCCTCGATCACGCGCCGCACCTCGCCCAGGTTTGCGCGCAGCAGCAGGTGCTTTACCGGTCCGATCGAGGCCGGGCGCATCGACAGGCAGCGCAGCCCCATCGCCGCGAAGCACAGCGCCTCGACCGGCCGGCCCGCATCCTCGCCGCAGAAGCTGACCGGCGTGCCGGCCTCCTCGCAGCGGGCGACGATCTTCTCGATCAGCGACAGGAAGCTGACGTTCAGCGTGTCGTAGCGCTTGCGCACGCGCTCGTTCTCGCGATCGGCGGCGAAGAAGAACTGCTTGAGGTCGTTGCCGCCGATCGAGATGAAATCGGCCTCCTCGAAGAAGCGCCGCGGCGCGAAGGCCAGGCTCGGGGTCTCCAGCATCGCGCCGACGCGGATCGCTTCGGGCAGGGGGTGGCCCATCACGCGCTCGCGTTCGATCTCGCGGTGCAGATGCTCGCGGGCGGCGAGATACTCCTCCATCTGCGCGATAAAGGGGAACATCACCTGCAGCGGGCGGCCATTCGCGGCGCGCAGCAGCGCCTGGAGCTGCATCCGCATCACCCCGCGCTTGTCGAGACCCACGCGGATCGCGCGCCAGCCCAGCGCCGGGTTCGGCTCGTCCTGGCGCTTCATGTAGGGCAGCACCTTGTCGGACCCGATATCGAGCGTCCGGAAGGTCACCGGCTTCCCCTTCGCCGCGTCCATCACATGCGCATAGAGCCGCGCCAGCTCGCCGCGCTGGGGCACCTTGTTGCGGGTCAGGAACTGCAGCTCGGTGCGGAACAGCCCCACGCCTTCGGCGCCCGACCCCGCCAGCGACGGCAGGTCCGCGATCAGCCCGGCATTCATCATCATCTCGATGCGCGCGCCGTCCTCGGTCACGCAGGGCGTGTCGCGGATCGTGGCGTAGCGCTCCTGCGCCTTCGCGGCCATCGCCAGCTTCTCGCCGAAGGCCGAGCGGACCATCTCGTCGGGCCGCAGATGCACCACCCCCTGGTCGCCATCCACCAGGATCGGATCGCCCGACAGCGCCTCGGTCGTGATGCCCTCCGCCTGCAACACCAGCGGCACCGCCCAGGCGCGCGCCACGATCGCGGCGTGACTGCCGACCGAGCCGCCCTCCAGCACCACGCCCTTCAGCCCCCGCCCGTATTCCAGAAGCTCGCCCGGCCCGATATTCTTCGCCACCAGCACCGCGTTCTCGGGCAGGTCGCCGCGGTCGCGGCCCTGTCCGGTCAGCATCCGCAGCAGCCGGTTCGACAGATCGTCCAGGTCGGCCAGCCGGTCGCGAAGGTAGGGATCGGCATTCTTCATCCGCGTCCGCGCCGCGGTCTGCTCCTTCTCGACGGCCGCCTCGGCGGTCAGGCCCGCGTCGATATCCTCCTCCATCCGGCGCAGCCAGGAGCGCGAATAGGCGAACATCCGGAACGCCTCCAGCACCTCGGTCTGCTCGCCGCCATGGTTCGGATCGTTGAGCATCTTGTCCACCGAAAGGCGCAGCGCATCCACCGCGCCGCGCAAGCGGGCCAGCTCGCGCTCCGGGTCGTCCGACACGAGGTTCGAGATCACCACCCGCGGATCGTGCAGATAGACCACCCCCTCGGCCGAGCCCTCCTGCCCGGTGATGCCGCGGATCAGAACCTGCTGGGCATGGCGCGGGCGCAGCGCCTCGCCCTCGCCGGTGAAGACGCCCAGCTCGGTCATCTCGGCCAGGACCATCGCCACGACTTCCAGCGCGTAGACCTCGTCCTCGGAATATTCCCGCGCGTCCTTCGACTGCACCACCAGCACGCCCAGCCGCTCGCCCAGCCGCTGCACCGGCACGCCCAGGAACGAGGAAAACACCTCCTCGCCGGTCTCGGGCATGTAGCGGAAGCCCTTGGTCGCGGGCGCGTCGGCGGTGTTGATCGCCCGCCGCTTGCGCGCGACGCGGCCCACCAGGCCCTCGCCCAGCCGCATCCGGGTGACGTGCACGGCGGCCGGGTTCAGGCCGTGCGTGGCGCAGAGCTCCAGCGTCTCGCTGTCGCGGTTGAGATAGATCGAGCAGACCTCGGTCTGCATCGAATCCGCGACCAGATCGACGATCCGGTCGAGGCGCGCCTGTCCCTGCGCCTCCTCGGCCATGACGGCCTGAAGCCGCCGCAGCAGCTTGCGGCTCTCGCTTTCCCGGGGTGCTCGCATCCGGCCCTCCTGCGTCCCGCCCCATCCTTAGCGGGCACGGACGGCGAAGGGGAGACCCGGCGAAGCCGCGCCGCGGCCTCGCCCGGCCGGCCCGCCCGGGCCCGCCGCGGCGCTTGCGCCACGCGCCCCGATCGGCCTAGCCCGGAAGGAGCGCAGCGGAGGCTCGCCATGACCGACCCGCCCTGGTGGCGAAACGCCGTCATCTACCAGATCTACCCGCGGTCCTTCCAGGACAGCGACGGCGACGGGGTGGGCGACCTGGCGGGGATCGTCCGGCGGCTTGATCACGTGGCGGGGCTGGGCGTCGATGCCGTCGCGCTCGCCCCGGTCTTCCCCTCGCCGATGGCCGACACCGGCTACGACGTCTCCGACCATCGCGGGATCGACCCGGTCTTCGGGTCGCTGTCCGGGTTCGACGCCCTGCTGGACCGCGCCCACGGGCTGGGCCTGAAGGTGGTGATCGACCAGGTGCTGTCGCGCAGCTCCGACAAGCACCCCTTCTTCGCGACCAGCCGCGCCAGCCGCGACAACCCCAAGGCCGATTGGTACGTCTGGGCCGAGCCCAAGCTCGACGGCACCCCGCCCAACAACTGGCAGGCCGTGTTCGGCGGCCCCGCCTGGCGGTGGGAGCCGCGGCGGCGCCAATACTATCTCGCCAATTTCCGACCCTCGCAGCCCGCGCTAAACTTCCACCACCCCGCGGTGCGGGACTGGGTGCTCGACACGCTGTGCTTCTGGCTCGATCGCGGCGTCGACGGGTTCCGGCTGGATTCCTGGAATTTCACTTTCCACGACGTCCAGCTGCGCGACAATCCCGCCGAGTCCCGCTCCGTGCCCTGGCCCGCCGGGCAGCCCTTCCAGATGCAGCACCAGCTCTTCCAGAAGAACCAGCCCGAGGCGCTGGCCTTCTCCGAGACGGTGCGCGCCATGCTCGACGGCTACCCGGGCGAGCGGGCGCTGGTGGCCGAGATCAACGAGTTTCACCATCCCGTCGCGCGGCTGGCCGAATACATCGCGCCCGGGCGGCTGCACATGGGCTTCCATCCGGGCTTCCTCGGCCCGACCTTCACCCCTGCCTTCGTCCGCGATCAGATCCGGACCTTCCGCGATGCCGCCCCCGGGGCCTGCGCCTGCTGGGCCTTCTCGAACCACGATGTCGACCGCCACCTGACCCGCTGGGCGGGCCACGCCATCGATGACGACCGCTTCGCCATTCTCTGCGCCGCGCTCCTGCTGTCGCTCGAAGGCACGGTCTCGCTCTACCAGGGCGAGGAGCTGGGCCTGCGCTCCGCCGTCTTGACCCGCGAGGAGCTGCGCGACCCCGACGGTCTCGGCCACTGGCCGCAAGGGGCGGGCCGCGATGGTGCCCGCACGCCGATGCCGTGGGAGGCGCACGCCCCCCATGCGGGCTTCACCGAGGGCACGCCCTGGCTTCCCGTCAAGCCGCCCGAGGCCGCGCGGGCCGTCGATACGCAGGCGGGCGTGCCCGGCTCGGTGCTGGAGCGCTATCGCCGCCTGATCGCCCTGCGCCGCGACCTCCCGGCGCTGCGCCACGGCGCGACGCGCGTCCTCGCCGCGCCCGCGCCGATCCTTGTCCTCGGCCGCGGCGAGGACGTGCTCTGCGTCTTCAACCTCGGGCCGAAGCCCGCCGCGGCGCCGCTGCCCGACGGCGACTGGACGCCGCGCGACGGCACCGTCGCGGGGGCGCAGGCCGGGCGCATCGCGCTCGACGGCAACGGCTGGGCGATCCTGTCGCGCTGAGCGCCCGCGCTACTGCGCGGCGATCATCGGCGTCGGATCGGCGCCGAAGGCCGGCAGGATCAGGGCCATCGCCACGAAGACGAGCAACCAGAAAGGGGCGGATTGGGGAAGCTGGGTCATGGCGCGAATTTGCCGCGCGACCCCTGAAGAACGCGATAACGCGCGGCTGTTATCCGATGCGCGCCCGGCTCAGGCCTTCTCCAGCCCGAACTCGTCATGCAGCGCCTGCACGGCCAGCTCCATGTACTTGCGGTCGATCAGCACGCTGATCTTGATCTCCGAGGTGGTGATGACCTTGATGTTGATCCCCTCGGCCGACAGCGCCTCGAACATCCGCGCGGCCACGCCGGCATGGCTGCGCATCCCGATGCCCACCACCGAGACCTTGCTTACGTCCTTGTCGGCGATCAGGTCGTGGAACTCGATCGAGCCCGTCTCCATCGCCTGGCGCACCGCCTTCTCGGCCCGCGCGATCTGGTCGACCGGCAGCGAGAAGGTCATGTCGGTGCGCCCGTCCTCGGCGATGTTCTGCACGATCATGTCCACGTTGACGCCCGCCTCGGCGAGCGGTCCGAAGATCGCCGCCGACACGCCCGGCCGGTCGGCGACCGAGACCAGCGTCATCTTCGCCTCGTCGCGCACGAAGGCGACCCCCGCGACCACGTTGCTTTCCATGATGTCCTCCTCGTCGCAGACCAGCGTCCCGGCCTCGTCCGACTGTTCCTCGAAGCTCGACAGCACCCGCAGCTTCACCTTGTAGCGCATCGCCAGCTCGACCGACCGCGTCTGCAGCACCTTCGCGCCCAGCGATGCCAGCTCCAGCATCTCCTCGAAGGCGATGCGGTCCAGCTTGCGCGCCTTCGAGGTGATCCGCGGATCGGTCGTGTAGACCCCGTCCACGTCGGTATAGATGTCGCAGCGCTCCGCCGCGAAGGCCGCCGCGAAGGCGACCGCCGTGGTGTCCGAGCCGCCGCGCCCCAGCGTGGTGATCCGGCCCTCCGGGCTGATCCCCTGGAAGCCCGCGACCACCGCGACCTGCATGCCCCCCGCGAAGCGCGCGTTGAAATTCTCGGTCCCGATCTCCTCGATCCGCGCCGAGCTATGCGCCGAGCTCGTCCGCACCGGCACCTGCCAGCCCTGCCAGGACCGTGCGTCGATGCCGTTCTCCTGCAGCACCAGCGCCAAGAGCCCCGCGGTCACGTTCTCGCCCGAGGACACCACCGCGTCGTATTCCCGCGCGTCGTAGAACGGCCCCGTCTGGTCCACCCAGCCCACCAGCTCGTTGGTCTTGCCGGCCATGGCCGAGACCACCACGATCACCTCGTAGCCCTTGGCCACCTCGACGCCCACGCGCTTGGCGACGCGGCGAATGCGGTCGAGATTGGCGACGGAGGTGCCGCCGAACTTCATCACGAGGCGGGGCATGGCGCGCTCCGGCTGTCTCAAGGGTCGCGCGCCGGTTAGCGGAGGGGCGCCGCGGGGGCAAGGTGGGGTGGACAGGCCTCGCCTTCACCATCAGCCATGTTGATAGAAGAGGGAGAGAGAGACGAAGGGGTAGCCAAATGGCGAAATGCGCGGAGTGCGGTGAGGAGATCGGGTTCTTGAATTCCTACGGACCCTCCGGGTCATTGTGCAAACGCTGCAATGCAAGTCGGTTGAAGGCGGAACAAGATCCAGTTCAGCATATCTCGCGGCAAAAGCAGGACGCCGACATCGCAGCGATTATGGTCACGACAGAGACCTGCCTAAACGGCTTGGTTGCCGAACGTCTGGGGGTCGTTGGCGCTGAATGCGCCTATGGAATGAACATCTTCAAGGACCTCTTCGCTGGTGTCCGAAACATCGTTGGAGGCCGATCATCCGCGATCCAGGACACGATGCGGGAAGCGCGCGCAACAGTGGTAGAGGAATTGCGTCGCGAGGCCCATAGCCTTGGCGCCGACGCCGTCGTCGGTTTGGACCTCGACTACACGCAGATAGGCGACAGCGGGTGGAATATGGTATTGGTCGTTGCGACGGGCACCGCTGTAACTTTGAAAACCGGTGCGCGTCTGGAGAAGTGATAAGCATCTTCTGGGATCGCGTCCCGATGGCCCTGCAGACCGAACCCCATGACGACGCCCATGGCCACCTGGCCTTCGCCGACCTGCGCGCCGCGCTGGCGGCGGGCTGGCGCGACTTCCGCGCCGCGCCGCAATACGGGCTGTTCTTCGCCGGCATCTACGTGATCGCCGGGCTGGTCCTGACGCAGCTCGGCGCCGGGCTCTTCACCTGGACGCTGACCATGTCGCTGGGCTTCCCGCTGGTCGCTCCCTTCCTCGCCGTCGGGCTCTACGAGGTCAGCCGGCGGCGGCAATCGGGCGAGCCGCTCACCTTCTCCAACGTGCTCGGCGTGGTCTGGCAGGAACGCACCCGCCAGATCCCCTGGGCGGGGGCGGTGATCGTCATCTACTTCCTGTTCTGGAGCTTCTTCGCCCATATGCTCTTCGCGCTCATCATGGGTCCCTCGGTCCTGTCGGGCCCGCCGGGCGACCTGGCGAGCTACCTCTCCGGTCGCGGCCTGACCGCACTGCTGGTCGAGCTCGGGGTGGGCGCGCTCTGGGCCTTCCTGCTCTTCGCGCTGACCGTGGTCAGCCTGCCGATGCTCCTGGAGCGCGAGATCGATTTCGTCACCGCCATGCTGCGCAGCCTCGCGCTCGTGCGCGACAACCCGGTGGTGATGCTGGCCTGGGCCGCGCTGATCGGCACCTCGCTCTTCCTCGCCATGCTGCCCTGGTTCCTGGGGCTTCTGGTGGTCCTGCCCGTGCTGGGCCATGCGAGCTGGCATCTCTACCGCCGCTCGGGGGTGTAGCAGCCCAATCCAGTCTCCGTGGCGCGAAACAGCATCGGCCTCCGGCCGATGCCGCGCATCGCCGGGCCGCCCCCCGGCCCGGCGATCTGGCTGGCCATGGCGCGCCGCAGCAGGGTCATCCGGATGTGGCGACCATAAAGCGCGCCGCCCCACCGCGGATCGCCGAACCGCGGCCCGCCGACGCGCGCCCCGCCCGGACGCTAGCGCGCAGCCCGCTCCGCCAGCGCGACCCCCGCGGCCCAGCCCGACGACCAGGCCCATTGGAAATTGTAGCCGCCCAGCCAGCCGGTGACGTCCACCGCCTCGCCAATGGCGTAGAGCCCCGACACCGCCCGCGCCTCCATCGTCTTCGACGACAGCGCGTCGGTGGCGATGCCGCCCGCCGTGACCTCGGCCTTGGCATAGCCCTCGGTCCCCGTCGGGTGGAAGGTCAGCGCGCCCAGCATCCCGGCGGCGCGGTCCAGCTCCGCATCGGGCGTGTTGCCCAGCTCGCGGGCGATGCCGATCCGTGCGGCCAGCGCCTCGGCCAGCCGGTTGGGCAGATGCTCGGCCAGCGCGGCCTTCAGCCCCGCGCGCGGCATCCGGGCCCGCGCCTCGCGCAGAAGCCGGCCCGCATCGGCCAGAAGCTCCAGCACCACCGCCTCGCCCGGCCGCCAATAGGACGACACCTGCAGCACCGCCGGCCCGGACAGCCCGCGATGGGTGAAGAGCGCGGCCTCCGCGAAGCGCGCCCCGCCCGCCTCCGCCACCGCGGGCACGGCGACGCCCGACAGCTCCAGCCGCTCGGTCTCGGACAGGGTCAGCGGCACCAGCGCCGGGCGCGGCGGCACGACCGCCAGCCCGAAGCGGCGCGCGATGTCATAGGCCACGCCCGTCGCGCCCATCTTCGGGATCGACGGCCCGCCGGTCGCGATCACCAGCGCCGGCGCCACGGCGCCCGCCACGCGGAACAGCCCGTCGCCATGCCCGATCTCGCCGATCGCCGTCTCCAGCCGGATCTCGACGCCGCCCTTGGCGCATTCCTCCAGCAGCATCGCCACCACGGCCCGGGCCGAGCCGTCGCAGAACAGCTGCCCCAGCGTCTTCTCGTGCCAGGCGATGCCGTGCGCCTCGATCAGCGCCAGGAAATCCCATTGCGTGTAGCGGTTGAGCGCCGACTTCGCGAAATGCGGGTTCTCGGACAGGAAATTCGCGGGCTCGCAGCCGGTATTGGTGAAGTTGCAGCGCCCGCCGCCCGAGATCAGGATCTTCTTGCCGGGCTTCGGCGCATGGTCGATCACCAGCACCCGCGCGCCGCCTTGGCCCGCGATGGCGGCGGCCATCAGCCCGGCGCCACCGGCGCCCAGCACGATCGCGTCATGGGTCGTCACGCGGCGCGGAAGGCGGCCGCCCGCTCCGGGTCGTGGCGCGCCAGATCGCGCAGCCAGCTCGCGACGGCCTGCGCGATGACCGGGCGCTTGTCGTCCCGCATCGCCGCCGCCCAGCCCAGCACCCGCTCGCGGATCGCGAGATCGGCCTCGGAGGGATGGTTCATCTTGGCCCAGGGCGCGGTCGCGGCCAGCGCCGTGCGCCGGGTCCAGACATTCGCCGCGCCGGTCCAGTCCGCGACCACCTCCAGCCGCGCCGGATCGGCCTGCAGCCGCCGCGCGATGGCCGCCGCGCCGGCATCGGCGATGGCGCGGCAATCGAACCCGTGCACCCAGCGCTCCAGCAGCGCCCAGGGCCCGTGATCGGGCCGGATCCGCGCCTGGGTCAGCAGCCGCAGCGCCAGCATCCGCGCGTCGAACAGCTCCGACCGCCACAGCGCATCCGCCAGCAGCACGCGTCGGTCCACATCCGTCCTCGCGCGGATCTCGTCCGACAGCGCGCGGAGCGTCTCGGGGGCGACGCCCAGCGTCTCGCGCGCGGTCCGGTTGGCGGCGCGATCGCGGGCCGCGCGGGCCGGGTCGCCCGCTTCGCGCAGCCGGTCCAGCACATCCTCGGGTCGCGGGGTCGCGTCAATCACGTCCGACATGGATCACCCGTAGATCACCCGTGGATCACCCACGAAATTCCGGCCCCTCATTCGACCGTCACCGACTTCGCCAGGTTGCGCGGCTGGTCGACGTCCGTGCCCTTCGCGACGGCCACGTGATAGGCCAGGAGCTGCGCCGGGACGGCATAGAGGATCGGCGTGAAGACCGGCGCGACCGCGGGCATCGAGAGCACCTGCCAGACCCCGTCTGACGCGGTCTCCGCGCCCCGCGCATCGGTCACCAGGAGCACCTTCCCCTCGCGGGCCATGACCTCCTGCATATTCGAGACGGCCTTGTCGAACAGCCCGTCCTTCGGCGCGAAGACGATGATCGGCATCGACTGGTCGACCAGCGCGATCGGCCCGTGCTTGAGTTCGCCCGCCGCGTAGCCTTCTGCGTGGATATAGCTGATTTCCTTGAGTTTCAGCGCGCCTTCCAGCGCCAGCGGATACATCGGCCCGCGCCCCAGGAACAGGATGTCCGAGGCCTCCGCCAGCTCGTGCGCCAGCGCCTCGCAGCGGTCCTCGATCCCGAGCGCCGTGCTGACGAGGCCGGGCAGGGCGCGCAGCCCCGCGACGAGCTCCGCCTCGCGTGCGGCATCCACGAGGCCCCGGTCGACGCCCGCGCGGATGGCAAGCGCCAGCAGGACGGCCAGCTGGTTGACGAAGGCCTTGGTCGAAGCCACCCCCACCTCTACCCCGGCGAGGATCGGCAGCGCGACGTCGCTTTCCCGCGCGATGCTGCTCTCGGCCACGTTGACCACCGAGACGATGGCCCGGGCCTTGCCGCGGGCATAGCGCAACGCGGCCAGCGTGTCGGCCGTCTCGCCCGACTGGCTGACGAAGAGCGCGGTGTTGTCGGTGCCGACGGGGCCCTCGCGGTAGCGGTATTCCGAGGCGATATCGACATCGACCGGCAGCCGCGCGAGGCTCTCGAACCAGTATTTCGCCACGATGCAGGCGATATGCGCCGTGCCGCAGGCCACCATCTGGACGCGGTCCGTGGCCGCCCAGTCATAGGCGACGGGCGGGACGATGCGGTCGCCCTCCGTATAGGCGTCGATCACCTGCGCCAGGGTTTGCGGCTGCTCGTGGATCTCCTTGGCCATGAAGTGCCGGTGGCCCGCCTTCTCCATCTGCCGCGCCTCGACCGAGACGCGACGGATCTCGCGGCCGACCTGGTGGCCCGCGGCGTCGAAGATCTGCGCGCCCGCCCGCGTCACCACGGCCCGGTCGCCATCCTCGAGATAGGTGACCCGGTCGGTCAGGCCCGAGAGCGCGATGGCGTCCGAGCCGACATACATCTCGCCCTGCCCGTGCCCGATCGCCAGCGGCGGCCCCTGGCGGCCGCAGATCAGCAGGTCCGGCTCGCCCTCGAACAGGAAGCACAGCGCATAGGCCCCGCGCAGACGATCAATGGTGGCGAAGGCGGCCTCGCGCGGGGACTTGCCCGCCGCGAGGTAGTGCTCGCAGAGGCGCACGATGGTCTCGGTGTCGGTCTGGCTCTCCCACGGGCCGTCGAGCTCGGCGCGCAGCTCCTGGAAGTTCTCGATGATGCCGTTATGGACGACGGCCACGCGGCCGGAGCGGTGGGGGTGGGCGTTGCCCTCGGTCACGGCGCCATGGGTGGCCCAGCGCGTGTGCCCGATGCCCGCGCGCCCCGCGAGCGGCTCGGAGACCAGAAGATCGGCGAGGTTCACGAGCTTGCCCACGGCGCGGCGGCGCTCCAGCCGGTCGTCGTGGACGGTGGCGATGCCCGCGCTGTCATAACCGCGATATTCCAGCCGTTTCAGCGCATCGACCATGATCGGCGCGGCCTGGTGGTTGCCCAGTATCCCGATGATCCCGCACATCAGCCTGCCTCCTTCGCCGCCCGGAGCCGCGCCATCATGCGGCGCGCCAGCCCGGGCTTGTTGACCTGTTTCGACCGGCCCAGCGCCAGGTCGCCATCGGGCACGTCGCCGGTGACCACGCTGCCCGACCCGGTCATCGCGGCCTCGCCCACGCGCACCGGCGCGACCAGCGCGCTGTTCGAGCCGATGAAGGCATCCGCGCCGATCACGGTGCGATGCTTGAAGACGCCGTCGTAATTGCAGGTGATGGTGCCCGCGCCGATATTGGCCCGCGCGCCCACCTCGGCATCTCCGATATAGGAGAGGTGGTTGATCTTCGCACCCTCATGCACCTGCGCGGCCTTCACCTCGACGAAATTGCCGACCCGCACGCCGCGGTCCAGCTCGGCCCCGGTGCGCAGCCGCGCGTAGGGCCCGATCACGCAGCCATCCGAGACGTGGCAGCCCTCGAGATGGCTGAAGGCGCGGATCGTGGCGCCGGATTCGACGGTGACCTCGGGGCCGAAGACGACATGCGGCTCGACCGTCACGTCGCGGCCCAGGACCGTGTCATGGGCCAGGAAGACGGTTTCGGGCGCGGTCATGGTCACGCCGTCCGCCAGCGCCGCGGTCCGGGCCCGGGCCTGGAAGGCGGCCTCGGCGGCGGCGAGGTCGGCGCGGGTGTTTACGCCCATCGTCTCGGCCTCGGGGCAGGTGACGACGCGGGCGGAGAGGCGCGCCGCCCGCGCGAGGCCCACGATATCGGTGAGGTAGTATTCGCCCGCGGCGTTGTCGTTGCCGACCTGGTCGATCAGGTCGAACAGCACGCCCGCATCGGCGGCGATGACGCCGGAATTGCACAGCCGGATGGCCAGCTCCGCTTCGGTGGCGTCCTTGGCCTCGACGATGCGCTCCAGCCGGTCGCCATCGGTGACGAGCCGCCCGTAGCGCCCGGGCACGGCCGCCTCGAAGCCCAGCACGACGATATCGGCGCCCGCAGCGCGGGCCGCCAGCATGTCCTGCAACGTCCCGGGGCGGATGAAGGGCGTGTCGCCGTAGAGCACGACCGCGTCGCCCGCGAAGCCGTCGAGCGCGGGGCGGGCCTGCGCGACGGCTTGGGCGGTGCCATTCTGCGCCTCCTGGCGGACGACCCGGATACCCGGGTCGTGATCCGTCGCGGCGGCCTCGACCGCGTCGCCGCCATGGCCGGCGACGATGATCGTGCGCGCGGGCGACAGGCTCGCCCCGGCGCGCAGGGCATGGACCAGAAGCGGCGCGTGGGCCACGCGGTGCAGGACCTTGGGCAGGTCCGATTGCATGCGGCTGCCCTGTCCGGCGGCCAAAACGATCAACGCGACGGCCATGATGCACCTTTCCCCGGGATGGTCGTCGTTCTACCTCCCCGGTGATCTGCCACAAGCCCGGCCTCGGCGAAAGGACACCCGCGGATGAAACGAAGTGTCATATTCGATCTCGACGGAACGCTCTGCGACACGTCGGGCGACCTGCTGGCGGCGGCGAACGCGGCCTTCGCGCATCTCGGCCGCGCGGTGCGGCTGGATCCCTCGGCGACCGAGGACCGGGCCACCGCGTTGCGCGGCGGGCGGGCGATGCTGCGGCTCGGGCTGGGCCGGCTGGGCGAGGTCGACGAGGCGGAGGTCGATGCCGGCTACCAGCCGCTCCTCGATGCCTACGCGCGCGACATCTGTTCGCAGACCGTGTTCTATCCCGGCGCGCTTGAGGCGGTGGAGCGGCTGCGCGACCGCGGCGACGCGGTGGGCATCTGCACCAACAAGCCCGAGGGGCTGGCGGTCAGCCTGATGCGCGCGCTGGGCGCGCTGGAGCGGTTCGACAGCCTGGTCGGGGCCGACACGCTGGAGGTCCGCAAGCCGCATCCCGAGCATTTCGTGCAGGCCGTGACCCGCGCCGGTGGTGATCCGGGCCGCTCGGTCTTGATCGGTGACACCCAGACCGACCGCGAGACGGCGCGGCGCGCGGGCGTGCCGTCGGTGCTCGTCACCTTCGGGCCCGGCGCCGACCGGGTGCGCGCGCTGGAGCCCGAGGCGCTGCTCGACGATTACGCCGAGCTGGAAGCGGTGCTGGAGGGGCTGGGGCTGTGATCGCCCCGATCCGAGGCTGATAGAGCGGGGCGCAGCGCGTCCCGGACCGCGCGCGCATCCGCCGGATCCCAGAGCGTCGCGGCGACCGCGCGCTGCCGGGCGGGCGGCAGGATGCCGTCGGTGAACGCGTCGAACTTGGCCCGCAGCTCGGCATCCGAGGGCGGGGCCTCGGCGTCCCAGCGGGGGCGGTGCCAGTCGCTGACATGGTTGCGGCCGCCGGCGGTGATGCGGGCGCGGGCGATGCGCGTGCCGGGAAAGAGCGCGTTGGCCTCGGCGCTTTCCTCGAAGCGCAGGCAGGCGGCGAGGCGCCGCACCTCCGGGTCGTGGAGCGCCGCGCCGTGCAGGTCCGCCGGGCCGATGCCGCCGCGGGCGAGCGCGATGGCCACGGGAAAGGCCGTGGAATACTGCGCCTCCTCCGGCGTGGCGGGATGGCAGGTCGCGAGCCGGGTGCTTTCGTGGAAGGTCTCGATCACGATCTCGGTGACGGGGCCCCGCAGATCGGCGCGCAGCGACAGCACGGCCTCGACCGGCGGCTGCGCCCAGCGGCAGACCGGGTAGGGCTTGAAATACTGCTCGGCGATCATCCAGCGGCGGCCCAGATCGGCCCAGGCCGCGCCGGTCAGCGTCCGCGCGGGCGCGCCGGTGAACCCGCGGGCGGCCAGCAGCGCAGCCTGCACGCCGACCATCGCGCCCTGGCCCGAGCCGTCCTTCACCATCGTCGGGTGGTCGATGCAGCGCATCATCTGGCTGCGGGGCCCGTGATATTCGGCGATGCCCGCCGCATGGGCCATCGCGTCCCGGTCCAGCCCCGCGATCCGCCCGGCGAGCAGCGCCAGGGCCGGTGCGACCCAGGACCCGGAGGTGTGATAATCGGGGCAGCTCGCGTGCTGGACGATGGCGAGGCGGCTGGCCAGTTCGTAGCCGCGCGCCAGCAGGTCCAGAAGCGCCGCGCCGGGCAAGTCGTCCGGCGCCACCGCGATGAGCCCCGCCAGAAGGCCGCAGCCGCAATGTCCCTTCGCGGGGTTGAACCCGTCATGCCCGTCCAGCGCGTCGATGGTCATGCCCGCCGCCAGCGCGGCGCCCATGGGCGAGGCCATGCGCGTGTCGAAGGCCAGCGGTACGGCACCCGGCAGGTCCCCGGCGGCGTGGTCCCGCGCGATCCGTGCCATGGGCAGGCCCGCGCCCCCCCAGCCCACGCCGCCCAGGTCCAGCAGGCAGCGCCGGGCCTGGTGCAGCGCGGCGGCGGGCAGGGGGGTGGTGTCGCGGGCGAAGGCGATCGGGTCCATGGCCCGCAGGCTCGCGCCCCGCTTCGCGCCGTGCTGTCCCATCCGCGACATCGCGCGCCAGGCGCGCGCCCGCCTCAGCCGTCGGGGTCGCGGTCGGGGACGCCCAATTTGCGCGCGGCGGTCGGGTCCACCTTGGTCGGCGGCCAGAGCGGCACGCCCGCGCGGAAGGCCGCGCGCCCGATCATATGCGCGCCCACCGGCGCGGTCAGCAGCAGGAACAGCATGATCGCCACGCCGCGCGCCACGGTCGGCACGTCGCCGAAGCCCACGACCACCGCCAGCATGATCAGCCCCGAGCCCAGCGTGCCCGCCTTCGTCGTCGCGTGCATCCGGATCAGCACGTCGGGCAGGCGCAGGATGCCCAGCCCGGCGATGAAGGAAAAGAAGCCGCCAAGGATCACCGCGACCGACAGGAAGATCTCGAGGATCATGGATCGTCCCCCAGGCTGCGCAGCTCCGCCTCGGGGGCGCGGCGGGCGGCCCGCTCGACGAAACGGGCCAGCGCGACGGTGGCGAGGAAGCCGATCAGCGCCAGCACCACCGCCACGTCGAGAAAGGCGGTCGAGCCGGTCTGAATGGCGAAGAGGCCGCAGAAGGCGACGATCAGCACGGTCATGGTGTCCAGCGCCACGACCCGGTCGGACAGGGACGGGCCCTTCACCAGCCGGAACATCGCCAGGATCACCCCCAGCATCACCAGAACGAAGCCCGCCTGCACGGAGAAGGCGAGGATTGGCATCTGCTCGGTCAGCGTGGGCGTCACGGTCGGGCCTCCCTCATGACAGGGCCTCGCGGACCCAGCGTTCCATCCCGTTCTCGATGTCGCTGACGATCTTCTCGGGATCGTCGGAGAACATGGCGTGGACGAAGAGCGTGTTGCAATCCTCGGTCACGTCGAGGCTGAGCGTGCCCGGCGTGAGCGAGATCAGGTTGGTGACCAGCAGCACCTCGGCCTCGCCCTTGGCCTTCAGCGGCACGGCGATGATGCCCGGCCGGGCGCGGTGGCGCGGCGTCAGCACGTCCCAGGCAACCGAGAGCGAGGAGACGATGAGCTCCCAGTGGAAGAGCACGATCAGCTTCAGCCAGCGCCAGACCCGCAGGAAATAGCCGCCGCCGCGATTGGCGAAAAGCGGCTGGATGATCCAGAGCGCGAAGAAGCCCACGACCAGCCCGACCCCGAGGCCCGGCAGGGTGAATTGCCCGGTCAGGGCGGCCCAGGCAACGGCCAGCAGCAGGTTGAGCAGAAACAGGTTCACGAGCGGTCCCCCAGAACGGCGGCGATATAGGCGGTCGGGTCCAGCAGCTCGTCCGCCGCACGGGTCGCGACCTGGACGAAGGGCTCCGGGAAGAGGCCGATCACCACGGTCAGCGTCGCCATCGCCGCGATCGGCAGGAGCAGCGCCATCCGGTCGCCCAGGGGCAGGCTGGACAGGCGCGGCAGGGCCCCGGTTGGATGCGGCGCCCAGAAGGCCCGGCCCCAGATCTTGGTCATGGAATAGATGGTCATCAGCCCCACGGCCAGCGCGGCGGCGGCCACCCACCAGAGCTGCAGGTCGAGCGAGGCCTTCACCAGCACGTATTTCGCCCAGAACCCTGAGAGCGGCGGGAAGCCCGCGAGGCTGAAGGCCGGAATCAGGAACAGAAGCGACAGGAGGGGCGCGCCCTTGTAGAGCCCGCCGATCCGCTCGATATCG
The DNA here is from genome assembly GCF_029853695.1 of Jannaschia sp. GRR-S6-38. Taxonomy (NCBI): domain Bacteria; kingdom Pseudomonadati; phylum Pseudomonadota; class Alphaproteobacteria; order Rhodobacterales; family Roseobacteraceae; genus Jannaschia; species Jannaschia ovalis. The sequence continues at coordinate 2,192,256 of NZ_CP122537.1, forward strand.
GTGCCCCCCGCGATCCGGTTGGCCACGCCCGAGACGAGGAACAGGTTAGCCTTCACGATGATGTGGTGGACGAGGTAGAACACCGCCCCCATCAGCGCCAGCGGCGTCAGGAGCGCGAGGCCCAGCACCATGTAGCCGATCTGGCTGACGATGTGGAACGACAGGATCCGGCGGAAATCGCTCTGCGCCGCGGCGCCGAGAACTCCGGTGATCATGGTCAGCACCGCGATCCAGAGCAGCAGCCCGTGGGTGAAGGCCACGTCCTGCGTGAAGACCAGCGTGAACATCCGCATCAACGCGTAGACGCCCACCTTGGTCAGAAGCCCCGCGAAGACCGCCGAGACCGAAAAGGACGGCGCGTGGTAGGCGGCGGGCAGCCAGAAGAAGAGCGGGAAGACCGCGGCCTTCACCCCGAATCCCACGAGGAACATCGCCGCGATCACCGTGACGAGGCCCGGATCGGCGTCCTGCACGGCGAAATGCAGGTCGGCGAGGTTCAGCGTGCCGGTCACCCCGTAAAGCAGGCCGATCCCCGACAGGAACAGGATCGTCGAGATCAGGTTCAGCGTGACGTATTTGATGCCCGCATCGAGCTGGATGCGCTTGCCGCCCATGACCAGCAGCCCGAAGGACGAGATCAGCATGACCTCGAACCAGACATAGAGGTTGAACAGATCGCCCGTCAGGAAGGCGCCGCAGACGCCCGCGATCAGGACCTGGAACAGGGCGTGGTAGCCCTGCTCCTCCATCTCGGCGGTGATGTCGGCGGCGGCGTAGACGGCGACGGCCAGCGCGGTGATGCCGGTGATGACCACCATCACCGCCGACAGCGTGTCGGCGACCAGCGTGATGCCGAAGGGGGCGGGCCAGTCGCCCATCTGCGCGGCGATCGGCCCCTCGGCCAGCACGCGGGCCAGCAGCGCGATACCGGCCAGCAGCATCAGCGCCGCGCCGGTCACGCTGATCCAGCGCCCCTCGCGGTTGCGGCGAAACAGGAAGGCCAGGACCGCGGTGGCGAAGGGCAGGATCAGGGGCAGGGGCAGCAGGATCGCGGGGGTCACGCGCGCTCCTCCGGCTCGGCCAGCCGCATCTCGTCCGAGTCGAGCGTGCCGAGGTTCTGGTAGCCGCGATAGACCAGAACCAGCGCGAAGGCGAAGAGGCCGAAGCCGATCACGATGGCCGTCAGGACCAGCGCCTGCGGCAGCGCGTTGGCCACGCCTTCGGGCGGGGCGGCGGCGCCGTATTCGATCAGCGGCGGGGATTCGGGCGTCAGCCCGCCCGAGGCGAAGATCAGCAGGTTCGCGGCGTTCGAAATGAGGATCAGCCCGAAGAGGAAGCGCAGCACGTTGCGCGCCAGCATCAGGTAGACCGCGGCGGCGACCAGCGCGCCGACCATCAGGGCGACCAGCGTCTCCATCAGACCTCCTCCTCCAGCCCGAGGACGATGGTCAGGACCGAGCCCAGCACCACCAGGTAGACGCCGATATCGAAGACCAGCACCGTCGAGAGCGGCAGGCCCTTGTCGCCCTCGGTGGCGCCGATGAAGAGCCATTGCCCGGCGAAGAGCGCGTCGCGGTCGAGGAAGGCCGAGACGCCGGCCAGCAGCGCCAGGCCCAGCCCGACCACGGCGATGGTCTGCGGCTCGATCCGCAGCGCCTCGCGCGCGGCGCGGCAGCCATGGGCGATGGCGTAGAGGATGAACCCCGTGGCCCCGATCAGCCCGCCGATGAAGCCGCCGCCCGGCTCGTTATGGCCGCGGATCAGCATGTAGAAGCTGAAGACCAGCAGAAGGCCGACCAGCACGCGGGTGGCGGCGCGGACGATGAGCGAGGATTTCACGGCCGGGCCCTCCGGGTTCCGCGCAGGAGCGCGTAGGCCCCCAGCGCGGCGATGGCGACGACCGCGATCTCGCCGAAAGTGTCCAGCGCGCGGAAATCGACGAGGATCACGTTCACGATGTTGCGGCCATGGGCGATGGGCGCCGAGGTGGCCTCGAAGAAGGCGGTCAGGCGCAGGTCCAGCGGCGCCTGCATCACGGCGAGCAGGACCAGCGACGTCAGGGCCCCGAGGCTCAGCGCCAGCGCCATGTCCCAACCGCGCAGGCGCGAGACGTTCTCGATCTTCATGCGCGGCAGCTTGAGCATGGCGACGGCCACCAGGACGACCTGCAGAACCTCGACCAGAAGCTGGGTGATCGCCACGTCGGGCGCGCCGAACATGATGAAGATCAGCGCCACGCCGATACCCACCGTGCCCAGCGCGGCGACGGCGGTCATGCGGCTGTTGGTGGCCGCGGTCAGCAGGGCGCCGACCAGAATGAAGATCAGCACCGACCAGTGCTTGGCGCGCAGATCCTCGAGCGGCGGCAGGTCGGGCAGCACGCCGCCGCGCCAGATCGCCCAGGCCAGCACCGCGGCGAGCGTGGCGAAGGTCACGAAGACGTAGCGCCGCAACCGCCCGGTCTGGATCAGGCCGGTCAACCCCTTCGAGCCGTCCGATACGCCGTCCATCAACCGGTCCCAACCCGGATCGAACCGCGCGGGCACCTGCGCCAGCCGCGCGCGCATCGGCGCGTGGACGAGGTAGATCACGAAGCCCAGCGCGAAGGTCAGGAGCGACAGGATGAAGGCGGCGTTGACCTCCTTGAAGAGGTAGAGATCGACCTCCGCCGGGGCGCCCAGAACGGCGGCGGTGGCGGGCGCGACCAGAAGCTCGGCGTGGTCGGGCATTAGCCCCGCCGCCACCCCGAGCGCGGCCAGCAGAAGCGGCCCGGCCAGCATTGGCCATGGCCCCTCATGCGGGGTGACGGGCGTGGCGGCCAGCTTGCCGGTGAAGGGCCGCCAGGCGACGATGCCGCCCGCCGCGAACATCAGCGCCGAGGCGGCGAAGGCGCAGCCGGTTACCCACCAAACGGCAACGGGCGCGTCCAGCGCGGCCTTGTACATGAACTCCTTCCCGATGAAGCCGAACAGCGGCGGCAGCCCGGCCATGCTGAGCGCCGCGAGCGCCGCCGCCAGCGCCGTCAGCGGCATCGCCCGCGCCAGCCCGCGCAGAATCGTCGCATCCCGCGTGCCGGTGCCGTGATCGACCACGCCGATCATCAGGAACAGCGCCGCCTTGTAGAAGCTGTGGACCAGAAGGAAGGTCATCGCCGCCTCGATGGCGGCGGCCGTTCCCAGCCCGATGAACATCACCAGCGTGCCCAGCGCCATCAGCGTCGTATAGGCCAGCACCTGCTTGATGTCGGTCTGGCGGATCGCCAGCACGCTGGCGAAGACCGCGGTCACGCCGCCGAACAGAATCAGCGTCCAGAACCAGATCTCGCTGCCGCCGAGCGACGGGTTCATCCGGGCCAGAAGGTAGACGCCGCCCTTCACCATCGTGGCCGAATGCAGATAGGCGCTGACCGGCGTCGGCGCGGCCATCGCGTTGGGCAGCCAGAAATGGAACGGCACCTGCGCCGACTTGGTGAAGGCCCCCGCCACGACCAGCAGGAAGATCGGCAGGTAGAGCGCGTGACCGGTCAGGCTGCCCTCGATCTCGCTGATCTCGAAGGTGCCTGCGGCCGTGCCGATCAGCACGATCCCCGCCAGGAAGGCCAGCCCGCCGATCCCCGTCACCAGAAGCGCCTGCAGCGCGTTGCGGCGCGCCTTGGCCTGGTCGGCGTCGAAGCCGATCAGCAGGTAGGAGGTGATCGTCGTGATCTCCCAGAAGACGAACAGCGCCAGCAGGTTGTCCGACAGCACGAGGCCCAGCATCCCGCCCATGAAGCCCAGCAGGTAGATTACGAAGCGCGTGTAATGCGGGTGTCCGCCCAAGTAGCGCGTCGAATAAAGCGTCACCAGCGCGCCGATCCCGGTGATCAGGAGCGCGAAGGACAGCGACAGCCCGTCGAGCAGGATCCCGAGCGTCACTCCCAGCGACGGCGCCCAGTCGAGCCGCCAGAGCAGCACCTCGCCCGCGGCGACGGCGGGGACGAATTGCAGAAGCCATGCGAACAGCCCCAGCGGCACCAGTACGGAGATCACCCCCGCCGGCCCGCCCAGAACGCGGTTCGATGCCTCGGCCATGCCTGCCCCTTTTCAACCTTCGCGGGAAGATAGGCGGTGGGTTTGATTGTTCAACCCATAAGTATATGTCAGTTTCAATAGCGAAGGACTATCGCCAAAGCCATGCCCACGCTCCAGCAGTTCCGCTATCTCGTCGCCGTGGCCGACACGCTGCATTTCCGCCGCGCCGCCGAGATGGTGCATGTCACGCAGCCCACGCTGTCGGCGCAGCTGCGCGAGCTCGAGGGCAAGCTAGGCGTCCAGTTGGTCGAACGCTCGCGCGCCGGGGTCACGCTGACGCCGGTCGGCGCCGAGGTCGCGGCCCGGGCCCGCGCGGTGCTGCGCGACGTCGAGGATATCGTCGGGCTGGCGCGCGCCGGGGCCGATCCGCTGGCGGGGACGGTGCGGGTGGGCGTGGTCGGCAGCCTCGGCAGCTATTTCCTGCCGCTGGTCATCCCCGCCTTGCACGAGGCCTATCCCCGGCTGACCTTCTATGTCCGCGAGGGGCTGGCCGCCGACCTGATGGGGCGGTTGCGCGACGGGGCGCTGGACCTTCTGTTCTTTCCCGTCCCGGTCGAGGGGCCGGGCCTGCATGTCGAGCCGCTCTTCCACGAGCCGCTCCTGATGGTGCTGCCGTCCGAGCATCCGCTGGCCCGTCGCCCCGTGATCCCGCGCGGCGCGCTGCGCGGCGAGACGGTGATGACGCTGGAAACCGGGCACCGGCTGCACGACACCGTGGCCGCGCTGGCCGAGGAGGTGGGCGCGACGCTGTCGCTCGACTACGAGGGGACCTCGCTCGACACGCTGCGGCAGATGGTGGCGACGGGGCTGGGCCTGTCGGTCCTGCCGGCGCTCTACATCCGCTCGGAAGTGGCGCGCGAGAAGCTGGTCGTCGCCCGCCCGCTGTCGGACCCGGCGCCCGGGCGCGATATCGGCATGATCTGGCGCGCCACGGCGGCGCGGGGCGAGGCCTTCGCCGAACTGGCGCAGGTGATCCGCCGGACGCTGGCGGCCGAGGCGCCGGAGGTGCGCGTCATCGCGCCCTGAGCGCGGATCGCCCGCGCGCGCGCCCCGGTGCCCGACCGTCAGGACGAGCCGGCGTCGACCGCATCCGCCGGCGGCGGCAGCCAGCCCGGTTTGGTCTGCGGCGCGCCGTAGTAATAGCCCTGCAGGCAGTCGATACCCGCCCCGGCGAGGAACTCCGCCTCGCCGCGCGTCTCGACCATCTCGGCCACGGTGAACATGTCGAAGCTGCGCGCCAGCCCGATCAGCGCCTCGAGCAGGCATTGGTTGTCGGGGTCGCTGTCGCAGTCGCGCACGAAGCTGCCGTCGATCTTCACGAGGTCGAAGTAGAATTCCTTGAGGTCGCGGAACGAGGTCCGCCCGGCGCCGAAATCGTCCAGCGCAAAGGTGATGCCCTTGTCCTGCCAGTCGGTCATGAAGCTCTTCACGAGCTCGGGGACCTGCATCGCGCTCGCCTCGCTGATCTCGAGGATCAGCCGCTCGCCCACGGTGGCGTCGCGCGCCATGCCCCGACGCAGCGTCCGGGTCCATCTGGGGTAGCCGATCGACCGGGCCGACATGTTGATCGCCAGCCGCAACGTGGGGGTCTGCGCCAGGGCATCGAGGCCGCAGCGCAGCGCGGCGCAGTCGATCTCGCGGCCCAGCTCCCGCCTCTCGACCACCGGCATGAACTGGCCCGCGGGAATGACCCGGCCGGTTTCGTCGAGCACGCGGATCAGCCCCTCGTGGAAGGCCGGCATCCCGGTGGCCGCGCCGATCACTGGCTGGAAGGCCAGCATGACGTGGTCCGCCTCCAGCGCGGCGCGCACCATGTCCAGCACGAACCGGTCCCGCTCGCTCACCGCGACGCTGAGCGGGTCCTCCGCCCCCTCCGATGACAAGCCGCGACGTGACAAGGGCCCCTCCGCCTCTCCAGCGGGGGACCCTTGGCATGCCGGTCGTTTCGGTCGGGTTAAGCGGCGGGGCGCGCGTGGCGGCCTTCCTCGACCTCCTCGACGATCTTGGCGACGAAATCGTCCAGATCGTCCGGATTGCGGCTCGTGATGATGCCGTTCGAGACGACCACCGACTCGTCCTTCACGTTGGCGCCCGCGTTCTTCAGGTCGGTGCGGATCGACTTGTAGCAGGTCATGTCGCGGCCCTGAGCCACGCCCGCCTCGATCAGCAGCCAGGGCGCGTGGCACACGGCGGCGACGATCTTGCCGGATTTCACGAAGGCCTGGATCAGCGAGATGGCCTCGGGCTCGACGCGCAGCAGGTCGGGATTGATCTGGCCGCCGGGCAGGACGAGCGCGTGGTAGTCGTCGGCCTTCGCGTCCGAGAGCTTCAGGTCCGAGGCGACGCTGTCGCCCCAGTCGTCGCCGTCCCAGCCCTTGACCGCGTCGCCCGAGGGCGAGGCGACGTGGACGGTGGCGCCCTTGGCCTTGAGGTCTTCGAGCGGCTTCATCAGTTCGGACTGCTCGAAGCCGTGGGTGGCGAGAATCAGGATCTTGGCATCGGTGATTGCGGGCATGAAAGCCTCCTTCTGTCTGCGGGTTCGCCGGGTGAACGGGCAGCGGAGGGGCGCGGTTCCGGTCCCCTCGCGTCAGCTGCCGAGGATGGCGGCGATCCGCTCCAGCGCGCGGCGGATCTCGGGCAGGTACCGGTCGTCCTGGTGGCTGACGAGCCAGCGGTCATGCGCCAGCTCGTCGATTTCGGGGCCGCGCCGGACCAGCCCCGGGACCCCGTCGCCCAGGAAGGTCGGCAGAAGCGCCATGCCGCGGCCTGCCAGCGCTAGGTCGAGCGCGTTGCGCGGGGCGGTGACCTCGAGCGCGGCACCGGCACCCGCGCGCGCCAACAGCCAGCGCGAGGAGGGCGCCGCGCCGCGCGTGACAATCCAGTCGGCGGGCGCGTCGGGCCGCGCATAGGGCGCGAAGCCCACCCGGGCGAGCCGGCGCCCGGCGAGGGTCGGCTCGGTCGGGCGGGCGTTGCGGATGCCGATGGCGATCTCGCGATGCGGCAGGTCGCGCGGCACCTCGTCGGAGACGAAGCGCAGCCGCAGGGCAGGCGGGTCGCCCGCAATGTCGGCCACCCGGTCGAGCAGCGCGAGCGTTGTCCATGTCCCCGCGGAGATCTTCACCAGCGGGGCCGCCTCCTGCCGCGCCGGCCGCATCAGCGCGTCGATCTGCGCGTCGAGCGGGGCGAGCCGGGCGAGGAAGGCCTCGCCTTCGGCGGTCAGCTCGTAGCCGCGGTCGTGGCGGAGGAAAAGCTCCTGCCCGATGCGCCGCTCGAAGGCGCGGATCCGGCGGCCCAGCGTCGCTGGGCTGCGCCCGGTCGCGGAGGCCGCCGGCGACAGCCCGCCCGCCCGCGCCACGGCGAGCACCAGCCGCAGGTCGTCCCAGTTTCCGGCCGTTTCATCCACGAAACGAAGCTTTCGTTCTGTTGCATTCCTGAAGCGATAGGGCCCCGCTAGACCGGAGCCCGTCAACCCCGCGCCACGGAGGATGCGATGACCCGACGGAGCGACGCCGCGGCCGAACAGGCCTTCTACGACACCCACGGGACGCGGGCCGCGTGGCTCGCCTATCTGGCGGTCTGCCGGGTCGCCGGGCTCTGGCCGCGCCCCCGGCCGCCGCGCCGGGGGCGTGAGACGCTCAGCCGGTCTGCGGCCCGCCGGGCGGGGTGATGGCGCCGTCGGCCGCGGCCCGCGCCTTGATCTGCGCGCTGGTCATGCGGCTGCCGTCATGGCTCCAGCCCGGCGGGGCGACGGCATAGGCCGCTCGTTCGCGCCAGCTCAGCCCGGGCCGCGTCACATCCCGGATCAGCGCGACCCATTCGTGAAACGCCACGCGCAGCGGATTGAAGGTGCCGAGATTCTGCACCAGCCCGTAATCGGGCCGCGCGCGCTCGGCCACGAAGGTGCCGAACAGCCGGTCCCAGACGATGAACACCCCCGCGTAGTTGGCGTCGAGGTATTCGGGGTTGCGGCCGTGATGGACGCGGTGATGGCTGGGCGTGTTCATCACCGCCTCGAACCAACGCGGCATCTTTCCGATCGCCTCGGTGTGGATCCAGAACTGGTAGACCAGGTTGAGCCCGCCCACGAAGAGCACCATCGCCGGGTGGAAGCCCAGCAGGATCAGCGGCGCGCGCACCACCATCATGAAGGTGAAGGTTCCGGTCCAGGTCTGCCGAAGCGCGGTGGTCAGGTTGTAATGCTGGCTGGAATGGTGATTGACGTGGCTGGCCCAGACCCAGCGGATGCGGTGTCCGAAGCGGTGCACCCAGTAGTAACGCAGGTCGTCCAGCACGAAGCACAGCGCCACCACCCACCAGGCCGTCCCGAGGTCGAGCGGCGTGATCCGCCAGAGCGCCATGAAGAACCCCCAGGCGAGAAAGCCAAGCGCGATCCCCGCCACGACATTGCCCGCGCCCATCACCAGCGAGGTCGCGGCGTCGCGCGTCTCGTAGCGGCCGCCCCGGCCGCGGATCGCGATCCAGAGCAGCTCGGCCAGGATCGCCGCGATGAACAGCGGCACCGCCAGCTGCACCACGTCCGGGTAGGTCAGGTCGTCCATCATGCGCGCTTCTCCAGGATTGGGGCCAGCATCGGGGCCCAGGCGCGGGCGGTCTCGGGGGGCAGGCGCAGCACGGGCGCGCCGGGATCGGGGAAGCGGATGACGAGGCCGGTCTCGCCCGTCCGGATCCGAGCGCCGTCGAGGCTGCGGGCGGTGCTGTCGGCGCCCATCGTCCAGACCACGCCCGCGCCGCCGTCGATCAATGCGGCCCGGCCGTCGGGCCCGAGCAGCGCGCGGCGTGCCGCGGCGCCGGTGTTGCGCCGCCAATGGGCCAGCGCTTCGGCCTCGTCCGCGAAGGTCAGCCCCCGGGACAGGCCCAGCGCATGCATCAGCGCGACCAGCCCGCCGATCCCCCCGACGACCAGAAGCCCCAGCAGCCAAAGCGGCATCGCGATCTCCTCCCTCGGAGGGAACGGGACATGCCCGCCACCGCGACGTCAAGCGTGACGCGGGGGCCGGGCGGGGTCAGGCGCGATCGTCCTTCGGGCTGCCCATCACGACGTAGGAGGTCAGTGCCGCCACCTGCGGCAGGACGCCCAACACCTCGGTATGCAGGTGCTTGTAGGCCGCCAGATCGCGCACCTCGACCCGCAGCAGGTATTCCACCGTGCCGGTCACGTTATGGCACTCGCGGACTTCCGGCGCGCGCGCGACGGCGCGTTCAAACGCCTCCTGCCCGGCCTTGGTGTGGTCGTTGAGCCCGACCGCGACATAGGCGACGAAGCCGATGCCCGTCGCCTCCGGCCCCAGGATCGCGCGGTAGCCGCGGATCGCGCCCGACGCTTCGAGCGCCTGCACCCGGCGCAGCGTCGCCGAGGGCGACAGGCCGATCCGCTCGGCCAGCCGCTGGTTGGTCATTCGGCCGTCCCGCGATAGCTCGCGCAGGATTCGGTCGTCATATGCGTCGATTGCGGTCATTGATTTCGATTATCCGGCGCCGGCGCGGCGAAACGCAAGCAAATGCGGACCCAATCGGCGCATTCTGCCACGCATGAGCGCCGACCTCCTCCTCGCCCTCGCGGGCTTCGCCTTCGTCTCCTCGATCACGCCGGGGCCGAACAACCTGATGATCATGGCCTCGGGCGCCAATTTCGGCGTACGCCGCAGCCTGCCGCACGCGCTGGGCATCTCGCTCGGCTTCGGGGTGATGATCCTGCTGGTGGGGCTGGGCCTCGCGCGGCTTTTCGCGGCGGTTCCGGCCCTGCGCCTCGTGCTGGCGGTCCTGTCGGTGGGCTATCTGCTCTGGCTGGCCTGGCGGATCGCGCGGGCCGCGGCGCCCGAGGGGCCGGCGGGCCGCGGACGGCCGCTGGGCTTCCTGCAGGCGGCAGCGTTCCAATGGGTGAACCCGAAGGCCTGGACGATGGCACTGACGGCCGTGACGCTCTACACCGCCGGCGGGCCCTGGGCCGTGCTGCCCGTGACGGCGGTCTTCACGGCGATCAACCTGCCCTCGATCTCGGTCTGGATGCTGATGGGCGTGCAGATGCGCCGCTGGCTCTCCACGCCCGCGCGCCTGCGGGGCTTCAACTGGACGATGGCCGGTCTGCTGGTGGCATCGCTCTGGCCGACGCTCGGCGCGCTTCTGGGCTAGCGGCCCAGCACCAGCGCCTCGCGGAAGCCGCCATCGGTGTCGAAGATCAGCACCCGGTCGTCCCGGGTGGTCACGATCCAGTAGGCCGGGGTCTGGGTGACGGCGAGGATCTCGGTGCCGGGCGGCAGCTCCAGCGCCTCAGGCGCGCGGATCATCGCGCCGGGAAGCCGGATGACAAAGGTGGCGACGACCGCTATCAGCCCCGCGATCATCACCGCCGTCAGGACCGTGACGAGGATCCGCAGGAATCTCAGGTTCGGGGGCTCGGGGGGCTCGATGTCCGACACGCCAGACTCCATTTCCGTCGTTGCCTTCCGCGTCGCGGCCGACCCGCCGCCGCGTCTCGATAAGGCAATCGCCCGCGACGTTCCAGACGATGCGCATCTCAGCCGCTCGCGCCTCGCGCGGCTGATCGCCGAGGGCCGGGTCACCCGCAACGGCGCGGTGGCCGGCGCGAAGGACCGCGTGGCCGAAGGCGACGCGATCGAGGTCGCGGTGCCGGTGGCCGCCGATCCCGAGACCCGGGCGGAGGCCATCCCGCTGGAGATCCTGCACGAGGATGCCGACCTGATCGTGGTGATGAAGCCGGCGGGCATGGTGGTGCATCCCGCCCCCGGCTCGCCCGGGGGGACGCTGGTCAACGCCCTGCTGCACCATTTCGACGGCGCTTTGTCGGGCGTCGGCGGCGAACGGCGGCCCGGCATCGTGCACCGGATCGACAAGGACACGAGCGGCCTGCTGGTCGTGGCCAAGTCCGACGCCGCCCATCACGGGCTGGCCGCGCAGTTCGAGGCCCATGACGTCGACCGCCGCTACATGGCGGTCTGCCACGGCGTCCCCTCGGCGGGCGATCCGCGGCTGCGGGGCACGCGCGGCATCAGCTGGGAGGCGGGCGACACAATGAAGATCGAGACCCGGCTGGCGCGGCACCGCACCGACCGGCAGCGGCAGGCGGTCTGCTGGGAGGGCGGCCGCCACGCCGTCACCCGTGCCCGGCTCCTGGAGGATTTCGGCGCCGCCGCGCTGGTGGAATGCCGGCTCGAGACCGGGCGGACGCATCAGATCCGGGTGCACATGGCCCATGCCGGCCACGCGCTTGTGGGCGACCCGGTCTATGGCGGCAAGCGGCGGCTGCCCCGCGACCACCCGGCCGCCGCCGGGGTCGCCGCCTTCCCGCGCCAGGCGCTGCACGCCCAGACGCTGGGATTTCAACACCCCGTGACGGGCGCGCAGATGCGTTTCGAGGCGCCGCTGCCGGACGACATGGCCGATCTCCTGGCCACCCTGCGCGGCTGAGCCGCAGGCGGCGACGGAACCCCGCAGCCGCGCCCCCGGTTTTCCGTGCAAGAGGGCACAGGCAACCCGCCGTTCGGGCCCTGTGCCGCCGGACGCGAATCCGGTAGAACGACCGCAACCGCTGGGGTCCGGCAGAACCGCCGCCCCCGCATCTTGAAGCTGACGCGGGCGTCACCCATATCGTCGCGGTAAGGGTGTTAAGCCCATTAACATGAGGGAGACACAGATCATGGCAGCGACCTATGCCAACCTTCCGGCGCCCTCGCCCGAACAGGGTCTGAACCGCTACCTGCAGGAAATCCGCAAGTTTCCGATGCTGGAGCCGGAGGAAGAATACATGCTGGCGAAGCGCTGGGTCGAGGAGGGCGATACCGAGGCCGCGCACAAGATGGTGACCTCGCATCTGCGCCTCGCCGCCAAGATCGCGATGGGCTATCGCGGCTACGGCCTGCCGCAGGCCGAGGTGATCTCGGAGGCCAATGTCGGGCTGATGCAGGCGGTCAAGAAATTCGACCCCGAGAAGGGCTTCCGCCTCGCGACCTATGCGATGTGGTGGATCCGCGCCGCGATCCAGGAATATGTCCTGCGATCCTGGTCGATGGTGAAGCTGGGCACGACGAGCGCGCAGAAGAAGCTGTTCTTCAACCTCCGCAAGGCGAAGAACCGCATCGGCGCGCTGGAGGAAGGCGATCTGCGTCCCGAGAACGTCCAGCGCATCGCCCACGATCTGGGCGTGACCGAGGCGGAGGTCACCTCGATGAACCGGCGGATGTCGGGCGGCGATGCGTCGCTCAACGTCATGGTCGGCTCGGACGGCGACTCGAGCACGCAATGGCAGGACTGGCTGGCCGATGACGATGCCGACCAGGCCGAGGATTACGCCGAGCGCGACGAGTACCAGACCCGGATCGGCATGATGGCCGAGGCGATGGATGTGCTCAACGATCGCGAGAAGGACATCCTGACCCAGCGCCGCCTGAACGAGGAGACGGTGACGCTCGAAGACCTGTCGGCCAAGTACAAGGTCTCGCGCGAGCGCATCCGCCAGATCGAGGTGCGCGCCTTTGAGAAACTGTCGAAGCGCGTCCGCGAACTGGCCCGAGAAAAGGGCCTCGTCACTGCCTGACGGGGGCTTTCCCGCGCGGGGCCCATGGGTCCCGCGCCTCCCGCGAAAATCGCCCGGTTTCGTGCTATCCTGCTCCCGCAATCGATATGGGAGCGGGATAATGGCCTATTTCGACGGGTTCGTCGCGGCGGTGCCGATCGCATCGCGCGCCGATTACACGGCTTTCGCGCGCCGGAGCTGGGAGACGATGATGCGCCCGCTGGGCGCGCGCGCCATGACGGAAACTTGGGGCGATGACGTGCCGGATGGCGAGCTCACCTCCTTCCCGATGGCGGTGAAGGCGGGCCCGGACGAGGCGGTCGTCCTCTCCTGGGTCGAATGGCCCGACAAGGCGACACGCGACGCGGCCTGGGCCAAGCTGTCGGAGGATGATTTCGACATGGGCGCGATGCCCTTCGACGGGAAGCGGATGATCTTCGGCGGCTTCGAGACGTTGGTCTCCGAACGGATTTGAGAAAGGGCGTGGCATGGCCGGTGGATGGACGCGTGACGGCGCGGTGAGCGAGCAGATCGAGGCCTCGATCCAGGACGAGCTGGCGCGGATGGGCGCGCGGCGGCGGCCGGCGGGCGAAAGCCTGACCCATTGCGCCGAATGCGAGGAGCCGATCCCCGAGAAGCGGCGCACGGCCTTGCCGGGCGTGAAGCTCTGCGTCGACTGCGCGGCCGAGCGCGACACCCGCGCCACGCCGCGCGGCGGGATCAACCGGCGCGGCTCGAAGGACAGCCAGCTCAGGTGACCCGCTTGCGGGCCGCGGCGATCCGTGGCCCACTCCGGCCCGGATGACGGGGGAGGGGATGATGGGCGAGACGATCCGCTGGGGCGTGCTGGGGGCGTCGAAATTCGCCCGCGAGCTGATGGGCCCCGCGATCCACACCGCCCCCGGCCACGCGCTCGCCGCGCTGGCCACGCGCAGCCCGCAGAAGGCCGCGCCCTTCGCCGCGATGGCCCCCGGGCTGCAGGTTTATGACGGCTACGCGGCGCTGCTCGAGGATGCGGCGATCGACGCGGTCTACATCCCCCTGCCGCATCACCTGCATATCGAATGGGCGCTGAAGGCGCTGGAGGCCGGCAAGCACGTGCTGGTCGAGAAGCCGGTCGCGCTCCGGGCCGACCAGATCGCCCCGCTGATCGCGGCGCGCGACCGGACCGGTCTGCAATGCGCCGAGGCCTACATGATGGTCCACCATCCGCAGTGGCAGCGGCTGCGCGCGCTGCTGGCCGAGGGCGCGATCGGGCGGCTGCGGCATGTCGAGGGGGTCTTCACCTACGACAATTCGGCCGATCCGGGGAACATCCGCAACCAGGCGGAGATGGGCGGCGGCGCGCTGCCCGATATCGGCGTCTATACCTACGGCGCCACGCGCTGGGCCACGGGTGCCGAGCCCGAGGCCGTCACCCATGCCGATATCGACTGGGAAGACGGCTGCGACGTGCTGGCGCGCGTGGCGGCCCGGTTTCCCGGGTTCACGGCGCATTGGGTCAATTCGATGCGCCTGCTGCCCGAGCAGCTCATGCTGTTTCACGGCGAGGCCGGCCTGATCCGCCTGACCGCACCCTTCAATCCGCGCGTCTTCGGCGAAGCGCGTCTGGAGCTGCGCGACCGCTCGGGCGTCACCCGGATCGAGACCTGGCCGGGCGCGGATCACTACCGGCTTCAGGTCGAGGCCTTCGGGGCCGCGATCCGCGGCGCCGCCGCCTTCCCCTGGACGCTGGAGGATGCCCGCGGCACGCAGGCGGTGATCGACATGGCCTATGCCGCGGCAGGCGGTCGTCCCCCGGCCTGACGCCGGAACGCGCCGCGCCGCGGCATCGTTAAATCCCCAAAGGAAACTCGCACATGACCAAGCATCTTCTGATCTACGGCGCCGACGGGGCGACGGGCGGGCGGCTGGTGTCGCAAGGGCTGCAGCGCGGCCACCGGATCCGCGCCAGCCACCACGCCCCCGAGGCGCCGGCCACCCGGCACGAACGGCTCGAATGGGTGCAGAGCGACCTGATGACCCGTGACGGGCTCGACGCGGACCTGCAGGGCATCGATGCCGTCCTCAACGCGGTGGGCATCGATGCCGGCCCCTCGACCGTGTTCGACCCGCCCGAGCTGCACACCGAGGGGACGGCGAACCTGATCGCCGCGATGCGCGCCACCGGGGTGGACCGGCTGGTGACGATCTCGGCCAGTTTCGTCGAGACCATGGCCCGCGGGCCGATCTGGTTCCGCGTCGCGGCAGAGCTGGGCCTGAAGTCGATCTTCGACCAGATGGCCGAGATGGAGCGCATCCTGCAGGCGGCGCCCGACCTGCGCTGGACAGCGGTTCGGCCGGGCTGGCTGCTCGATGAGGGGCCGTCGGGCGACTACCAGGTCTTCCCCGACGTGATCCCGCCCGACCTGATCCGCACGCGGACCGGCGATCTGGCCGATTTCATGCTGCGCTGCGCCGAGGACGACCTGCATATCCGCGAAACGCCCGCGATCTCCCGGCCCGAGCCGGACGCGGTGTCGGGGCCCGACGCGGTGCTGAAGGAGATGCTGGGCTAAGGCCCGCGTCAGCCCTCGCCCAGGACCGTCACCGCGGCGCCCTCGCTCAGCCGGGCGAGGTGCTCCAGCACGCCGTCCTGCGCCGCATCGGCGCGGGCGGCCGTCTCGCGCAGGGTGCGCGCGGCCAGCTCGGCCAGGTCGGGCTCGATATCATCCCGCCAGACCACCCAGGCCG
Source organism: Jannaschia sp. GRR-S6-38 (assembly GCF_029853695.1). Lineage (NCBI taxonomy): Bacteria > Pseudomonadati > Pseudomonadota > Alphaproteobacteria > Rhodobacterales > Roseobacteraceae > Jannaschia > Jannaschia ovalis. Next base: position 2,207,610 of record NZ_CP122537.1, read on the forward strand.
GGTAGGGGAAGACCGGCGCGTCGGGGACGAGATGCAGCCGGCCGGCCTCGATATGGGATTGCGCGGCCCGCGCGGGCAGATAGGCGGCGGCGCGGCGGTTCACCAAGAAATCGGCGCCCAGCGCGCCCAGCGACAGCGTCAGGCCCGAGGCGGCCAGATCGGGCAGGTCGGTCGCATGGGCCTGCGTGAATTCCGGCCCCCAATCCATGAACACATAGGCGTCGCGCACGTCCCCCGGACCGGCGGCGGGGAAGGACGCGACCAGCAGCAGCTCGTCCTCGATCAGCGGCGCGACGGTCAGGCCGGGCCGGGCCTGCGGCGTATAGGTCAGCGCGACCTGCACCACGCCCTCGATCAGGAACCGCGTCAGCCGGTCGGGCATCCCGATTTCGGCCCGCAGCGCGAGATCGGGCGCCGCGGCGCGCATCGCGTCGATCCAGCGGAAGCCCAGCCGCGGCCAGAGCGAGTATTGCGCCCCGATCGTCAGCGCGCGGCCGAACCCCTCGGGCACGGCGACCTGCTGGCGCGCCTCCTCCCAGAGCTTCAAGAGCGAGAGCGCGTAGCGCTCGAAGGCCGTGCCCGCGGGCGTCAGGAGCACGCCGGCCTTCGAGCGGGTGAAGAGCGTCCGGCCGAGGCTGTCCTCCAGCCGCTGCACCCGCAGGCTGACCGCCGATTGCGTTACGAAGAGCCGGCCCGAGGCCGCGACGAAGCTGCCCGTCTCGGCCACGGCGAGGAAGGTGCGGATGAGCGCGAGATCCATGGCCAATGATAAGCAGAACTCGCCTGAAACACCATTCCTATTCGTTATGCTCTTGCATGGCGGCGGCGTAGACGGGTCGTCGAAGGGGCCGCACGGCCCCGATCGTGCCATCAAGGAGGTCTGCCATGACCCGTTTCGCCAAATCCGCCGCCGCTCTCGCCCTGATCGCCGGCCTCGCCGCCTGCTCGACCGAGAAGGTCGTGGATCGCAGCGTCGATACCGGGCTGTTCGCCACCCGCACGCTGGTCAAGACCGGCGTCGGCGCGGGCAAGGTGGTGGTGAAGGGCGGCGGCGCCGTCGTTCGCCGCGCCTCCGGGAACTGACGGGCGACCGTCCGACCCGAGGCCGCCGAGGCTCTGCCGGCCGCGCCTCGCCGGCCTGTCCCTCGAACGGGCGCGGATCGTCTCCGCGCGCTCTTTTCGTCACCCGGACGCGAAAACGCCCGCGGGCCGGTCGGGCGCGCGGGCGTTCGGGATCTCGCGTCAGCGAAGGGGAGGGATCACTCCTCCGTCTTCTCCGCCTCGACGGTGTCGTCGGTCTGGTTGATGACCTCGGTCTCGATGACCTCCTCCTCGTCCTCATCCTTCTGCGAGGCGAGGCCCGACGGGGCCTGCATGTTGGCCAGGACGAAGTCGCGGTCGATCGTGGGCTTGGCGCCCGCGGGCAGGTTCACGGCCGAGATCGTGACGGTGTCGCCGATATTCATCTGCGAGCAGTCGACGGTGATTTTCTCGGGGATGTCGCCCGCCGTCACGCGCAGCTCCACCTCGGGGCGGACCACGGTCAGCACGCCGCCCTGGCGTTCGCCGGGCGAGCCTTCGAAGCCGGTGAACTCGACCGGGATGAACAAGTTCACCTTCGAGGTCCGGCGCAGGCGCATCAGGTCCAGATGCGTCGGCAGGTCCTTGACCACGTCGCGCTGGACGTCGCGGGCGATGACGCGGACGTCGTCGTGACCCTCGACCTTCAGGTTCCAGAGCCGGGCGCGGAAGCGGCCGGCCTTCAGCTTCGCCAGCAGGTCGTTGAAGGGGATCTCGATCGGCAGCGGATCGGCGCCCCCGCCGTAGACGACGCCTGGGACCATCCCGTTGCGGCGCGATTGACGAGCGGCCCCCTTGCCTGTCCCCGTCCGGGCATGTGCGACGAGATCGGGAATCTCACCAGCCATGTGTGTCTCCAATTTGTCTGTGGGAGCGGCCTCCAAGGGTGTCCGCCCGCGTTTGAAGGCCGCCGAATAGACGGGGCCTTCGAGGCATGCAACCCCGTTTGCGTTGCGGAACCGGGCGGTGAGCGATAATCCGACCCGGCCCGACAGGAGGTGCCCGATGACTGACGATCCCGCGACGCTGGTATCGACCGAGTGGCTGGCCGCGCGGCTGACCTCGCCCGATCTGCGGATCATCGACGCGTCCTGGTATCTGCCCGACATGAATCGCGACCCGCGCGAGGAATACGGCGAGCGGCACATCCCCGGCGCGCGGTTCCTCGATCTCGACGACGTGTCGGACGCGCGCTCGGCGCTGCCGCACATGGCGCCGACGGCGGCCAAGTTCATGTCGCGGATGCGCCGGATGGGCGTGGGCGACGGGCACACGGTGGTGATCTACGACGGGGCGGGTATCTTCTCGGCCGCGCGGGTCTGGTGGCTGTTCCGGTTGTTCGGCCAGACCGCGGCGGTGCTGGACGGGGGCCTGCCCAAATGGCTGGCCGAGGGGCGGCCCGTGACCTCGGAGCTGCCCACGATCAAGGACCGGCACATGACCGTCCGCCCCGAGCCGCAGCTGATGCGCGACGTCACGCAGGTGGCGCAATCGGCCAAGCTGGGCCACGCCCAGATCGTCGATGCCCGCTCGCCCGCCCGCTTCCGGGGCGAGGAGGCGGAGCCGCGGCCAGGCCTGCGCGCGGGCCACATCCCCGGCGCGCGCAACCTGCATTACCGGGCGCTCTTCGCCGCCGACGGCACGATGAAGCGGGGCGACGCCCTCCGCGCCGCCTTCGCCGATGCCGGCGTCGATCTCGACCGCCCCGTCATCACCTCCTGCGGGTCGGGCGTGACGGCGGCGATCATCAACCTCGCGCTCGCCCGGCTCGGCCACGCCGATCACGCGCTCTATGACGGGTCCTGGGCCGAATGGGGCATGTATCCCGACCTCGCCATCGCCACCGGAGACGCCTGAGATGCTGAACGCCCTGGCCGAACAGCCCCCCGACAAGATCCTCGCCCTGATGGCCGCCTTCGCCGCCGACCCGCGCGCGGCGAAGATCGACCTCGGCGTCGGCGTCTACAAGGACGCGACCGGCCAGACGCCGGTGATGCGCGCCGTCAAGGCGGCGGAGCGGCGGCTGGTCGCGGACCAGACGACCAAGACCTATACCGGCCTCGCCGGCGACCCGGCCTTCGCCGAGGCGCTGTCGTTGCTGGTGCTCGGGCCCGCGACGCCCGCCGACCGGCTGGCCATGGCCGCGACGCCGGGCGGCACCGGCGCGATCCGGCAGGGGCTGGAGCTGATGCGCATGGCCGCGCCCGAGGCCACGCTCTGGCTGTCGGACCCGACCTGGCCCAACCACCCGGCGATCGCGAAATACCTGGGCATCCCGGTGCGGACCTACCGCTATTTCGACGCGGAGGCGGGCGCGGTCGACTGGGACGGCATGATGGCCGATCTCGGCGGGGCGGCGCCGGGCGACGTCGTGATGCTGCATGGCTGCTGCCACAACCCGACCGGCGCGGACCTGACGCGGGACCAATGGCGCGACGTGGCCGAGCTCTGCGTCGCGCGCGGCCTGATCCCCTTCGTCGACATCGCCTACCAGGGCTTCGGCGACGGGCTGGAGGCGGATGCGGCGGGCCTGCGCGAGCTGGTCGCGCGCGTGCCCGAGGCGCTGATCGGGGCGTCCTGCTCGAAGAATTTCGGCATCTATCGCGAACGGACGGGGCTCCTGATGGCGCTGGCGCCTTCGCCCGCGCGGCTCGGGATCGTGCAGGGCGCGCTGGCCTCGCTGAACCGGCTCAACTTCTCCTTCCCGCCCGATCACGGCGCGCGGGTGGTGCAGACGATCCTGACCGACGATGCGCTGCGCGCCGATTGGAAGGCCGAGCTGGAGGCGGTGCGGACGGGCATGCGGGAGCTGCGCGAACAGCTGGCCCTCGCGCTGCGCGAGCGAACGGGTTCGGACCGGTTCGGCTTCCTCGCCGCGCATCGGGGGATGTTCTCGCTGCTGGGTGCGAGCCCCGCGCAGGTCGAGGCGATGCGGCGCGATCACGGGGTCTACATGGTGGGCGATTCGCGGACGAACATCGCCGGGCTCAACCGCGAGACGGTGCCGGTCCTGGCCGATGCCATCGTCGCGGCGGGGGTCTGAAGCGGCCCCGGATTTCGTGGGTGATCCACGGGTGATCTACGGGTGATCTCTGTCCGACATATTTTGACATAGGCCGCGGCCGCCTCAGGCGGCGTGCGCCATCCCCTCCAGGCAGGTCCGCCCATCCGCGCCGCGCACGAAGGCCCGCGTCCCGTCGAGGCAGAAGGCGAGCCGCTCGCCCAGGATCGCGGGGGCGGTGGCGCGGTATTCGAAGGCGGCGAGCGTGCCCAGATGCCGGGTGGCGAGGTCGATCAGCCCCTCGGCCAGAAGCGGCCCGTGGACGATGACGCCCGCGTGGCCCTCCACCTCGCGTGCATAGGCTTCGTCGTAATGGATGCGGTGGCCGTTGAAGGTCAGCGCCGAGAAGCGGAAGAGCGTCACCGCGTCGAAGCTGCGCGCCTCCTCGATGGGCGCCGGGCCGGCCGTGGGCGGGACGGGGCGCGGGGCGTCGGGATCCGGGTCCTCGCGGTAGACGAGGTCCTGGCGTTCGACGAGGGCGAGCCCGCCCTCCTGCGTGATCCGGTGCTCCAGCACGACCAGCGCCAGCGGACCCGTCCGCCCGGTCTTGGCCTCGGCGCGTAGACGCCGCGTCTCCCGCTCGGCCGGGACGCCCAGTCGCAGGGGCCGGTGCCAGTCGAGGCGTCCGCCGGCCCACATCCGCCGCGGCAGGCCCATGTCGGGGATCGCGCCCAGCCCGACCCGCGGATGGCCGTCGCGGCCCAGCTCCGCCGGGGGGCGGGCCTCCCAGAAATGGGCATGGTGCCAGAAGGGCGGCAGGTGCGGGCCCGGGCGCGGGCGGTCCAGCGTGGCGGCCATCGCGGCGGCGCGGGCGGGGTCGAGCGCGTCTTTGACGCGGGTGACGGGCGGTTGCGACATGGCGCGACCATGCCGCAGGAGGATGCCGGAATGAAGGTCGCATCGCTGGATCATCTCGTCCTGACCGTCGCCGATATCGCTGCGACGGCCCGCTGGTACGCGGAGGTGCTTGGGATGGAGGCGCAGAGCTTCCGACCCGCCGACGGCACGACCCGCACGGCGCTGGCCTTCGGGTCGCAGAAGATCAATCTCCACGCCGCCGGGGCCGAGTTCGAGCCCAAGGCCGCGCGGCCGGTCCCCGGCAGCGCCGATCTGTGCTTCCTGACCGAGACGCCGATCCCGGATTGGCAGGCGCATCTGGCGGGGCTGGGCGTGGCGGTCGAGGAGGGCCCGGTCGGGCGCACCGGCGCGACGGGGCCGATTACCTCGATCTATCTGCGCGACCCGGACGGGAACCTGATCGAGATCGCCACGCGTGACTGATCTGCTGCCTGGGCTCGGGCCGTGGCTCGCCTGTGCGCTGGCGGCGAGCCTCGGCTGCGCGCTGCAGCGGCTGGCGGGGCAGGGCTTCGGCATGGTCGCGGCCCCGGTCATGGCGCTGGCCGCGCCGGGCTTCCTGCCGGGCGCGATCCTGCTGGCGGGGCTGGCCGTGGGCGCGGGCAGCTTCGTGGCGGATCGCCGGGCCGTCGTTTTGCGCGATCTGCCGCCGGGCTTCGCGGGCCGCGCGCTGGGCGCGGGGATCGCCGCCTGGATCGCGGCGCGCGTCGTGGGCACGCCCGCGCTGCCGCTGGTGGTGGGCGGCTTCGTCTGGCTGGGCGTGATCCTGTCGGTCGCGGGCCTGCGCCTCGCGCCGCGCGCGCCCACGCTCTTCGGGGCGGGCACGGTGGCGGGGGTGATGGGCACGCTGACCGGCATCGGCGCGCCGCCCATGGCGATCGTCTATGCCGATGTCGAGACGCGGCGATCGGCGGCGACGCAGAACGTGTTCTTCGCCTTCGGCATGGCGGTGTCGATCACGGCGCTGGCGGTCTCGGGCCTGATCGGCGCGCGTCATCTCGTCTTCGCGGCGACGCTTCTGCCGGTGGTGGGCGTGACGCTGCTCGGGGTCCGGCCGCTGGCGGGCCGCATGGCGCGGGGCGCGATCCGGCCCTGGGCGCTTGGGCTGGCCGCGGCGGCGGCGACGGTGCTTTTGCTGCGCAGCCTTCTCTGACGGGGCTCAGACCCCGGCGCGCGCTTTCAGCGCCGCCATCAGCGCCTTCAGGGCCTCGAGGTTGCGTTCGTTCGTCAGCCGCCCGCCCGCGTCGAACTGCGCCTGGGCCTGTCCAACCAGGACCTCGGGGCCCTGCAGCAGGTCCGGGCCGAAGGGCTGCAGCATCAGCCGCAGGACGGCCTGCGTCCGCTCGCCGCCCGAGCGGCCGGCGGTGGCCGACATGATCGCGACCGGCTTGCCCGCCAAGGGCTTGCCGTCGGTCCGGCTGATCCAGTCCAGCGCGTTCTTGAGCACGCCGGAGGGCGCCTTGTTGTATTCGGGCGTCACCACGATCACCGCGGGCGCGGCGGCGATCTGTCCGGCGAGCCGGGTCACGGCTTCGGGGATGCCCTCGGCGGTCTCGGAATCGCCGTCATAGAGCGGCAGCCGCAGATCGGCCTCGTCCAGTCCGCCCCAGATGCGGCCGGCCTCGATCATCAGCTTGCGGTTGAAGGACGGCGCGCGGAGCGAGCCGCAGAGGCCGAGGAGATTGGACATCGTCGATGCTCCTGCGCGAAGGGATCGCCGCGAGAGCTAGTGCCGGCGGCCCGGCTTGCGAGCCCCGCAAAAAATTTGGGCGCGGCCTCCGGGCAGGTGGAGGCCGCGCCCTACCGGACCGGGGAGGTGTGGCAGATTTCTCGACCCGGCCAGATCCGAATGTCAGGAGCGGGCGCGGATCGGCTGCGGCTCGGAGGGGGCGGGTTGCGGCACGGGCTTGCGCGACCAGGGCATCCGGATCTGCGCAATGCGGGCTTCCTCGATCGTGCGGTCCATCCAGGTCGTGCGGGCCATCTGCGTCTCCTCGTATCTCTCGAGGACGTGATCTCGCGGCGGCGGGGCGGGACCGGGCCCTGTTCCGGGTCTTTCCAAGGTCTGATTGTGGCGCGGACGGGGCCGGGCGGATCGCGCCGTGCGGGGCCCGGCGTCAGAGCCGGATTGCCGCGATCAGCCGCCCGTAATCGGCCTCGCCGCGATGGGTGGTGCGGCGGTAGGAATAGAAGCGGTCGGGGTCGGAATAGGTGCAATGCCCGGTCCATTCCGCATCCACCCCGGCGGACCGCAGCCGGTGCAGCCCGTAGCCGATCAGGTCGAACTGGTAATGCGCCGCGTCGCGGCCGCCTGCGAAGAAGCGCAGGGCGTCGGGATCCTCGGCTTCGAAGGTGTCGAGGAAGCCTTGGTCGACCTCGTAGGCGCGCTGGCTGATCGACGGGCCGATGGCGGCACGGATCCGGCCGGGTTCCGCGCCCAGCGCGGCCATTTCGGCAACGGTGGCTTCCAGAACGCCTGAAAGCGCGCCCTTCCAGCCGGCATGGGCGGCGCCGATCACCCCCGCCTCGGGGTCGTGGAACAGGACCGGCTGGCAATCGGCGGTGAGCACCGTCAGCACCTCGCCCGGCATGGCCGTGACCAGCGCGTCGGCCTGGGGCTGGGGCTGCGGGACGGGGCCGGTCACGGTGAAGACCGTCGCCGAATGGACCTGATGGACGGCGCGCAGCGGGCCGTCCATCGCCTCGGCCACGCGGGCGCGATTGGTCGCCACCGCGTCGGCCTGGTCCGACGAGCCGGGCCCGCAATTGAGCCCCGCGAACACGCCCGAGGACGCCCCGCCGCGGCGCGTGAAGAAGCCGTGGGCCACGTCGCCCAGCAGGTCGGATCGCAGGATCTCAAGCGTCATCGCGGTCCTCCGCGTCGAAGCCCGGCGGCAGGGGGGCGCCCCGCGGCGCAAGGGCCATCGCCTTGAACAGGTCGCCCATCTCGGCGGGATGGGTCAAGCGGCGATGGGCGGCGACATGGGCGTCGCGCGCCGCGCCCGAGAGCGCCTGCGCCAGCGCCTGGGCGCGGGCGGTGATGCCCAGCCGTTCCAAGAGCACGCCCTGGCGCATCATCGCGCTGGCCCGCGCGGGGGCGGCGGCGCGGGCGACGGCCTCGAAATCGACATGCGCGGTCAGGTCGGCGGTGCCGGGCGCGTCCAGCGGATGGACGGGGCGATGCGCGCGCAGCGCCTGCAGCGTGTCGCCGCGGGATCGCCAGTGGCCGTAATCGACGAAGATCGCCGCGCCGCCCTGCGCGACCCGGTCGCCGACCGAGGCCACGATGCCGGGCAGGGACGGACAGCGCTCGACGACGGTGCCCGGGGGGACGTCGTGATGGTCGAGCTCGGGCACCGGCATGGCCGGGCCGCGCGCGAAGGCCAGCTCGCCCTCGGCTTCGGTCACGAGGATCTCGGACCAGCCGGCATCGGCGCGGATCCATTGCCGGATCGGCAGCGCGTCGAGGAATTCGTTCGCGACCAGCAGGAGCGGGCCCTCGGGCAGCCCCTCGACCGTGTCGTGCCATTCGGGCGCGTGGCCGGCCAGCGCCTCGGCCTGGCGGGCGCGGAGCGGGGGCGAGGCCTCGACCAGGTGCAGCCGGACCGCGTCGTGGAAGCCCGGCACGCCCCGCGTGGCGCGCAGGAGGTCGGCCATCAGCGTGCCGCGGCCGGGCCCGAGTTCGGCCAGCGTGACCGGCGCGGGCGCGCCCTGGTCCAGCCAGGCCTGCGCGAGGCAGAGCCCCAGCATCTCGCCGAACATTTGGCTGATCTCGGGGGCGGTCGTGAAATCGCCGGCGGCACCCAGCGGGTCGCGGGTCGCGTAATAGCCGGCCGCGGGATCGAGCAGCGCCTCGGCCATGTAATCGGCCAGCGTCATCGGGCCCGTCGCGCGGATGCGCCGGAGAAGCTGCGCCGCGAGACCCATGCCGCCCCGCTCAGGCGGCGCGGGCGCGCGCGCTGCGCCAGACCAGCGCGGCGGCGGCGAGGCCCGCGACGAGCATCGGCAGCGACAGGACCTGCCCCATGGTCAGGCCCCAGCCGTCCCAGCCGATCACGTGGCCCGCCGGGTTCGCGGCCGTAATGTATTGCGCGTCGGGCTGGCGGTAGTACTCGACCACGAAGCGCGCGAGCCCGTAGCCGCCGAGAAACAGCCCGCAAATCAGCCCCGGCACCTTGAGCGCGCCGCGATAGGCCAGCACCCAGAGCACGACCAGAAGGACCAGCCCCTCGAGCACCGCCTCGTAGAGCTGGCTGGGATGCCGGGCGCAGAGCTCGCCCAGGTTGGCGCAGGATTGCGCGTCGGCACCGGGGAAGATCACGGCCCAGGGCACGGTGCTGGGCCGGCCCCAGAGCTCGGCATTGATGAAATTCGCGAGCCGCCCCAGCCCCAGCCCCAGCGGCGCGGCCAGCGCGCCCACGTCGAGAAGCGAGCGGATCGGGATGCCGTGGCGCATCGCGTAGACGATCACGACGAGGCCGGTGGCGATCATGCCGCCATGGAAGCTCATCCCGCCCTGCCAGATCGCCAGCGCCTCGAGCGGGTTCTGCAGGTAATAGCCGGGCTGGTAGAAGATCACGTAGCCCAGCCGCCCGCCCAGCACGATGGCGAGGATCACCCAGGTCATGATGTCCTCGATCTGGGCGCGGGTGACGAAGACCTCGCTCCGGGGCCACAGATGCGCCTGCTGGGTGACGTGGCGGGCCATGGCCCAGCCGCCGACGATGCCCGCGATATAGGCCAGCGCGTACCAGCGCAGCGCGAAGTCGAACCCGCCCAGCGAGACCGAGAACAGCTCGGGCGAGATGTCGGGGAAGGGGATGGCGAGGATCATGGCCCCGCTCTGCCCGCGCGCCCCCGGGGGGTCAAGCTTGAGACGGCGCGGCTTTGGCCCCATATGGGCTGGGACACGAGCCCGGAGGCCCAAGCATGCAGACCCGCAACCGTTTCATGGACGATATCGGCCAGCTGATGACCAACGCGATGGGCGTGGCCCAAGGCGCGCGCAACGAGGCGGAGACGGCGATGAAGTCGCTTCTCGACCGCTGGATGGCCGATCGCGATTTCGTCACCCGCGAGGAATTCGACGCCGTCCGCGCGATGGCGCAGAAGGCGCGCGAGGAGAACGAGGCGCTGAAGGCCCGGCTCGACGCGATGGAAGCGGCGCCGAAGACCGACTGACCGCCGGTCCAGGCCCCGGCCGGTCCGCGGCCCGGGCTTTCTCTGATCCGAGATGTCTTGGGGTTGTCCGTGGGACCGGTGCCCTTGGATCGGGATGTGCGGGGGCCGACGCCCTTTGCCCTACCCCGCGACCAGCTCCAGTAGACGGTCCACCTCGGCCCCGGTCTTCGTGAAATCGCAGACCATCCGGCAGAGCGGGCGCGGCGCGTCGTCGTATTGGACAAATTGCGCCTCGGCCATCGCCCTTGCGTGCTGGTCGCGGTCGAGCCGGACGAAGATCATGTTGGCCTGCACGGGATGCACCAGCTCCGCACCCAGACGCTCCAGACCCGCGGCCAGGCGGCGGCCGGCGGCGTTGGCGGCGCGGGCATTGGCCAGCCAGAGATCGTCCCGCAGATAGGCCGCCATCTGCGCCGACAGGAAACGGTGCTTCGACCAGAGCTGCCCGGCGCGCTTGCGGCGCAGCTCCATCTCGCGCAGGCGGGCGGGGTCGCGCATGACGATCGCCTCGACCCCCATGCAGCCGTTCTTGGTGCCGCCGAAGCTGACCATGTCGAAGCCGCGCGCCAGTTCGGCCGCCGTGCACTCCAGCGCCGCGCAGGCATTGGCGAAGCGCGCGCCGTCGAGATGGGTCACGAGGCCCTCGGCATGGGCGAGGTCGGTCAGCGCGGCGAGCTCGTCGAGCGTGTAGAGCGTGCCCGCCTCGGTGACGTTGGAGAGGCTCAGCGCGCCGCGCTGCACGTTGTGGACCGAGCCCTCCATCCCCGCCAGCGCCGCCGCGAGCGCATCCGGGCTCATCTTGGCGTCGGGGCCGTCGATCAGGATCATTTTCGCGCCGCCGGTGTAGAATTCCGGCGCGCCGCATTCGTCGACCTCGATATGGGCGATGCGGTGGCAGAGCACCGATTCCCACGGGCGGACCAGCCCGGCCAACGCCAGCGCGTTGGCGCCGGTGCCGGTGGCGACCAGCAGCACCTCCGCCTCGGGCCAGTCGAACATCTCGCGCAGCCGCGCGCGGACCTCGGGCATCCAGGGGTCGGCGCCGTAGGGCATGGCCCCGCCGCGATTTGCGGCGAGGATGGCGTCCATGATCGGCCCGGCCACGGGGCCGGTGTTGTCGGAGGCGAAGTTCAGGTTCATCTCGGTCGCGGCCTGTCGGGTCATGCGGCGCCTCCGGTCGGTTCCTCGATCACGAAATCCTCCCAATCCTCCTCGGGGATCTGCGTCTCGGACACGGTCTCGTCCATAAGGCTGGCCCCCGCGCGGTGCGGCGACATCGGATCGCCGGTCAGGAGCGGGTGCCATTCGGGCAGGCCGCGGCCCTCGTGCAGGCGGCGATAGGCGCAGGTCACGGGGAAGAAATATACCACGTCGGGCAGGGTCTTCGGCGTCAGCACGACGCATTCGGGCACGTGGCGCAGCCGGTCGGCGTAATTGGCGCAGCGGCAGGTCGCGTCGTCGAAGAGGCGGCAGGCGATGCGCGTCAGCGCGACCTCGCCCGTCTCCTCGTCCTCGAGCTTGTTGAGGCAACACTTGCCACAGCCGTCGCAGAGCGCCTCCCATTCCTGCGGCGTCATGCGGTCGAGCGGCCCCTCCCAGAAGCGGGCGCGCAGGCCGGTGCGGTCGATCGGGTCCTCAGACATCGCCGGGCTCGGCGGCGAGCGCCGCGCGGGCGCGGGCGCTGTCGTCATCCATTTGCGCGATGAGCGCGGGCAGCCCGTCGAAGCTGGCCTCGGGGCGCAGGAACTCGACCAGCGCGACCGAGATCGGACGGCCGTAGAGATCGCCTGCGAAATCGAAGAGGAAGGTTTCGAGATTGGGGGTGTTCTCGCCGAACATCGGGCGCACGCCGAGGCTCGCGACGCCGCGATAGCTGCCCGCCTGGGGGCCTTCGAGCACGTCGACCAGCACGGCGTAGACGCCCAGGCGCGGCAGGTGCAGCCCGTCGACGCTCAGGTTGGCGGTCGGGTAGCCCAGGTCGCGGCCGCGCTTCTCGCCGTGCAGGACGGGGCCCACGACCCGGTGCCAATGACCCAGCATCGCGGCGGCGTCGCGGGGGCGGCCCTCGCTCAGCGCGCGGCGGATCGCCGTCGAGGAGACGGGGGTCTCGCCGCCCAGCAGCTCCGCCGTGGTCACGTCGAAGCCCAGCCGCGCGCCGCCCTCGCGCAGCGCGGCCACGTCGCCCGCGCGGCCCTTGCCGAAGCGGAAATCGGCGCCGACCACGACATGGGAAAGGCCCAGCCCGCCGGCCAAGACGTCGGCCATGAAGGCCTCCGCGCTCAGCGGCGCGATTTCGGGGAAGGGCAGTTCGAACAGGAGGTCCACGCCCAGCTTCTCCAGCCGCGCGGCGCGGGCGGCGGGTGACATCAGCCGGAAGGGCGGGTCGTCGGGGCGGAACACCTCGCGGGGATGCGGCTCGAAGGTGACGACGCCGAGCGGGGCGTCGTCGCGGCGCGCGAGGTCCAGCACGTGCTGGTGGCCCCGGTGGACGCCGTCGAAATTGCCGATCGCGGCGGAGGCGCCGCGCGCATCCGCGGGAAGGGCGCGATGATCCCGGAAAATCCGCATGGGGGGCGGGCTAGCCCGCCCCCGGGCCGGGTGCAAGCGCGGGGGTGGGGGTGCATGGCGGGTCACGCTCCGTCCGTGTGAACGACATGTCGCGGCGCCGTGGCAGCGCCGGGCCGGGGGGCGGGGCTGCGCGCGCGGTGCGGGACGCTATGTCCATCACTCCCGCGGGGCCGGTCCGGCGCTGGCACGGCGGGGCTGCGCCCCTTGGGTCCGTGCCGTCGAGCGAGAGCGGCGCTGCTGTACGCGGCTTCAGGTCGGACGGCCGGACGGATCTCGGGCAGCTGCCCGCCGCCCCCTCAGTCGAACTTGCGCGAGGGCGCGAGGACCGTGGCCTCGCCCTTCAGGACGGGCTTGCCGTCGACGAGACAGACCGTGTCCATCGTCACCCGGCGCTTGCCGATATCCATCGCGGTCACGGTGACCGAGGCCTCGACCCGGTCGCCGGGGCGCACGGGGGCCAGGAATTTCAGCGTCTGGCCCAGATAGACCGTGCCGTGGCCGGGAAGCTGTTCGCCGATCACCGCCGAAAGCAGGCCCGCGGTGAGCATGCCATGCGCGATGCGACCCGCGAAGATCGTGTCCTGCGCATAGGCCTCGTCCAAATGGACGGGATTATGGTCGGTCGAGATCTCGGCGAAGAGCTGGATGTCGGTGTCGGTGATCGTCTTCGACAGCGAGCGCGTCATGCCGATCTCGATATCCTCGATGCAGATCGTGCCGCGGGGCATGTTGTCGAGCATGGCGCATCCTCCGAAGTGACGCGGGACAGATAGCGCAGCCGCTGCGCTGCGGCAAGCGTAGACGCAACAATTATTCGTCAGATGCGGCAGATCGGTAACGACGTTACCGAAGCGTTCCGATCACATAGGTCGGCGCGACGCCGGTCTCGGCCAGGTAGCGCTCCAGCCGGGCCGGGTCGGGTGAGCCGCCGATCGCGGTGCCCGTCTCCTCGGCGCCGAGGCCGCCCGAGATGAAGAGAAGGTCCAGATCCTCGCCCATCGCGCCCGCCGCGTCGGTCTGCGGCCCGTCGCCGATGGCCAGGATCGAGGCGTCGCCCACATCGGCGATCGCGGCCAGCCGCCGGCGGGCGAGATCGTAGATCGGCGGGTGCGGCTTGCCGAAATAGAGGCTCTCGCCGCCCATCTCGGTATAGAGCTGCGCATAGGCGCCCGCGCACCATTCGCGCCGCCCGCCGCGATCGACCACGATATCGGGATTTGCGCAGAGCAGCTTCAGTCCCCGGGTCTTCGCGGCCAGGAATTGCGGCCGCATCTCGGACGGGTCGGCATAGGGGTCGGCGGGCCCGGTGCAGACGATGCCCTCGGCGCGCTCCAGGGGCACCCGCTCGATCGCCAGCGGGTCGTCGAGGATCGCGGGCGGGGTGAAGAAGCCGTCGTCGCTCTCGTCGGCATAGCCCATGTGCCAGACCCGGGTGCCGACCGCGCCCTGGTACATCGCGAGCCGCGCCGAATCGCCCGAGGTGGCGATGGCGTCATAGGCGTCGGCGGGCACGCCGATCCCGGCGATCTGTTCTGCGACGCCGTCGCGGGGCCGGGGCGAGTTGGTGACCAGCACCACCTTGCCGCCGGTCGCGCGATATGCCTTCAGCGCCTCGACCGCGCCGGGAAAGGGGTGCACGCCGTCATGCACGCAGCCCCAGAGATCGACGAAGAGCGCGCGGTAGCGGCCGGAGATTTCGGACAGGGACTGGATGATCTGCATGGGCGTGGCCTCCGGCTCGGAACGCCCTTCACCTACAGCACGCGCGCGGCGCGTCCAGCGGATCGCGCGGGGCCGCTGGACTCATGCACGCCCCGTTGACCCGGTCCAGACCGCCCCCCTAGCTGGCCGCATGGAGCGTTTTGAGAAGCCCTTCACCCGGCAGGAGCCGATCCCCGAGGATGCCATCGCGGCGGCCGTCGCGGTGATGCGCTCGGGTGCGTTGCACCGCTACGGCGCGGATCCCAGCGAGGTCGCCGCGCTGGAGGCCGAGTTCGCCGCCGCCACCGATGCGGCGCATTGCGTGGCCGTCGCCTCGGGCGGCTACGCGATGGGCTGCGCGCTGCGGGCGCTGGGCGTGGGGCCGGGCGACCCGGTGCTGACCAACGCCTTCACCCTGGCCCCGGTGCCCGGCGCCATCGCCGCCCTGGGCGCGCGGCCGGTGCTGGTCGAGGTGACCGAGGGGCTGGTGCTGGACCTCGACGACCTGGCCGCCAAGGCGGACCGGGCGAAGGTCCTGCTGCTGTCGCATATGCGCGGCCATATCGCCGACATGGAGGCGCTGGTCGCGCTGTGCGCCGCGAAGGGCATCACGCTGGTCGAGGATTGCGCGCATACGATGGGCGCGGCCTGGGCGGGGCGGCCCTCGGGGCGCTGGGGGCGGATCGGCTGCTTCTCGACCCAGACCTACAAGCATCTCAATTCGGGCGAGGGCGGGCTCATCGTCACCGACGATGCCGATCTCGCCGCGAAGATGGTTCTGATGTCGGGCAGCTACATGCTCTATGCGCGCAACGGCACCGCGCCGCCCGAGACGGTCTTCGCGCGCCACAAGGCCGTGACGCCCAACGTGTCGGGGCGGATGGACGAATTGCGCGCCGCGATCCTGCGGCCGCAGCTCGCCCGGCTGGCGGATCAGGTGGAGCGCTGGAACAGCCGCTACCGCGCGCTGGAGGCGGGGTTCCGCGACGCGCCGGGGCTCGCGACCATCCCGCGCCCGCAGGCGGAGGCCTATGTCGGCTCCTCGATCCAGCTGCGGGCGCGCGACCCGGGCCGGGTCCCGGGCTTCGTCGCGGGCTGCGCGGATCGGGGCGTGGACTGGAAATGGTTCGGCGCCCCGCAGGCGCATGGCTTCACCTCGGCGCATCGCCACTGGGGCTATGTCGACCCCCAGGCGCTGCCGCGGACGGACGCGGTGCTGGCGGGGCTTCTGGACATGCGGGTGCCGCTAACCTTCGACCTCGACGATTGCGCGCAGATCGCCCGGATCGTGCGCGAGGAGGCGGCGGCGCATCTGGCGTGAACGGCAAGGCGGCGCGTCACCGCCTCAAGTCACCCCGTCTCAGGTCAGCGCGCCCAGATCCTCGTCATCGGGGTCGGCGCGCACAGGTTCGTCGCGCGCGCGGTCGAGCGCCGCGCGCCAGGTGCCGCGGTGGTCGTGGATCGCGCGCAGGAGGTCGCCCGGCGATTTCGCATGCGGCATCGACAGGCCCAGCGCGTGGGCGATCAGCTCGGAGCAGAACCACTTGCCGCGGTCGTGCCGGCGGAAGTTGAAGAACTGGTTCACCAGCATCGTCCAGAGCTCGTAGGGCTGGCCCAGCTTCGCCTCGGCGCGCGCCCAGGTGTCCTCGGCGGCCCAGGGCACGGCGTAGATGTCCCATTTCGGATCTTCGAGCATGATCTCCTTGATCCGCACGCCGCCGTCGCGCCCCGAGCTCGAGATGCAGATCACGCTGTCCCCGCGGCGCGGCACGGTGTCGCTGTAGATCAGCTCGCAATGCGAGAAGGGCGACCGGGTGGCCACCCGGGTCGCGAAATCGGCGAAGCGGCCGCGGCCGCGGTAGAAGGCGACGTAGTAGTTGGACATGGGGCCCTCCGCTGGCAGGCAGGTGCTTCGAGGCTGCGCCGGGCGTGACGCTGGGTCAAGGCGGGGAAACCCGACCCGGGCCGCGTCGCCGCCCCCTCTCCGGGCCGGCAGGGCGCTGGACGCGCGCCGCGGCCTCGGCTATTTACTGAACAAGTGTTCAATTCCTGCGGAGGCTCCCGGATGTTCAACGCCAGCATGCAGTTCGATCTGGGCGAGGACGTGAACGCCCTGCGCGAGATGGTCCACCGCTGGGCGCAGGACCGCGTCAAGCCGATGGCGGCCGAGATCGATCGCTCGAACCATTTCCCGCCCGAGCTCTGGCCCGAAATGGGCGAGCTGGGCCTTCTGGGCATCACCGTGCCCGAGGCCGATGGCGGCGCGGGGATGGGCTACCTGGCCCATGTTGTCGCCGTGGAGGAGATCGCCCGCGCCTCCGCCTCGGTCTCGCTGAGCTACGGGGCGCATTCCAATCTCTGCGTCAACCAGATCGCGCTGAACGGCGACGCGGCACAGAAGGCGAAATACCTGCCGGGCCTCATCGCCGGCACCAATGTGGGTGCGCTGGCCATGTCCGAGGCGGGCTCGGGCTCGGACGTGGTCTCGATGAAGCTGCGCGCCGAGAAGCGCAACGACCACTACCGGCTGAGCGGCACGAAATACTGGATCACCAACGGCCCCGATGCCGACACGCTGGTGGTCTATGCCAAGACCGATCCGGAGGCGGGCTCGAAGGGCATCACCGCCTTCCTGATCGAGAAGACGATGACCGGTTTCACGACCAGTTCGCATTTCGACAAGCTGGGGATGCGCGGCTCGAACACGGCCGAGCTGATCTTCGACGATGTCGAGGTCCCGTTCGAGAACGTGCTGGGCGAGGAAGGCGGCGGCGTCCGCGTGCTGATGTCGGGCCTCGATTACGAGCGCGTCGTCCTGTCGGGCATCGGCACCGGCATCATGGCCGCCTGCCTCGACGAGATCATGCCCTACATGGCCGAGCGCCGGCAGTTCGGGCAGCCCATCGGGTCCTTCCAGCTGATGCAGGGCAAGATCGCCGACATGTACACGGCGATGAACTCCGCCCGCGCCTATGTCTACGAGGTCGCCAAGGCCTGCGACCGGGGCGAGGTCACGCGTCAGGATGCGGCGGCCTGCGTGCTCTACGCCTCCGAGGAGGGGATGAAGGTCGCCCACCAGGCGGTGCAGGCGATGGGCGGGGCGGGGTTCATGAACGACACGCCCGTCAGCCGCATCTTCCGCGACGCGAAGCTCATGGAGATCGGCGCCGGCACCTCCGAGATCCGCCGCATGCTGGTGGGCCGCGAATTGATGGGCGCGATGGGCTGACATGGAGGCCGCCGCGGACAGCTCCGGGTTCCTCGACTACGTGCGCGAGGATTCGATCCTGCACGGACAGGTCGACTGGCTGGTGCTGGCGCTGGAATACGCGGCGGCGGGGATCGACATCTTCGCCTGCCTGATCCTGCTGGTGGGCGGGATCCGCTTCGTTCTGGGCTTCCTGAAGGCCGAGATCTCGCGCGACGACGCGATCCGCGTGCGCGGCGTGAACCGCGAGCGGGTCGAACTGGGCCGCTACATCCTCGCGGGGCTGGAGTTGCTGATCGTCTCCGACATTATCCACACCGCGCTGAGCCTCGCCATGTCGGACCTCGTCTTCCTGGGCCTGCTGGTGGTGATCCGCTCGCTCATTTCTTTCTTCCTCGACCGCGAACTGGCCGAGGTGAAGAAGGAGCTGCACCAGTGACGGGCCAGCCGGCCCTGCGCGGCCTGCTTTGCGGGCTGCTTTTGGGCCTGGCCGCCCCGGCTGGCGCGCAGAACCTCGACCCGGCGCCCTGGCGCGGCGGCTTCGACGCCTGCGTCGCGGGCGCCGCCGACGCCACCGCGCTGATCGCCTGCAAGGGGCTGGCGGCCCGGGCCTGCATGGACGGGGCGGAGGGCGGGATGACCCAGCTCGGCATGACCGAATGCACGGCGATGGAGGGCGCGCTCTGGGACGAGCTGCTCAACGCCGACTGGCCGCGGCACCGCGACTGGGCCCGCGCCGCCGATGCTACCGAGGCGGAGATCTTCGGCGACGCCTTCTCGGACCGCGCCGATGCGCTGCTCGCCGCGCAGCGCGCCTGGATCGCCTTTCGCGACGCGCAATGCCGGCTGGAATACGCCGCCTGGGGCTCGGGCTCGATGCGCAGCCTCGCGGCCGCGTCCTGCGTCGGCGACATGACCGCCGAGCGTGTTATCGTCCTGCGTCAGATGACGGAGGGCATGTGATGGATCTGCACCCCAAGGCCGCGGCCACCTGCGGCGGCGACGCGCCCGATTACACGGGCCTCACGGCGCTCCTGGTGAACACCTCGCTGAAGCGGCGAAGCGCCGACAGCCACACCGACATCCTGCTGGGCCAGGTCGGCACGCTGATGGCGCGGGCGGGCGTGTCCGTGGACCGGCTGCACATGCTCGACCACCAGGTCGCCTTCGGGGTGCAGCCCGACATGACCGCGCACGGCTGGGAGCGCGACGACTGGCCCGCGCTTTGGGACCGGGTGCGGGCCGCCGACATCCTGATCGTCGGCACGCCGCTCTGGCTGGGCGAGGAATCGTCGGTCTGCCGGGTCCTGATCGAACGTCTCTACGGCATGTCGGGCCAGCTCAACGACCGGGGCCAGTCGGTCTACTATGGCCGCGTCGGCGGCTGCGTGGTCACCGGCAACGAGGATGGCGTAAAGCACGCCGCCATGACGCTGTGCTACGCGCTCAGCCATCTGGGCTACACCATCCCGCCGCAGGCCGATTGCGGCTGGATCGGCGAGGCCGGGCCCGGCCCCTCCTATGGCGACACGGTCGACGGCAAGCGCGTGGGGTTCGACAATGATTTCACCGCGCGAAACGCCACCATCATGGCCTGGAATTGCATGCACCTGGCGAAGATGCTGAAGGGCGGGATCCCGAACCACGGCAACGATCGCCGCGTCTGGCAGGCCGAGGGCTGCGACCCGAGCCTGCCCAACCCGGAGCACCGCGTATGATCCGCGCCCTCCTCCTCGCCGCGCTGGCCGCCGGTCCGGCGGCGGCGCAGGACGTGATCTTCGCCCCGGCCGCGACCGAAGCCTGCCTGGCCGCGACCGCGCCACGGGATCGCGCGGATTGCATCGGCCTCTCCGCCGGGGCCTGCGTGGCGGACACGCCGGGCGGGGAGACGACGGTCGGCATGGGCGCCTGCCTCTATTCCGAGCTGCAATACTGGGACGACCGGCTGAACGCCGCCTACGGCACGCTCCGCGCCGCGCATGCCGCGACCGATGCCGAGATGCGGTCCGCCGGCGGCAACCCGCCCTCGATGGCCGACGCGCTGCGCGACATGCAGCGCGCCTGGATCCCCTATCGCGACGCCGCCTGCGCTTATGCCCGCTCGCAATGGGGCGGCGGCACCGGCGGCGGCCCGGCCAGCGCCGATTGCCTGATGCGGCTGACCGGCGAACAGGCCCTGCGGCTCGAGCGCGAGCTGGAGGAGATCTCCCGCCGATGACCCGCCCGCATTCCGCAAGCCGCGGCCCCGCCGCCCCGATCGAAGGGACCCCCGCCCGATGAAGCTGACCTCCGCGCTCGTGACCGGCTCCGAACAGGCCCGCGCCAACCGGGAGGCGCATCTCGCCGCGCTGGCCGAAATCGCCGAGGCCGCGCAGGTCGCGACCGCCGGCGGGGGCGAGAAGGCGCGTGCGCGCCATGTCTCGCGCGGCAAGATGCTGCCGCGCGAACGGGTGGCGAACCTGCTCGATCCCGGCTCGCCCTTCCTGGAGGTCGGAACCTTCGCCGGGCACGGCATGTATGACGGCGCGGCGCCGGGCGGCGGCGCGATCGCGGGCGTGGGGCTGGTGCATGGCCGGCAGGTCATGGTGGTCTGCAACGACGCGACCGTGAAGGGCGGCACCTATTACCCGATTACCGTCAAGAAGCACCTGCGCGCCCAGGAGATCGCCGAGGAGTGCCACCTGCCCTGCATCTACCTGGTCGATTCGGGCGGGGCGAACCTGCCCAACCAGGACGAGGTCTTCCCCGACCGCGACCATTTCGGGCGGATCTTCTACAATCAGGCGCGCATGTCGGCGAAGGGCATCGCGCAGATCGCGGTGGTCATGGGCTCCTGCACGGCGGGCGGCGCCTATGTCCCCGCCATGTCGGACGTGTCGATCATCGTGCGCGCGCAGGGCACGATCTTCCTGGCCGGCCCGCCCCTCGTGAAGGCCGCAACGGGCGAGGTGGTGACGGCCGAGGATCTGGGCGGCGGCGACGTGCACACCCGGCTGTCGGGCGTGGCCGATTATCTGGCCGAGGACGACGCCCACGCGCTGGCGCTGGCGCGCGACGCGGTCGCGAGCCTGGGCGCGCGAAGTCTCGCCGAAAATTCGGCTGGCTTCGAGCCGCCCGCCTACGACCCGGAGGAGCTTCTCGACGTGGTGCCGGCCGATCTTCGCACCCCTTACGATATCCGCGAGGTGATCGCCCGGCTGGTCGACGGCTCGCGCTTCGACGAGTTCAAGGCCCGGTTCGGCGAGACGCTGGTCACCGGCTTCGCCGCGATCGAGGGCCGCACCGTCGGCCTGATCGCCAACAATGGCGTGCTGTTCTCGGAGGCGGCGCAGAAGGGCGCGCATTTCATCGAGCTCTGCTCACAGCGCGACATCCCGCTGGTGTTCCTGCAGAACATCACCGGCTTCATGGTCGGCCGCAAATACGAGAACGAGGGCATCGCCCGCCACGGCGCCAAGATGGTCACCGCCGTCGCCACCACCGCCGTCCCGAAGGTCACGATGCTGGTGGGCGGCAGTTTCGGGGCGGGCAATTACGGCATGGCCGGGCGGGCCTATCAGCCGAATTTCCTGTGGACCTGGCCCAATAGCCGCATCTCGGTGATGGGCGGTGCGCAGGCCGCCGGCGTGCTCGCCACCGTCAAGCGCGACGCGATGGAGCGGGCGGGCGAGGATTGGAGCGCCGAGGCCGAGGCGGCGTTCCGGCGCCCCACCGAGGAGATGTTCGCGCGGCAGTCGCACCCGCTCTATGCCTCGGCGCGGCTTTGGGATGACGGCATCGTCGACCCGCGCAAGTCGCGCGACGTGCTGGCGCTGAGCCTGCGCGCGGCGGTGAACGCCCCGCAGAAGGACACGCGGTTCGGCGTGTTCCGGATGTGACCGGCGCGCAGTCGCCCTGGGGCCCGTCGCCCACCCGCGTCCCCCGCGTCCCGGGCCGGACCGGCCTGCAGGTGCCCGTCTGGCTGATCCATCCCGACGACCGCCCCGATTACTACGAGACAATCTTCGATTTCGCGGGCTTCGTGGAGGCGACGCGGAGGGGCGCGCCGCGCCTGCTGGTCTGGACCGGACGCGACGATCTGGACCCGGCCGGGCTGCGCGCCACGCTGCGCCGGATCGTCGCCGCCGAGGTCGAGGCGGCGCGCGCGCAGCTCGCCGCCGGCGGGCCGCTGGCCGAGGACGCGCAGGCCCGGAAGGGGCTGGGCCTGGTGCTGACGCTCGCCGCCTCGGGCACGCTGATCGCGCTGCGCGCCACGCCCGCGGGCCTGGCGCTCAGCGCGCTGCTGGGCGCGTCGGGCCTGTTGGTCGGGCGAAGCGGGGCGACGCCCCCGCCCGACGCGGCCGCGACGCTGGAGGCGGAGATCGCGCGCGTGCAATCGGCCACCGACGCGGCGCTGCGCGACCTGACGCTGCGCCTGCATCCCGAACTCGCCCCCGAGGGCGGCGACCCCGAGGCCTGGCCCCTGCCGCAGGCCGTGCGCGACGTGATGGATCGGACGCCGTGACCGGGCGGGCGCGGATCCGCCTCCGGCGGGGATATTGGCAGAGCAGAGAGGGAAGCACCGCTCCATGAGCCGCAGCTTGCAAGAGATCATCGACGCCAATCCCGAGGCCGAGACCTTCCGCTTCGGCGACAGCAAGGCGCTCAGCGACGAGATCCTCGGCCTGGTCAGAAGCGGCGTGAAAACCGCGACCTGCGAAGCCGCGCGCCACTACGGGGAGAATGGCGATGCCTGGCCCGAAGTGGGGCGGCGCGACGTGGCTCTGGAATGGGATGGACGCCCGGCGGTCATGATCGAGACGGTCGAGGTCTCGACCCGGCGCTGGTCAGAGATGGACGAGGATTTCGTTGCCGCGCAGGGCGAGTTCCGCGATCTGGCGCACTGGCGGGACGCCTATCGCGCCTATTTCGAGCGGACCGGCGGGTGGTCGGAGGACATGAAGATCATGTGCGAGCGGTTTCGGGTGGTCGAGGATTACGCGGAGAAACAGCCGTGATCCGCCCTGGTGAACCCGATCCCGACCGGCCCGTAGGTGGGATCGTCCTGGATGCCTCCAGGCTGGGCGATGCGCCGGACCGGCTTTTGCTGGTCGCGTTTCCCGACAAACCGATGGGCGAGACGACCGGCCGGGCCTTGAAGCCGGCCGAAGACCTTCGGAACGTCCCGGTTGCCAGAGAGATCGCGCGGTTTGATGACACCGAGGCTCGGATCGTCGTCGTCGACGATGAAGGGGCCCGTCTGCGGGATTGCCTGACCGGACGGCCTGTCCGTCCGACACCATTGCCGAAGGTTGAAGGTGCCGCCCCCGTTGGATGCGAGGGTCGGGCAATCGAAATCCGCACAGCCAGTGACGGAGAGGGAAGAGAATGTTCCGCAAGATCCTGATCGCCAATCGCGGCGAGATCGCCTGTCGGGTGATCGACACCTGCCGCCGCCTCGGCGTGGCCACCGTCGCCGTCCATTCCGATATCGACGCGGATGCGCGCCATGTCGAAATGGCCGACGAGGCGGTGTCGCTGGGCGGCGCGGCGCCGGCCGACAGCTACCTGCGCGGCGATGCGATCATCGCGGCCGCCCGGGCCACCGGAGCGGAGGCGATCCACCCGGGCTACGGCTTCCTGTCGGAGAACCCCGATTTCGTCGCGGCGGTCGCGGCGGCGGGGCTGGTCTTCATCGGCCCCTCGGCCGATGCGATCCGCGCGATGGGCCTGAAGGACGCGGCCAAGGCGCTGATGGAGGAGGCGGGCGTGCCGGTCGTGCCGGGCTATCACGGACGCGACCAGGCCGATGTACGCCTCGCGCAGGAGGCCGCCCGGATCGGCTGGCCGGTGCTGATCAAGGCCGTGGCGGGCGGCGGCGGCAAGGGGATGCGCCGCGTCGATCGCGAGGCCGAATTCTACGACGCGCTGGGGGCCGCGCGCTCGGAGGCGAAGAAGGCCTTCGGCAACGACACCGTCTTGATCGAGAAATTTGTGGCGACGCCCCGCCATATCGAGGTGCAGGTCTTCGGCGACGGCGAGACGGCGCTGCACCTGTTCGAGCGCGACTGCTCGCTGCAGCGCCGCCACCAGAAGGTCATCGAGGAGGCGCCCGCCCCGGGCATGACGCCCGAGATGCGCGCGGCGATGGGCGCCGCCGCCGTCCGCGCCGCCGAGGCGATCGGCTATGCCGGCGCGGGCACGGTGGAGTTCATCGTCGATGCCTCGGACGGGCTGCGGGCGAATCGGTTCTACTTCATGGAGATGAACACGCGGCTGCAGGTCGAGCATCCGGTGACCGAGGCGATCACCGGGGTGGACCTCGTGGAATGGCAGCTGCGAGTGGCGAGCGGCGAGCCGCTGCCCGCGCGGCAGGAGGACTTGTCGATCCGCGGCCATTCCTTCGAGGCCCGGCTCTATGCCGAGGACGCGGCGGCGGGGTTCCTGCCGCAGACCGGCACGCTGACCCATCTGGAGTTCGCTCCCGGGGCGCGGGCCGAGACGGGGGTGCGCGCGGGCGACACGATCAGCCCGTGGTACGATCCGATGATCGCCAAGCTCGTGCTCCACGGCCCGACCCGCGCCACGGCGCTCCTGGCGCTGGAACGGGCGCTGGCGCGCACCCGGGTGGCGGGCACGGTCACGAACCTCGCCTTCCTGCGGCGGCTCGCGCGCCACGAGGGCTTCGCGGCGGGCGAGGTCGATACCGGGCTGATCGATCGCGAGGTCGAGACGCTGGCCGCCCGGCCCGAGCCGTCGGACGCCGTACGCGCTCTGGCCGCACTCGGGGCGCTGGGGCTGGACGCGGGCGGCGCGCGGGGCGGCTTCCACCTCTGGGCGCCCCTGGTCTGGACCGCGCGGCTGGACTGGCGCGGCGACCCGGTCGAGATCCGGGTGACGGGCCTCGGGCACGGGAATTGGCGCGTGGACGCGGGCGAGGGCGTGCTGGAGGTGACCGGCGGCGCGGAGGGCTGGCGGATCGACGGCCGCGCGGTCCCTGCGCAGGTGGTGGCCGGGCCGGGGGCGGTGCATGTCTTCTGGGACGACGCCTTCACCTTCGGGCGACCCGATCCGCTGGACGTCGCGCGCGCCGCGGGGGCCGCGGCGGGCACCGTCGAGGCGCCGATGCCGGGCCTGGTGAAATCGGTCTTCGTGACGGCCGGCCAGACCGTTGCGGCGGGTGACCGGATGGCCGTGCTGGAAGCGATGAAGATGGAGCACACGCTGACCGCCCCGCGCGACGGCGTGGTGGCCGAGGTGCTGGCCGAGGCGGGCGCACAGGTCGAGGCCGGCGCGGCGCTGATCCGGATGGAGGAGGACGCATGAGCGACGGCGCGAGCGGCGGCCCCGTGCGGCTGCATCACGTCCCCGGCTCGCGGTCGTTTCGCGTGCTGTGGCTGCTGGAGGAGCTGGGCATCCTGGCCGAGATCCAGCGCTACGCGATCGGTGACGGCAGCCTGCGCGATCCGGCCTATCTGACGCTGGCGCCCGCGGGCCGCGTGCCCGCGCTGGAGATCGACGGACAGGCGATCTTCGAGAGCGGGGCCATCGTCGAATTCCTCGCCGAGACGCGGGACGAGGCGGGGCTGGCGCGGATGCCGGGCGACCCCGAGCGTGCGCGCTACCTGCAATGCATCCATTTCGCCGAGACGCAGGCCTCGCTGATCGAGAACCTGAATCTCAGCCACGTCTTCCTGCGCCCCCCCGCGAAGCCGTCCGCGCCGGTGCTGAAGATCACGACCGCCCGGCTGCGGGGCACGCTGCAGGCGCTTGACGCGCTTCTGGGCGAACGCGAGCATCTGCTGGGCGAATTCTCGGCGGCGGATGTCATGCTGGGCTTCAACCTCTGGGCCGCGCCGCGCTTCGTGCCGATGGACGGGTTTCCCCGCCTGCTGGCCTATCGCGCCCGGCTGGAAGCGCGGCCGGCCTTCCGCGCCGCGCAGGCCAGGGACGGGGACGCGGCCTTCTACGACCGCGACTTCTATCCCATCCCGGAGGACGGGGCATGAGCGCGCGCGCCGAGATCTTCGAGGTGGGCCCGCGCGACGGGCTGCAGAACGAGAGGCGCATGATCCCGGCGGCCGAGAAGATCGCGCTGGTCGACGCGCTGAGCCGTGCCGGGTTCCGGCGGATCGAGGTGGCGAGCTTCGTCAGCCCGAAATGGGTGCCGCAGATGGCCGACGGGGCCGAGGTGCTGGCGGGCATCGAACGCGCGCCGGGCGTGCGCTATGCCGCGCTGACGCCGAACCTGCGGGGCTACGAGGGCGCGCGCGCGGCGGGTGCCGACGAGGTGGCGATCTTCGCCAGCGCGTCGGAGGGCTTCTCGAAGGCCAATCTCAACGCGACCATCGCCGAGAGCCTCGCGCGCTTCGACCCCGTGGTCGCGGCGGCGCGGGCCGACGGGATGCCGGTGCGGGGTTACGTCTCCTGCGTGACCGATTGCCCCTTCGATGGGGTGGTGCCGCCCGCGGACGTGGCGCGGGTCGTCGCGGCGCTGCGCGATTTCGGCTGCTACGAAATCAGCCTGGGCGACACGATCGGGCGCGGCACGCCCGAGGCGGTGGACGCGATGCTCGACGCCGTGCTGGAGGAGGTGCCGGCCGACCGGCTGGCCGGGCATTTCCACGACACCGCCGGGCGGGCGCTGGGCAACGTCGATGTCGCGCTGGCGCGGGGGCTGCGGGTCTTCGATGCCGCCGTGGGCGGTTTGGGCGGCTGTCCCTATGCGCCGGGCGCGGCGGGCAACGTGGCGACCGAGGCGGTGCTGGCGCATTTGGAGGCGCGGGGCTTCGTCACCGGGCTCGACCCGGAGGCCGTCGCGAAGGCGGGCCGGATGGCGCAGGCGATGCGAAGGGGGGATGCGGCATGAGCTGGGAGACGCTGGACGTCACGCGCGACGGGCGCGGGGTGGTGACGGTGCGGCTGGCGCGCGAGGAGGTCCACAACGCGATGAACGCCGCGATGATGGACGAGCTGACCGCGCTGGCGCGGGAATTGGGGGCGGGCGATGCGCGGGTGGTGGTCCTGACCGGCGCGGGGCGGTCCTTCTGCGCCGGCGGCGACCTGAACTGGATGCGCGCGCAATTCGACGCCGATGCCGCGACGCGGGCGGCTGAGGGCCGGCGGCTGGCGCAAATGCTGCGCGCCTGGAACGAGCTGCCGCTGCCGGTGATCGGGCGGGTGCAGGGCAACGCTTTCGGCGGCGGCGTCGGGCTGGCCTGCATCTGCGACGTGGCGATCGGGGCCGAGGGCGCGCTTCTGGGGCTGACCGAGACGCGGTTGGGCCTGATCCCGGCGACGATCGGGCCCTATGTGATCGCGCGGATGGGCGATGGGCGCGCGCGCCGCGTCTTCATGTCCTCGCGCCGCTTCGACGCCGCCGAAGCGGTCGATCTGGGGATCTTGGCGCGGTCCGTCCCCGCCGATGAGTTGGACGCGGCGGTCGAGGCCGAGGTCGCGCCCTACCTCGCCTGCGCGCCGGGCGCGGTGGCCGAGGCCAAGCGGCTGGCGCGGCGGCTGGGGCCGGCGATCGACGAGGCGGCCATCGAAGCCTCGATCGCCGCGCTGGTCGCGCGCTGGGAGGGCGACGAGGCGGCCGAGGGCGTCGGCGCCTTCTTCGAGAAGCGCAAGCCGCGCTGGGCGGAGTGACGCGCGCCTGCAGAGCCTCCCTTGCCGATGCCGCGGCCTGCGGTCATCGTGGCGCAAATCTCCTCGTCAGAAGGATTTGCAGGCCATGCTCACCCGTCGTCTCTTCACGCTCAGCGCGCTCTGCCTGCCGATCTCGGCCTGCGCGGATGCGCCTCCCACCTCGGGCCGTCCGGCGTCGCGCGCCGCCGATCCCGACCTGATCCCGCGCGCCACGGCCGGCTGGTCGAGCTGGGTCGAGGGCTTCCAGGGGCGCGCCGCGGGGCAGGGCATCCGCAGCGACGTGATCACCGCGGCCTTCCGCGGGCAGGGCTTCGTGCCCGGCGTGGTGCAGCGCGATCGCAACCAGACAGAGTTCAAGCGCAGCTTCGAGGATTACCTCAACATCGTCGCCCCGGAGGCCAAGGTACAGGCCGGGCGCGCCGCCTTCGCGCAGCGCCGCGCGACGCTTGAGGCCATCGCGGCGCGCTACGGCGTGCCCGCCGAGATCGTCTGCGCGATCTGGGGCGTGGAGAGCAATTTCGGCCAGCGCCGCGGCGACATCCCGACGATCAGCGCGGTCTCGACCCTGGCCTATGACGGCCGCCGGGGCGCGTTCTTCGAAAGCCAGCTGCTGGCCGCGCTGCGCATCCTGCAGGCGGGGGACGTGACGCCCGCGCGCATGGTCGGAAGCTGGGCCGGCGCGATGGGGCACACGCAGTTCATCCCCACCAGCTACCTGCAATCGGCGGTCGATTTCGACGGCGACGGGCGCCGCGACATCTGGAGCGACGATCCCACCGACGCGCTGGCCTCGGCGGCGTCCTACCTGGCCGGGGCGGGCTGGCAGCGGGGCGCGTCCTGGGCGGTCGAGGACCCGGCCGGCAACCTGACTCCGGACCGGGGCGGGCCGAGCTTCCGCACCGGGCCCAATTTCCGCGTCATCAAGCGCTACAACAATTCCGACGCCTATGCGCTGGGCGTCGGGCACCTGGCCGACCGGATCGCCGGGGGCGGGCCCTTGCGGCAGGGCTTCGGGCCCGATGCGAACGGCATGGTGAAGGCGCAGCGGGTCGAGCTGCAGCGTCGTCTGACGGCCGCGGGCTACGACACCGGCGGGGATGACGGGGTGATCGGCCCGAACAGCCGGGCCGCCATCGCTGCCTATCAGCGCCGCAACGGGCTCGAGCCCGACGGGCGGCCCAGCCTCGCTCTGCTGGAGCGGTTGCGCTAGGCGATACCCATGCCCGGTCATCGCCTTGCGCGCGCGTCCCGCGCGACGAGGCGGCATGCCCGACGACCCGGAGGCCCCCATGCGCCCGACGATCCTCGCCTTGCTCGCCTGCGCGCTGGCCGCGCCCGCGGCCGCGGAGCCGATCCGCAACGACAGCGGCGCGGCGGTGGAGATGCGCGCGGGGCCGGGGCCGGCCTTTCCGCGGATCGGGCGGGTCGCGCCGGGCGAGGTGCTGGACCTGGGGCGCTGCGACCTGCAGGGGCGCTGGTGCCTCGTCTCGACGGACCTGCGCTATGGCTGGGTCGATACCGACATCATGACCGCGCGCCTCGCGGTGCCCCCGGACCCGGTGCCGGACGTCACGGTGACGCCCCTGCCGGACCGCCCGGCCGCGCCCCGGGTCGAGCCGATCGCTCCCCGGGTCGAGCCGATCGCGCCGCGTCTGCCCGATCTCGGCGGGCGGATCGGGCTGCCGCCGATCGCGGGGGCGCGGCCGCCGCTCCTGCTGTCCACCACCGCGCCGATGCGCAACGTCACCCCGGGGGTTGTCAACCTGCGGGCGGGCCCCGGGACCGATTACGACGTGGTGGGCCGGCTCGACCCCGGGGCGGCGGTGCTGATCGAGGTCTGCATCCCGTCCGAGCAATGGTGCCGCGTCGCCGCTTCGGGCGGCGGGACGGGATGGGTCAAGACGACGCTGATCGGGCTCGAGCGCCTGTCGCTGCGTTGACCGCAACCCGGCCGCGGCCTAGAAGGCAAGCGACCGGACCCGGAGGCTTCCATGGACGACATGCTGCGCGAATACCTGCCCATCCTGATGTTCATGGGCGTCGCCATCGGGCTGGGCCTTGTGCTGATCCTGGCCGCGGCGATCATCGCGGTGCGTGCGCCCGATCCCGAGAAGGTCTCGGCCTATGAATGCGGCTTCAACGCCTTCGACGACGCGCGGATGAAGTTCGACGTGCGCTTCTATCTGGTGGCGATTCTGTTCATCATCTTCGACCTGGAAATCGCCTTCCTGTTCCCCTGGGCCGTCAGCTTCGCGGGACTGTCGGACGCGGCCTTCTGGTCGATGATGGTCTTCCTGACGGTTCTGACCGTGGGCTTCGCCTACGAGTGGAAGAAGGGCGCGCTAGACTGGGAGTGACGCCGTCCCGCGCGGTCCGCGTCACCCGGTCCCGGCCCTTGGGGCGGCGGGCCCGGATGAGGCCCCGACAGCTACGATCCGTCGCGCCCCTAGATAACCAGCGAGGCCGCGTTGACCCCCCAAGGGGCGCGCGATAGACCGCAGACCGACGCGACGGGCACTGGACCGCCCGCTGCGACCTGCCGAAACGGAGCTTGGCCCATGGGCGTGCAGACCGGATTGAACACCGCTGGCGGCGACAAGGAGCATGCGACGCAGCTTCTGAACCGCGAGCTGCAGGACAAGGGCTTCCTGCTGACCTCGACCGAGGACATCATCAACTGGGCGCGCACCGGCTCGCTGCACTGGATGACCTTCGGGCTGGCCTGCTGCGCGGTCGAGATGATGCACACCGCCATGCCGCGTTACGACATGGAGCGCTTCGGCACCGCGCCCCGCGCTTCCCCGCGCCAGTCGGACCTGATGATCGTCGCGGGCACGCTGACCAACAAGATGGCCCCGGCGCTGCGCAAGGTCTACGATCAGATGCCCGAGCCGCGTTACGTGCTGTCGATGGGCTCCTGCGCCAATGGCGGCGGGTATTACCATTACAGCTACTCGGTGGTGCGCGGCTGCGACCGGATCGTGCCGGTCGATCTCTACGTGCCCGGTTGCCCGCCGACGGCGGAGGCGCTGCTCTACGGGTTGCTGCAATTGCAGCGGAAGATCCGCCGGACCGGGACGCTGGTGCGATGAGGGTGGTCGCGATGGACGAGCAACTTCAGGAGCTGGCCGCCCATATCGAGATGCGGCAGGGCGATCTGCTGTCGGGCCACGCGATCACGCTGGGCGAGCTGACGCTGGAGACGACCGCCTCCGACATTCCAGAGCTGGTCGAGTTTCTGAAGACCGACGAGCAGTGCCGCTTCAGTTCGCTGGTCGACATCACCGCGATCGATTACCCGGGCGACGACCGGCGTTTCTGCGTCGTCTACCATTTCCTGTCGATGTACCGGAACCAGCGGATCCGCCTGAAGGCGTTCATCCGCGAGGAGGAGATGGTCCCCTCGATCACCGGGATCTTCCCCGCCGCCAACTGGTTCGAGCGCGAGGTGTTCGACATGTTCGGGATCCTGTTCTCGGGCCATCCCGACCTGCGGCGGATCCTGACGGATTACGGCTTCCGCGGCTATCCGCTGCGCAAGGACTTTCCGACCACGGGCTATACCGAGCTGCGCTATGACGAGGTGCAGAAGCGCGTGGTCTACGAGCCGGTCAAGCTGACGCAGGAATACCGGCAATTCGACTTCATGTCCCCGTGGGAGGGCGCCGATTACGTGCTGCCCGGCGACGAGAAGGGCGAGGCCAAGTGATGGAGGCTACCCTGTCCTCGGAGGCCGCGATCCGCGACCTGGCGGAGACCTATTGCGAAGGCGTCCATTTCGCGCGCCCCGAGGTGTTCGAAGCGATGTGCCACGACCGGTTCACGATGACCGAGATCACTGAAGATGGCGGCGAGAACGCGTGGGACAAGGCGGCCTATCTCGAACGGGTCCGGGCCCGGCGGGCCTTCCCGGGCGAGGTCTCGCGC
The DNA here is from genome assembly GCF_029853695.1 of Jannaschia sp. GRR-S6-38. Taxonomy (NCBI): domain Bacteria; kingdom Pseudomonadati; phylum Pseudomonadota; class Alphaproteobacteria; order Rhodobacterales; family Roseobacteraceae; genus Jannaschia; species Jannaschia ovalis. The sequence continues at coordinate 2,238,818 of NZ_CP122537.1, forward strand.
GAGATCCTGGACATCGACGTCGCGGGCGACCAGATCGCGCGGGTCCATCTCTGGGTCGACGTGCCGCCGCGGCGCTACGAAGACCATCTGGGCTTCGTTCGCACGGGCGGCCAGTGGAAATTGCTGACCAAGGTGTTCCGCACGATGGGCCCTTCGGCGCAGAACGGTTGAGGAGACTGACATGATGGACGGCGACCTGAACCCGCGCGGCTACGAAGACGCCCTGACCGGCGAGCAGCAGATCCGCAACTTCAACATCAATTTCGGCCCGCAGCACCCGGCGGCCCACGGCGTGCTGCGCTTGGTCTTGGAGCTCGACGGCGAGATCGTGGAGCGCTGTGACCCGCATATCGGCCTGCTGCATCGCGGGACCGAGAAGCTGATGGAGAGCCGCACCTACCTGCAGAACCTGCCCTATCTGGACCGGCTCGACTATGTCGCGCCGTTCAACCAGGAGCATGTCTGGTGCATGGCGATCGAGAAGCTGACCGGCACCGAGGTGCCGCGCCGCGCGCAGCTGATCCGCGTGCTCTATGCCGAGATCGGGCGCATCCTGAGCCACATCCTGAACGTCACCACGCAGGCCATGGACGTGGGCGCGCTGACGCCGCCGCTCTGGGGCTTCGAGGAGCGCGAGAAGCTGATGGTCTTCTGCGAGCGCGCGAGCGGGGGCCGGATGCACATGGCCTATTGCCGCCCCGGCGGCGTGCATCAGGACCTGCCCGACGATCTGATCGACGATATCGAGACCTGGACCGACACCTTCCCGGCCGTGCTGGCCGATATCGACGGGCTGCTGACCGAGAACCGGATCTTCAAGCAGCGCAATGTCGATATCGCCGTCGTCTCCGAGCAGGAGGTGATGGACTGGGGCTTCTCGGGCGTGATGGCCCGCGGCTCGGGCCTGGCCTGGGACCTACGGCGCGCGCAGCCCTACGAGTGCTACGATGAGTTCGAGTTCCAAATCCCCACCGGCGTGAACGGCGATTGCTACGACCGCTACCTCGTCCGGATGGAGGAGATGCGCCAGTCGCTGTCGATCATGAAGCAGGCCATCGCCAAGCTGCGCGAGCCCGAGGGCCGCGGCGACATCCTGGCGCGGGGCAAGATGACCCCGCCCAAGCGCGGCGAGATGAAGACCTCGATGGAAAGCCTGATCCATCACTTCAAGCTCTACACCGAGGGGTTCCACGTCCCCGCGGGCGAGGTCTATGCCGCCGCCGAGAATCCCAAGGGCGAGTTCGGCGTCTACATGGTCTCGGACGGGACCAACAAACCCTATCGCGCCAAGCTCCGCGCGCCGGGCTACCTGCACCTGCAGGCGATGGACCACATCTCGAAGGGCCACCAGCTGGCCGACGTGGCCGCCATCATCGGCACGCTGGACGTGGTCTTCGGCGAGATCGACCGCTAGGGCGCGCCCATTCCCAACTGACGAACCGGACCGGGCGGAGACGCCCGGCCTTGGACCGAAGGACCCGACCCCATGCTCCGCCGCCTCTACAAAGACCAGCCCGAGAGTTTCGCCTTCACGCCCGAGAACCAGCGCTGGGCGGAGGCGCAGCTGACGAAATACCCCGAGGGGCGTCAGGCCAGCGCGATCATCGCGCTGCTGTGGCGCGCGCAGGAGCAGGAGGGTTGGCTGACCCGGCCCGCCATCGAGCACATCGCCGAGATGCTCGGCATGGCCTATATCCGCGCGCTCGAGGTGGCGACCTTCTACTTCATGTTCCAGCTCCAGCCCGTGGGCTCGGTCGCGCATATCCAGATCTGCGGCACGACGTCCTGCATGATCTGCGGCGCCGAGGACCTGGTCGGGGTCTGCAAGGAGAAGATCGCCAAGCGTCCGCACGAGATCTCCGAGGACGGCAAGCTGAGCTGGGAGGAGGTCGAGTGCCTGGGCGCCTGTTCCAACGCGCCGATGGCCCAGATCGGCAAGGATTACTACGAGGACCTGACCGCCGAGGGGCTGTCGGAGATGATCGACCGCTTCCGGGCGGGCGAGGTGCCGACCCCCGGCTCCGCGATCGGGCGCTTCGCGTCCGAGCCGGCGGGCGGGGCGACCGCGCTGACCGAGGCGGCCGGGGCGAAGGCGCATGACGCCAACGCCTCCGTCGCGCTGGCCACCGCGATCGGCGATACGGTCAAGCGGATCGACGGCACCGAGGTGCCCTTCCTCGCGCCGTGGCAAGGGGCCGAGGCAGCCGATCCCGACCCGGCGGCCGCCGCACGCGATCCGCTGCTGGGGCCGCAGGGGCCCGATGGCAAGCAGGGCGGCCGCGTCGCCGATGAGCCGGCCGCGCCGCGCGATCGCGGCGACGCCTCGGACGGGATGGCGAATGTGCGCGGCAGCGACGCCGTGGCCGCCGCCAAGCCCGAGGAGGGCACGGTGATCGACGCGCCCGAGGGCCACCCGGCGCCGGATATCGGCAAGCCGATGGGCGCCACGACCGAGCCCGCCAACATGGATCTCGACGGCGAGCCCCAGGGCGAGCAGACCGCCGCCGAGTCGCTGGCCACCCCGAGCGCGGCTCGCAAGCCCACCGCGCGCAGCGCGCCCAAGGACGGCCAGGCCGACGACCTGACGAAGATCAAGGGCATCGGCCCCAAGCTCGAAAAGCTGTGCAACGACATGGGCTTTTGGAATTTCGACCAGATCGCGGCCTGGTCCGAGGCCGAAATCGCCTGGGTCGACGCGAACCTGGTGGGCTTCAAAGGGCGCGTGACACGTGACGAATGGGTGAAACAGGCTAAAGTGCTCGCTGACGGAGGGGAAACGGAGTTCTCCTCGCGCAAGAAGTAGCAGGGTGCCGTCTCGTCGTCCTGCGAGTCAGGGAGTTGAGACATGAGCAACCAGATCCGACCGATCGGAACCCTCGAAAGCACGGCGATCGCATGGGGCGTCGCCTTTCTGGCCGGTGCCGTCATCTTCGCGCTGCTGCTGGCCTTCGGCGGCTGGACCTTGCTGCAGGCGATCTTCGCGGGCCTCGTGGTGGCCGTCGTGCTCGGCGGCATCCTGACGGTCTCGATCTCGCGCCCGCAAGCGGCGCCGCGCGGTGCATCGGGCACGCAGGCGCCGACCGCCGATCTGGCGAAGGCCGACGCGCCCGGCACGCCCGGCCAGGCCGCGCGCCCGCTGGCGCCGCGCAACGTCAACGCGCCGTCGCCGCACCGCACCGAGATCCCGCGCTCGATCATCTCGGATGTGCGCAGCGATCCGGAGGTGAAGCTCTCGGCGGCCTCCAAGCAGGGGCAGATGGCCATGGCCGAGGCCGCGCCCGCCACGCGCATCCCGTCGCCCGCGCCGGTCAATGCCGACGATCCGGCCGTGGCCCGGCCCGTGGGCGCGACCGCCAACCCGACGCCGCAGGAGAACCCGACGCCCGTCCATGGCAAGGTCGTCTCGCCCGAGCCGCCCGCCAGCAGCGCCGACAAGCCGCGCGTCAGCCGCAACGAGACCGCGACCGCCGCCGATGGCGGGGCGGCGGGCGGCCCGGCGCCGAGCGCCACCAAGGCCGCGCAGAGCTACAACGAGGTCGCGCCGGCCCCGGCCGCCGATGCCAGCGCGCCCGCCGCGGCCAAGGGCGATGCGGGCGGCGGCGGGATGCCCGCGGCCAATGAGAGCGTCGGCACCAAGCCCCAGACGCTGGACGGCCCCCGGGCCGGCGGCGCGGACGACCTGAAGAAGATCAAGGGCGTCGGCCCGAAGCTCGAGACGCTGCTGCACAAGCTGGGTTTCTATCATTTCGACCAGATCGCCGGCTGGAGCGACGCGGAAATCAGCTGGGTCGACCAGCACCTGGAGGGCTTCAAGGGCCGCGTGCGGCGCGACGACTGGGTCAGCCAGGCCTCGAAGCTGGCCACGGGCGAGGGCACGGAGTTCTCGAAGCGGGTCGACAAGGGCGGCGTCTACTGACGCGGCCCCCGGGTCACTTCCGCGCGGGCGGGGTCGGCGCGGCTTGACCTCCTCCCGCGCGGGCTGTTGAAGGAGCGCGACATGACCGGGCCCTCCGACACGACCGCCGAGATCGCGCGCCGCCAGCGGCGCGTCGCGATGCTGATCATCGGCACCTTCGTCATCTGGGTGCCGATGCAGGCGCTGGGCGCCTATTTCGGCCTGCCGGTGCGACTTATGGGCCTGATCGACATTGCCGCGTTGGCCGTGCTGGCCTGGGCCCTTATTTTGCTCGTGGGCGTCTGGCGGATGCGCCGCAAGGAGGATTGAACGATGCTGCAGGATCGCGACCGGATCTTCACCAACATCTACGGCATGGCCGACCGCTCGCTGAAGGGCGCGATGGCGCGCGGGCAGTGGGACGGGACCAAAGACCTGATCGGGCTGGGTCGCGACAGGATCGTCGAGATCATGAAGGCCAGCGGCCTGCGCGGCCGCGGCGGCGCGGGCTTCCCGACCGGCCTCAAGTGGTCATTCATGCCCAAGGAGTCCGACGGGCGGCCCGCCTATCTGGTCATCAACGCCGACGAATCCGAGCCGGGCACCTGCAAGGATCGCGAGATCATGCGCCACGATCCGCACACCCTGATCGAGGGGGCGCTGATCGCCAGCTTCGCGATGGGCGCGCATGCCTGCTACATCTACATCCGAGGCGAATATATCCGCGAGAAGGAAGCCTTGCAGAACGCCATCGACGAGGCCTACGAGGCCGGGCTTCTGGGCAAGAACGCCGCCAAATCGGGCTGGGATTTCGACCTCTACCTGACCCATGGCGCAGGCGCCTATATCTGCGGCGAGGAAACCGCCCTGATCGAGAGCCTGGAAGGCAAGAAGGGCATGCCGCGCATGAAGCCGCCCTTCCCGGCGGGCGCGGGGCTTTACGGCTGCCCCACCACCGTGAACAACGTCGAGAGCATCGCGGTCGTGCCGACCATCCTGCGCCGCGGGGCGGAATGGTTCGCGGGCTTCGGGCGGCCGAACAACTCCGGCACCAAGCTATTCGCCATCTCGGGCCACGTGAACAAGCCCTGCGTCGTCGAGGAGGCGATGTCGATCAGCTTCGAGGACCTGATCGAGACGCATTGCGGGGGCATCCGCGGCGGCTGGGACAATCTCAAGGCGGTCATCCCCGGCGGGTCGTCGGTGCCGATGATCCCCGGGCGCGACATGCGCGACGCGATCATGGATTTCGACTATCTGCGCGAGCAGAAATCGGGTCTGGGCACCGCGGCGGTGATCGTGATGGATAACTCAACCGACATCATCAAGGCGATCTGGCGGCTGAGCGCGTTCTACAAGCACGAGAGCTGCGGCCAGTGCACGCCTTGCCGCGAGGGGACGGGCTGGATGATGCGCGTCATGGACCGGCTGGTAAAGGGCGAGGCGGAGGTCGAGGAGATCGACATGCTGCTCGACGTCACCAAGCAGGTCGAGGGGCACACGATCTGCGCGCTGGGCGATGCCGCGGCCTGGCCGATCCAGGGCCTGATCCGGCATTTCCGCGACGAGATCGAGGACCGGATCAAGCACAAGCGCACCGGGCGCGTCAGCGCCGTCGCCGCCGAGTGATCGCGCGCCGCCCGGCTTGCCCTGCCGGGCCGGCTTCCCCTATGTCATAGGCCAACCGGCCCGCTTCGGGCCGGACAGGCGTCCCTGACGGCGCATGTATGACGGGACGCATTTGATGACAGAGTTTTTCGCCCCCTACGCGCATACGCTGGCCGCGCTCGCGCTCTGGGCGCTTTTGCAGCTCGGCCTCGCGGGCGTGTCGACGGTCGGCAAGGCCCGGGCGCGCAGCGCCGGGGGCCTGCCGGTGCGGGACTATTCCGACCCGGCCTATCGGCGCCACCGCGCCTTCCAGAACGCGATCGAGACGTCGGGCGCCTTCGTCGCGGCGGCCGTGGCGGCGATGCTGACGGGCGGCGCACCGTTCTGGGTGAATCTTCTCGCCACGCTCTTCCTCGTGGCGCGGATCGCGACGGCGGCGGTGCATATCGGGACCGAGGTGCAATGGCTGCGCTCGGCCACATGGACGCTGGGGTTCCTCTGCGTGATCGGGCTGGCGCTGATCGCGCTGGCCGGGGCCTTCGCCGCATGAGGGCCGCCGCGCTGATCCTGCTGGCCGCGCCCGCCGCCGCGCAGGAGGCGGTGCCCGCACCGGATTACTTCGTCGAGGCTGCCTTCCTCAGCTCGACCGCGCAGGTCCTGGCCCTGAGCTGCCAGACGCTGTCGGTCGATCCCATCGCCATCGCGCGGCTGACCGACGCGACGCTCGCGCGGCTGACCGAGGACGGCTTCACCCCCGAGAACCTGGCCGACCGGATGGCGGATCCATCGGATGCCATCGCGACCCTGCAGGCCGCCTTCGTGCAGAAGCACGCGCTGGAGCAGGGCGCGCCCGAAGCCGCGGTCTGCGCCGCGGGCGCGGCCGAGATTGCCGAGGAGACCGCCCTCGGAACCCTGATCGTGGAGGTCGCGCAATGAGAACCCTGATGCTGATCGCAATGCTGGGCCTGGCGGGCTGCGGCACGCTGGGCAGCCTGTCCTCGGGCGATTCCGGCCCCTTCCGGGGCGGGTTCCGCGGCGCGTCCAACGAGGTGGACGGCGTGCGGTTCCGCACCCGCGTCAGCGCGACATCCGAGGATGCGCGCAGCTTCGCGACGGCCACGCGCAGCGCCGGGCGCTCGCTCTCGGGCGCGCTGGAGGCCGGTCGGGTCCGCGCGGTGGAATATTGTATCACGCGGTTCGGCGGCTCGGATATCGATTGGGCGCTGGGCCCCGACCGGCCCGTCGAGGAGGTGGCGCTGGACGAGTCGGGCGCGCTGGTCCTGACCGGGCGCTGCATCACGCGCTGACGGCACGGACCCGCCGCGACGTGCGGTGACGGGCCCGCGCTATTGAATGACGGGGGCGGGCGGACCCATGTGACGGGCCATCCCAGCCCGACCCCGGAGACGCCTGCATGTCCCTTCGCCCGCTCGCCGCCGCCCTGATCCTCGCCGCCTCGCCCGCGCTGGCCGGGCTTGAGCAGGAGCCCCGCATCACCGAAGGCCTGATCAATGTCGGCATCGCCTACGAGATCAGCGAAATCTGCCCCAACATCGACGCGCGCACCTTTCGCGGGCTGCGCTACCTGCTGGCGCTGAAGGCGGCGGCGCGGGACCTCGGCTATTCGGCCGCCGAGGTGGATGCCTTCATCGACGACGATGCCGCGAAGGACCGGCTGGAGGCGATCGCGCGCGAGCGGCTGGCGCGTCTTGGCGCGGGCCCCGGCGACGTCGCGGCCCATTGCCGCGTCGGGGTGGAACAGGTCGCGAAGGACACGCAAATAGGTCGTCTGCTGAGCCCGCGATAAACGTGGGCCGCGGTTCTGGTCACCGCCCGTCGGGGGGGCTAGAACCCATCCCGAAGGACGAACGCGGAGCGACCTGCCATGGCCGACCTCAAGAAGATCGTGATCGACGGGACCGAAGTCGAGGTCCCGCCGGAGATGACGCTGATCCAGGCCTGCGAGCAGGCCGGAATCGAGATTCCGCGCTTCTGCTATCACGAACGGCTGTCGATCGCCGGCAATTGCCGGATGTGCCTGGTCGAGGTCGTGGGCGGCCCGCCGAAGCCCGCCGCCTCCTGCGCGATGCAGGTCCGCGACCTGCGCCCCGGCAAGGATGGCGAGCCGCCGGTGGTCAAGACCAACAGCCCGATGGTCAAGAAGGCCCGCGAGGGGGTGATGGAGTTCCTGCTCATCAACCACCCGCTCGACTGCCCGATCTGCGACCAGGGCGGCGAATGCGACCTGCAGGACCAGGCGATGGCCTATGGCGTCGATTTCTCGCGCTACCGCGAGCCCAAGCGCGCCGCGGTGGACCTGGATCTCGGCCCGCTGGTCGAAACGCATATGACGCGCTGCATCTCCTGCACCCGCTGCGTCCGCTTCACCACCGAGGTCGCGGGCATCACCCAGATGGGCCAGATCGGCCGCGGCGAGGATAGCGAGATCACGTCCTATCTGGGCGAGACGCTGAAATCGAACCTGCAGGGCAACATCATCGACCTGTGCCCGGTGGGCGCGCTGGTCTCGAAGCCCTATGCCTTCACCGCCCGCCCCTGGGAGCTGACGAAGACCGAGACGGTGGACGTGATGGACGCGCAGGGCGCCTCGATCCGCGTCGATACGAAGGGCCGCGAAGTGATGCGCATCCTGCCGCGCAACCATGACGGCACCAACGAGGAATGGATCAGCGACAAGACCCGCTTCGTGTGGGACGGGCTGCGCCGCCAGCGGTTGGACCGGCCCTATATCCGCGAGAACGGCAAGCTGCGCCCGGCGAGCTGGCCCGAGGCGCTGGATGCCGCGGCCGCCGCGATGAAGGACCGCAAGCTGGCGGGCCTCGTGGGCGACCTGGCCCCGGTCGAGGCCGCCTTCGCGCTGCGCAAGCTGATGGACGCGATGGGCGGGGTCACCGAATGCCGCACCGACGGCGCGAAGCTGCCCGCGGGCGACCGGGCGGGCTATGTCGGCACCGCCGCGATCGAGGATATCGACGCCGCCCGCCGCATCGTCCTGATCGGCACCAACCCCGCGGTGGAGGCGCCCGTGCTCAACGCGCGCATCCGCAAGGCCTGGCTGCGCGGCGCCGACGTCTCGGTGATCGGGCAGGGCGCCGACCTGACCTATGACTACGCGCATCTGGGCGAGGGCCGCGAGGCGCTGTTCGAGCTCGTGGCGCAGGCCGAAGAAAGCGACGTCCCCGCGCTGGTGATCGTCGGCATGGGCGCGCTGCGCGGTGCGGACGGCGCGGATGTGCTGGCCAATGCCCGCGCACTGGCCGACGCGATGGGTGCGGGGCTTCTGGTGCTGCACACCGCCGCGGGCCGCGTCGGCGCGATGGACGCGGGCGCGACCTGTGCGGGCGGCATCGCCGAGGCGCTGGAGGCGGAGGCGATCTACAATCTCGGGGCCGACGAGATCGAGATCCCCGCCGGGCCCTTCGTGATCTACCAGGGCAGCCATGGCGACCGCGGCGCGCATCGTGCCGACATCATCCTGCCGAGCGCCGCCTGGACCGAGGAGCAGGGCCTGTTCGTCAACACCGAAGGGCGCCCGCAACTAGCGCTGCGCTCGGGCTTCGCGCCCGGCGAGGCGAAGGAGAACTGGGCGATCCTGCGGGCTCTGTCGGCGGAGGCGGGCTACCAGCTGCCCTTCGACACGCTGGCGCAGCTGCGCCGCGGGCTGATCGAGACCGCGCCGGAACTGGCCGAGATCGACGCCGTGCCGGAGAACAAGCCGCAGCCGCTGGGCGAGGTCCCCAAGCTGGGCACCGGGGCCTTCGAGGCGGCGCTGGGCGATTTCTACCTGACCAACCCGATCGCGCGGGCCTCGCAGCTGATGGCGGAACTGTCGCAGATCGCCGCCGGCCGCGACCCGCAGCCCATCGCGGCGGAGTGATGCGCGCGCCCGGTGCGGCGCTTCTGGCCGGCCTCGCGCTGGCCGCCTGCCAGGCCGAGGAGCGGCCCGTGGTCGAGGTCTTCCGGCCCGAGTATCGCGGGGTCGAGACGCGGCTGCTCGAGGGCGATCTGGTCGAGTTCCGGGTCGCCATGGCCGGCGCGCGGGACGGGCAGGATGTGCTGGACTATGCCGAATGCGCCGCGGCGCAATACGCGCTGATCCGGGGCTTCGGATTTGCGCGCCAGGTGCGGACAAACGTGAGCGAAGAGGGTGGCGTTTGGCGCGCGGATGCGATTTACACCGTGTCGCCGGCGGTCCCCCGGGGACTGAGAACGATTGATGCCGAAGTGGCGGTTGAGAACTGCCGCGAACGGGGCATCCCGACCGTATGAGGACGTGACATGGCAGAGTTTCTGGCATCACCGGCGGGCATCGGCCTGACGATCCTGGCGCAGTGCCTCGCGGTGATCGCCTTCGTGATGATCTCGCTGCTGTTCCTGGTCTATGGCGACCGCAAGGTCTGGGCGGCGGTGCAGATGCGGCGCGGGCCCAATGTCGTGGGCGTGTTCGGCCTGCTGCAGACCGTGGCCGACGCGCTGAAATACGTGGTCAAGGAAATCGTCATCCCCGCCGGTGCCGACCGCACGGTCTTCCTGCTGGCCCCGCTCATCAGCTTCGTGCTGGCGGTGATCGCCTGGGCGGTGATCCCGTTCTCGGACACCTGGGTCCTGGCCGATATCAACGTGGCCATCCTCTACGTCTTCGCCGTCTCGTCGCTCGAGGTCTACGGCGTGATCATGGGCGGCTGGGCCTCGAACTCGAAATACCCCTTCCTCGGGAGCTTGCGCTCGGCCGCGCAGATGATTTCCTACGAGGTGTCGATCGGCCTGATCATCATCGGGGTGATCCTGTCGACGGGCTCGCTCAATTTCGGCGACATCGTGCGCGCGCAGGACACCGGCTGGGGCTTCTTCGGTTGGTACTGGCTGCCGCACCTGCCGATGGTGTTCCTGTTCTTCATCTCGGCGCTGGCCGAGACGAACCGTCCGCCCTTCGACCTGCCGGAGGCGGAGTCGGAATTGGTCGCGGGCTACCAGGTCGAGTACTCCTCGACGCCCTTCCTTCTGTTCATGGCGGGCGAGTACATCGCGATCTTCCTGATGTGCGCGCTGATCAGCCTGCTGTTCTTCGGCGGCTGGCTGTCGCCCGTGCCCTTCCTGCCGGACGGGCCGCTCTGGATGGTCGCGAAGATGGCGTTCTTCTTCTTCCTCTTCGCGATGGTGAAGGCGATCGTGCCGCGCTACCGCTACGACCAGCTGATGCGACTGGGCTGGAAGGTGTTCCTGCCTTTCTCGCTGGCCTGGGTCGTGATCGTGGCGTTCCTGGCGAAATTCGAGGTGCTCGGGGGCTTCTGGGCACGCTTCTCCGACATGGGGGTGATGGGATGACGCAGATCGACTGGAACCGTTCGGTCAAGTATTTCCTGCTGGCCGATATGTGGCAGGGCATGAAGCTGGGGCTGAAGTATTTCTTCGCGCCCAAGGTCACGCTGAATTATCCGCACGAGAAGGGCCCGCTGTCGCCCCGCTTCCGCGGCGAGCACGCCCTGCGCCGATATCCCAACGGCGAGGAGCGCTGCATCGCGTGCAAGCTCTGCGAGGCGATCTGCCCGGCGCAGGCCATCACCATCGATGCCGAACCGCGCGAGGACGGCTCGCGCCGCACGACGCGCTACGACATCGACATGACGAAATGCATCTATTGCGGCTTCTGCCAGGAGGCCTGCCCGGTGGATGCGATCGTGGAGGGTCCGAATTTCGAGTTCGCGACCGAGACCCGCGAGGAGATGTTCTACGACAAGGAGAAGCTCCTGGCGAATGGCGAGCGCTGGGAAGCGCTGATCGCCAAGAACATCGAGCTGGACGCGCCCTACCGATGAGCGACGCGAAGAACCCCTTCGAGCTCTGGATGAGCCACATGCAGGACATGGCGAAGGCCGTGAACCCTGCGCTCGAGAGCTTCACGCCGCAGGGCTTCGAAAAGCTGTGGCCGACGATGCCCGGCGAGGTCATGGAGCAGTTCATGGGCAAGGGGCTGAATCCCGAGGGCCTGGACGCCAAGACCAAGATGCTGCTGACGCTGGCCGGCCTGACGGTACTGGGCGCGCAGGCCGAGGCGCAGGTCCGCCTGACCGTCCGCCAGGCGGTCGAGCAGGGCGCGACCAAGCAGGAGATCGCCGAGACGATCGGCCTGATGGGCCTGTTCGGCGGGCTGCCGGCGATGAACAAGGCGATGACCCTCGCCAACGAGGTTCTGGAGGACGAGGCATGAGCGTTCTGGATTTCGCCTTCTACCTCTTCGCCGTCCTGACCGTCTCGGGCGGGCTGATGACCGTGGTGTCGCGCAACCCGGTCCATTCGGTGCTGTGGCTGATCCTGACCTTCCTGTCGACGGCGGGCCTGTTCGTTCTGATCGGCGCAGAATTCGTCGCGATGCTCTTGGTCATCGTCTATGTCGGCGCGGTCGCGGTGCTGTTCCTCTTCGTGGTGATGATGCTCGATATCGACTTCGCCGAGCTGAAGGCCGAGATGGCCAAATACGTGCCGCTGGCCGGGCTGATCGGGATCGTGCTGCTGATGCAGCTGGTCATCGCCTACGGCGTCTGGGAAGTGGCCGAGGGCGTCGTCGTGGCCGAGAACCTGCGCAGCGTGATCCCGACGGCCGAGCTGAACACCGCCGCGCTGGGCCTGATCCTCTATGACGACTATTTCCTGATGTTCCAGCTCGCCGGGCTGATCCTGCTGGTCGCGATGATCGGGGCCATCGCCCTGACGCTGCGCCACCGGAAGGACGTCAAGCGCCAGAACGTGCTGCACCAGATGTGGCGCGATCCGGCCAAGGCGATGAAGGTCACCGACGTGAAGCCCGGTCAGGGCCTGTAGAGGGGAAGGGCCATGTCCCGCACCACAATCATCATCATCATCGTCCTGCTGATCATCCTGCTGGGCGGCTACTCGTTCATCTGAGCGGGACACGGAACGACGAAACGGGGCCGGGCAAGACGCCCCGACGGAAGGGACGCGAATGATCGGACTGGAACATTACCTGACCGTGGCGGCGGCGCTGTTCGTCATCGGCATCTTCGGCATCTTCCTGAACCGGAAGAACGTCATCATCATCCTGATGTCGATCGAGCTGATGCTGCTGGCGGTGAACATCAACTTCGTCGCCTTCTCCGGCTTCCTGGGCGATCTGACGGGGCAGGTCTTCACGCTGTTCGTGCTGACCGTGGCCGCCGCCGAGGCCGCCATCGGCCTGGCGATCCTCGTGTGCTTCTTCCGCAACCGCGGCACCATCGACGTCGAAGACGTCAACGTGATGAAGGGCTGAGCCGATGGAGACGATCATCCTCTTCGCGCCGTTGGTCGGCGCGCTGATCTGCGGCTTCGGCTGGAAGTTCATCGGCGAGACGGCCGCGCTGGTCACGTCGACGGGCCTTCTGTTCCTGTCGATGCTGCTGTCCTGGATCGTGTTCCTGACCCATGACGGCACGACCGAGGTCGTCCAGATCATGCGCTGGATCGAAAGCGGCAGCCTGCTGACCGACTGGGAGATCCGGATGGACCGGCTGACCGCGGTCATGCTGGTGGTGATCACGACGGTCTCGGCGCTCGTGCACCTGTATTCCTTCGGCTACATGGATCACGACCCGCAATGGCGCGAGGGCGAGACCTACAAGCCGCGCTTCTTCGCCTACCTGTCCTTCTTCACCTTCGCGATGCTGGCGCTGGTGACGGCGAACAACCTGCTGCAGCTCTTCTTCGGCTGGGAAGGCGTGGGCGTCGCCTCCTACCTGCTGATCGGGTTCTACTGGCGCAAGCCCTCGGCCGGGGCCGCGGCGATGAAGGCCTTCATCGTCAACCGGGTCGGCGATTTCGGCTTCCTGCTGGGCATCTTCGGGCTGTTCTACCTGACCGACTCGATCGACCTGCCGACGATCTTCGCGATGACGCCCGAGATCGCGGAGATGACGATCTCGTTCCTGTGGACCGAGTGGAACGCGGCGAACCTGCTGGCCTTCCTGATCTTCATCGGCGCGATGGGCAAATCGGCGCAGCTCTTCCTGCACACCTGGCTGCCCGACGCGATGGAGGGCCCGACCCCCGTCTCGGCGCTGATCCATGCCGCCACGATGGTGACGGCGGGCGTGTTCCTGGTCTGCCGCATGTCGCCGCTGATCGAATACGCGCCGACGGCGGCGGGCATCGTCGTCGCGGTGGGCGCGGCATCGGCCTTCGTGGCGGCGACGATCGGGCTGGTGCAGAACGACATCAAGCGCGTGATCGCCTATTCGACCATGTCGCAGCTGGGCTACATGTTCGTGGCCGCGGGGGTGGGCGCCTATTCGGTCGCGATGTTCCACCTCTTCACCCACGCCTTCTTCAAGGCGATGCTGTTCCTCGGCGCGGGCTCGGTCATCCACGCGATGCATCACGAGCAGGACATGCGGAACTACGGCGGGCTGCGCACCAAGATCCCCTACACCTTCTGGGCGATGATGGTCGGCACGCTGGCCATCACCGGCGTCGGCATCCCGCTGACCCATATCGGCTTCGCGGGCTTCCTGTCGAAGGACGCGGTGATCGAGACCGCCTTCATCGGCAGCCAGGGCGCCTTCTGGGCCCTGGTGATCGCAGCGGCCTTCACCAGCTTCTACAGCTGGCGGCTGATGTTTTTGACCTTCTTCGGCAAGCCGCGCGGCGACAAGCACACCCATGAGCACGCGCATGAGAGCCCGGCCGTCATGACCATCCCGCTGGCCGCGCTGGCGGTGGGCTCGGTCTTCGCGGGCATGGTGTTCTACGGGCCGTTCTTCGGCAGCCAGGCGCAGGTCGATCGCTATTTCGGCATCAGCCAGCACGCCGCCGTCGATCACGGCGCGCCGCTGGTCGAGGACGGGCATGGCGAGGACGCGGGCGAGGGCGAATACGGCGAGCGTCCGGAACAGGTGCCGGGCGAGGGCGCGATCTTCATCGGCCCCGAGAACCACGTGATCCACGACGCCCACGAGGTGCCGAAATGGGTCAAGGTCTCGCCCTTCGTGGCGATGCTGCTGGGCCTGTTCACGGCGTGGATATTCTACATCCGCATGCCCAGCCTGCCGCGGCAATGGGCCGAGAACCTGGCCCCGCTCTACCGCTTCCTCCTCAACAAGTGGTATTTCGACGAGATCTACGACGCGGTCTTCGTGAAGGGCGCCAAGGCGATCGGCCGCTTCTTCTGGCGGCGGGGCGACGGCAACGCCATCGACGGCACGATCAACGGCGTGGCGATGGGCGCGGTGCCGTTCTTCACCCGCGCGCTGAACCGGGCGCAGTCGGGATACCTCTTCCATTACGCCTTCGCGATGGTGATCGGGATCGTTGTCCTGATCACCTGGATGACCATCGCGTCGGGGAGCTGAGACGGATCCATGGACAACCTGCTTTCCATCATCACCTTCACGCCCCTGATCGCGGCGCTGATCCTCGCGCTGTTCCTGCGCGGCGACGACGCGGCCGCGCAGCGCAACGCCAAGTGGCTGGCGCTGGGCGCGACGGGCTTCACCTTCATCGTCTCGCTGTTCCTGCTGGCCGGGTTCGAGCCCGAGAACACCGGCTTCCAGTTCGTCGAGGAGCGCGCCTGGATCGCGGGCCTGACCTACAAGATGGGCGTGGACGGGATCTCGGTCCTCTTCGTGATGCTGACGACCTTCCTGATGCCCATCGTGATCGCGTCCTGCTGGGACGTGACGCACCGGGTGAAGGATTACATGGTCGCCTTCCTGCTGCTCGAGACGCTGATGATCGGCGTCTTCGTCGCGCTGGACCTGATCCTGTTCTACCTGTTCTTCGAGGCGGGCCTGATCCCGATGTTCCTGATCATCGGGATCTGGGGCGGCAAGGACCGTATCTACGCGTCGTTCAAGTTCTTCCTCTACACGCTTCTGGGCTCGGTCCTGATGCTGGTGGCGATGATCGCCATGTATCTGGAAGCGGGCACCACCGACATCCCGACGCTTCTCGCGCATGAGTTCTCCTTCGCGCCGCTGAACGTGCTGGGCGTCAACATCGTGGGCGGGATGCAGACGCTTCTGTGGCTCGCCTTCTTTGCCAGCTTCGCGGTCAAGATGCCGATGTGGCCGGTGCACACCTGGCTGCCCGACGCCCACGTCCAGGCGCCCACCGCGGGCTCGGTCGTGCTGGCGGCGATCCTGCTGAAGATGGGCGGCTACGGCTTCCTGCGCTTCTCGCTGCCGATGTTCCCCGTGGGCTCCGAGGTGCTGGGCCCGCTGGTCCTGTGGCTGTCGGCCATCGCCATCGTCTACACCTCGCTCGTCGCGATGGTGCAGGAGGACATGAAGAAGCTGATCGCCTATTCCTCGGTCGCGCATATGGGCTTCGTGACCATGGGCATCTTCGCGGCCAACCAGCAGGGCGTGGACGGCGCGATCTTCCAGATGCTGAGCCACGGCTTCATCTCGGGCGCGCTCTTCCTCTGCGTGGGCGTGATCTACGACCGGATGCACACCCGCGACATCACCGCTTATGGCGGGCTGGTGAACCGGATGCCGGCCTATGCGCTGATCTTCATGCTGTTCACGATGGCCAATGTCGGCCTGCCCGGCACCTCGGGCTTCGTGGGCGAGTTCCTGACCCTGATGGGCGTCTTCCAGGTCAACACCTGGGTCGCGGTCTTCGCCTGCTCGGGCGTGATCCTGTCGGCGGGTTACGCGCTGTGGCTCTATCGCCGGGTCGTCTTCGGCGACCTGATCAAGGAGAGCCTGCGCACCATTAAGGACCTGACCGCGCGCGAGAAGGCGATCTTCGCCCCGCTCGTGCTGTTCACCATTCTTCTGGGCGTCTATCCCGCCCTCGTGACCGACATCATCGGCCCCACCGTGGCCGAGCTGGTCGCCAATTACGACATCGCCACGGCCGAGATCGCGTTGCAGAACGCGGTCGCCGGGGCCGATCAATAAGAGGCTTGCCATGAGCGCCGACCTGACCCTGATCCTGCCGGAGATCGTGCTGGCCGTCTTCGCGATGGCCGCGCTGCTGGCGGCCGTCTACACCACGAAGGACGAGCTGACCCGCCCGCTGACCTGGGCCACCGCCGCCGTTATGGTGGCTGTGGCCTTCTGGATCGGCGTGTCCTCGGAGGTCGGGACCGGCTTCTCTGACATGATCGTGAAGGACGGCTTCAGCCGCTTCGCGCAGATCACGATCCTGCTCTCGGCCGCGACCGTCCTGCTGATGAGCCAGGACTGGATGGCGCGTCACCAGCTCGACAAGTTCGAATACCCGCTGCTGATCACGCTGGCGGTGATCGGCATGATGATCATGGTCTCGGCGGGCAACCTTCTGACGCTCTACATGGGGCTCGAGCTGCAGTCGCTCTCGCTCTACGTGGCCGCCTCGATGCGGCGCGACAGCGTGAAATCGACCGAGGCGGGGCTGAAATACTTCGTGCTGGGCGCGCTCAGCTCGGGCCTGCTGCTCTACGGCATCTCGCTGACCTACGGCTATACAGGCACGACCGAATTCGCGGGCGTCGTCGCTGCCGCGGCGGATGGCGAGCTGGCGCTGGGCCTGCTCTTCGGCCTGGTCTTCATGCTCTCGGGCCTGGCCTTCAAGGTCTCGGCCGCGCCGTTCCACATGTGGACGCCCGATGTCTACGAGGGGGCGCCGACCCCGGTCACCGCCTTCTTCGCCACCGCGCCCAAGGTCGCGGCGATGGGCATGTTCGCCCGGGTCACGCATGACGCCTTCGGCGGCGCGGTGGGCGACTGGCAGCAGATCGTGGCGCTGCTGTCGGTGCTGTCGATGTTCCTGGGCGCGATCGCCGCAATCGGGCAGCGCGACATCAAGCGGCTGATGGCCTATTCCTCGATCGCCCATATGGGTTACGCGCTGATGGGCCTCGCCGCCGGGACCGCCGGCGGCGTGGAGGCGATGCTGCTCTACATGGCGATCTACGTGGTGATGAATATCGGCACCTTCGCCTTCATCCTCGCCATGACGCGCGACGGGCGCGAGGTGACAGACATCGCCTCGCTCAACCAGCTCTCGCGCGACCGGCCGGGCGCGGCGCTGGCGCTGCTCGTGCTGATGTTCAGCCTCGCCGGCATCCCGCCGATGGTGGGCTTCTTCGCCAAGTACTACGTGCTGACGGCGGCGGTGGATGCGGGGCTGGTCTGGCTGGCCGTCCTGGGCGTGATCGCCTCGGTCATCGGGGCCTTCTACTACCTGCGGATCGTCTACTACATGTATTTCGGCGAGGCCGAGGCCCCGCTCGACGGGACCATCCCCACGGTGCAATGGATCGCGCTGGCCGGTGCGGCGGCGATCATGGTCGTGGGCGTGGTGAACATGTTCGGCCTCGAAGGCGTGGCGGCGGCCGCTGCGCTGACACTGGTCAACTAGATCGTGCCGGCCCCCGGGGCGGACTGGCCCGAGGGGGTCGCGCGGATCGTGCTGTCGGAAGTCGACAGCACCTCGGCCGAGGCCGCGCGCCGCGCGCCCGAACAGGCGACCTGGATCCTCGCCCATCGCCAGACCGCCGCGCGCGGACGGCGCGGGCGGGCCTGGGACTGCCCCATCGGCAATTTCGCGGCCTCGCTGGTCTGGCGCCCGGGCGACGGCCCGGCGGCGATGGCCCTGCGCAGCTTCGTCGCCGCGCTGGCCCTCCGGGACGCGCTGCGCGGGCTGGGCGTGACCGGGCTGTCGCTCAAATGGCCCAATGACGTCCTGCTGCGGGAGCGCAAGCTCGCCGGCATCCTGCTGGAGAGCCCGGCGCCGGGCCTCCTGATCCTCGGCATCGGCGTGAATCTCGTCCATGCGCCCGACCCCGCGACGCTGGAGGCCCGCGCCGTGCCGCCCGTAAGCCTGCCCGAGGTCGGCGGGCCGACGATCGCGCCCGAGGCCTTTCTCGACGCGCTGGCTCCCGCCTTCGCGGCGCGCGAGGCGCAGTTCCGGGCGGCGGGCTTCCCCGCGATCCGCGCGGACTGGATGGCCGATGCCGCGCGCCTGGGCGAGGAGATCACCGCGCGCCTGCCGGGCGAGACCGTGACCGGCCGCTTCGCGGATGTGGATGGCGAGGGCTGCCTGATCCTCGTCACGGCGAACGGCCCGCGCCGCATCGCCGCCGCCGACATCTTCTTCGCGGAGGCCCCATGCTCCTGACCATCGATTGCGGCAACACCAACACCGTCTTTGCTATCTGGGACGGCGTGCGCTTCGTGAATTCGTGGCGCCGCGCGACGAACCACGCCAGCACGGCGGACGAGTATTACACCTGGCTGCGGACCTCGATGAACCTGCAGAATGTCGACGTGACGATCGACGAATGCATCGTCTCCTCGACCGTGCCGCGCGTTGTCTTCAACCTGCGTGTCCTCTGCGACCGTTACTTCGACTGCCGCCCGCTGGTCGTCGGCAAGCCCGAGACCAAGCTGCCCGTCGACGTGCGCGTCGATGCCGGCACGCAGGTCGGGCCGGACCGGCTGGTCAACACGGTGGGCGGCTGGGACCGGCATGGCGGCGACCTGATCGTGGTCGATTTCGGCACCGCGACCACCTTCGACGTGGTGGCCAGGGACGGGGCCTATATCGGCGGCGTGATCGCGCCGGGCGTGAACCTCTCGCTCGAAGCGCTGCACATGGCCGCCGCGGCGCTGCCGCATGTCGATATCACCCAGCCGCAGAAGGTCATCGGAACCAACACCGTCGCCTGCATGCAGTCGGGCATCTTCTGGGGCTATGTGGGCCTCATCCGCGAAATCTGCGCCCGGATCCGGGCGGAACGCGACCGGCCCATGAAGGTCGTCGCGACAGGGGGACTGGCCCCGCTCTTCCAGCAGGCGGCCGATCTGTTCGACGCCTACGAGGACGATCTCACGATGCACGGCCTGACCGTCATCCACGCATTCAACAAGGAACACTGAATGGCACGCGACCGGCTCATCTACCTCCCCCTGGGGGGCGCGGGCGAAATCGGCATGAACGCCTATGTCTATGGCTTCGGCCCCGAGGGAAAGGAGCGGCTGATCCTCGTGGATCTGGGCATCGCCTTCCCGGACATGGATTCGACCCCCGGGGTGGACGTGATCCTGCCCGACATCTCCTGGCTGCGCGAACGCGCCGAGCGGCTCGAGGCGATCTTCATCACCCACGGGCACGAGGATCACCTGGGCGGCGTCGGCCACCTGCTGCCGTTTCTCGACGCCCCGGTCCATGCGCGCCGCTTCACCGCGAACCTCGCGCGCCGCAAGCTGACCGAGAAGGGGCAGAATCCCGACGCCATCCGCATCGCCAAGCCTTTCCCCGAGATGATCGCGGCGGGGCCCTTCCAGGTGGGCTTCCTTCCCGTGTCGCACTCGATCCCGGAAAGCTCGGCGCTGGTGATCGACACGCCGGCGGGGCGGGTGATCCATTCGGGTGACTTCAAGATCGACCGCTCGCCCGTGGTGGGCGAGCCCTTCGACGCCGATCTCTGGGCCGAGGCCGCGAAGCCCGGCGTGCGCGCGCTGGTCTGCGACTCGACCAATGTCTTCTCCAAGCACGAGGGCCGCTCCGAGGCCGAGGTCGCGCCGAACCTCAAGCCGCTCGTGGCGTCGGCCAAGGGCATGTTCGTGGCCACCACCTTCGCCTCGAACGTGGCGCGCCTGCAGTCATTGGCCGAGGCGGGGAAGGCGGCGGGCCGCTCGATCTGCCTGATGGGCCGGGCGATGCGCCGCATGACCGAGGCCGCCGTCGAGGAGGGCCTGCTCAAGGACTTCCCGAGGACCGTCAGCCCCGAGGACGCGGCGTCGATCCCGCGCGAGAACCTGATGCTGATCGTGACCGGCAGCCAGGGCGAGCGGCGCGCCGCCTCCGCGCAGCTGGCGCGCGGCAAGTATTTCGGGATCGAGCTGGCCGAGGGCGACACCTTCCTGTTCTCGTCCAAGACCATCCCCGGCAACGAGAAGGACGTGGCCCGGGTGATGAACGACTTCTCGGAGATGGGCGTCGACGTCGTGACCGACGATGACGGGCTCTACCACGTCTCGGGCCATGCCAACCGCCCGGACCTCGAGATCGTGCAGGGCATCGTCGATCCGCAGATCGTGATCCCGATGCATGGCGAGCATCGCCACCTTCGCGAACATGCCAAGCTGGCCGACCGGCTGGGCCGTCTGGGCGTCGTCGCGCCCAACGGCACGATGCTGGACCTCGCCGGCAACCAGCCCCGGGTCGTCGATCATGTCGAGACCGGGCGCACCTATCTCGACGGCTCGATCCTGGTGGGACAGTTCGACGGCGTGATCCGCGACCGCGTGCGCATCGCGCTGAACGGCCATGTCGTCGTGGCGGTGATGGTCGATGACGACGACGAGGTGCTGGAAGACACCTGGGTCGACCTGCGCGGCCTGCCCGAGCTGACCCGCTCCGGCCAGGCGCTGGCGTCCCTGATGGAGGAGCATCTCGCGATGCAGCTGGGCCGGATCGACACCCGCACGGCGGGCGATGACGAGAAGCTGGAGGACATGATCACCAAGGGCATCCGCAAGGTCGCGCAGGACGAGATCGGCAAGCGGCCCGAGGTCACCGTCCTCATCACCCGGCTGACGGCGGAATGATGCGCGCGGCGGCCTTGACGCTGGCGGTCCTGGCCGCCGCCCCGGCCTCGGCGGGCCAGCGCTATCTGGGCGTGTTCGTCGGCTCGCAGCATATCGGGAGCGACGCCTATAACGACTTCAATCCCGGCCTGACTTACGGCTACCGCTGGCCGGTCGGGACGGGGTCGACCGAGTGGCATGTCGAGGGCGGCGTCTTCTTCAATTCCTACGAGGAGGTCTCGCCGATCGCGGTGGTCGGCCTCTCGACGGGCGTGGCGGAGCTCGGCGGCGGCGAGATCCGGCTGGGCGCCAGCGTGGGGATCGCCCGCTACGCGGAGCTCTCCGAGATCGTCGAGCGGAAATACGACATCCCCACCTTCGGGGACTATCTGCCGGTCGCCGCGCTGACCGGATCCTATCGCCGCAACGGCGTGGCCTACCGGCTGAGCGTCCTGCCCTATGGCGAGGACGTGGAGGCCGTGGTGAATTTCTCGCTGGCCTTCGACTTCTGAGCGCCGGGGCGGCGGCGCCTCACTCCGCCGCGACGGCCTCGGCCGCCTCGACCCGCACGGCGGAGAACTTGAACTCGGGGATCTTGCCGTAAGGATCCAGCGCCGGGTTGGTCAGAAGGTTCGCCGCCGCCTCGACGAAGGCGAAGGGCAGGAAGACCATGTCCGGCGCCACCGCCCGGTCGGCCCGCGCCATCAGCGTCACCGTCCCGCGCCGCGTCGTCAGCCGCACATGGCCGCCCGCAGGCACGCCCAGCCGCCGCAGGGTCGCGGGATGCAGCGAGCAATTGGCCTCGGGCTCGACCGCGTCCAGAACGCTGGCCCGGCGCGTCATCGACCCGGTGTGCCAATGCTCGAGCTGGCGGCCCGTCGTCAGGATCATCGGGTATTCGGCATCCGGCGTCTCGTCGGGCGGGATGACCGCCGCGGGGGTGAAGCGCGCGCGGCCGTTCTCGCGCGGGAAGGCGTCGCCGAAGACGATGGCCTGGCCCGGATCGGTCTCGGACAGCGACGGGTAGGTGACGGCGTCCTCGGCCTCCAGCCGCTCCCAGGTGATGTTGTCGAGCGACGGCATGACCTGCTTCATCTCGGCGAAGACCTCGCGCGGATGGGTGTAGCGCCAGTCGAGCCCGCACCGCTTCGCCAGCTCGGCCGTGATCCACCAATCCGCGCGCGCCTCGCCCGGCGGCGGCAGGGCGGGCCGGCCCATCTGGACCTGCCGATTGGTGTTCGTGACCGTGCCCGCCTTCTCGTAGAAGGCCGAGGCGGGCAGGATGACGTCGGCGTAATTGGCCGTCTCGGTCAGGAAGATGTCCTGCACCACGAGGTGGTCCAGCGCCGCCAGCGCCGCGCGCGCGTGGTCGACATCGGGGTCCGACATGGCCGGGTTCTCGCCCAAGATATACATCGCGCGGATGTCGCCCGCATGGACGGCGTCCATGATCTCGGTGACCGTCAGGCCCTTTTCGGCCAGCGGCTCGGCGCCCCAGAGTTCGGCGTAGCGTGCGCGCACCTCGTCCGACGTGACGCTGGCGTAATCGGGCAGGAACATCGGGATCAGCCCCGCATCCGAGGCGCCCTGGACGTTGTTCTGACCGCGCAGCGGATGCAGCCCGGTGCCGGGCCGGCCGACTTGGCCGCACATCAGCGCCAGCGAGATCAGGCAGCGGGAATTGTCGGTGCCGTGGACATGCTGGCTGATCCCCATGCCCCAGAAGATCATGCCCGCCTTGGCCCGCGCGAAATCGCGCGCCACGGCGCGGATCGTGGCCGCGTCGATGCCGGTCAGCCCCTCGACCGTCTCGGGGGCGAAGCCTTTCAGGTGGTCGCGCTGGGCATCCCAGTTCTCGGTCATCGCCTCGACATATTGCCGGTCGACCAGCCCTTCCTCGGCGATGACATGCATGATCGCGTTCAGAAGCGCGACATCCGCGCCCGGGCGGAATTGCAGCATATGCGTCGCGTGCCGCTTGAGCGCCTGCCCGCGCGGATCCATGACGATCAGCTTGCCGCCGCGCTTGGCGAACTGCTTGAAATAAGTGGCGGCGACGGGGTGGTTCTCGACCGGATTGGCGCCGATGACGATGGCGCAATCGGCGTTCTCGATCTCGTTGAAGGTGGCCGTCACCGCGCCTGAGCCGACGTTTTCCAGCAATGCCGCGACCGACGAGGCGTGGCAGAGCCGGGTGCAGTGATCGACATTATTGTGGCCGAAGCCCTGCCGGATGAATTTCTGGAAGAGATAGGCTTCCTCGTTCGAGCACTTGGCCGAGCCGAAGCCTGCCACTTCGCGCCCGCGACCCTTCAGACCGCCGGCGGCGGCGTCCAGCGCCTCCTCCCAGCTCGCCTCACGGAAGACCGAAGACCAGTCGCCGGGATCGACGTTCAGGCCCTTCGCGGGCGCGCCCTCGCGCCGGATCAGCGGCTTCGTCAGGCGGTGGGGGTGGTGGATGTAGTCGAAGCCGAAGCGGCCCTTGACGCAGAGCCGGCCCTCGTTGGCGGGGCCGTTGACGCCATCGACCTTCACCACGCGGTCGCCGCGCGTCTTGATCGAGACCTGGCAGCCCACGCCGCAGAACGGGCAGATCGAGCGGGTCTCGGCATCGAAGGCGCGGTCGTCGCCGACCTGCGCGTCGTCGATCATCGTCGCGGGCATCAGTGCACCGGTCGGGCAGGCCTGGACGCATTCGCCGCACGCCACACAGGTCGACTCGCCCATCGGGTCGTCGAAATCGAAGACCGGATAGGTGTCGTGCCCGCGCCCGGCCATGCCGATCACGTCGTTGACCTGGACCTCGCGGCAGGCGCGCACGCAGAGGCCGCACTGGATGCAGGCGTCGAGATTGACGCGCATCGCCACATGGCTGTCGTCCAGAAGTGGGATGCGCCCCGCCTCGAGCGTGGGCAGGCGGCTGGTCGCGACGCCCGAGGCCTCGGCCATGTCCCACAGATGGGCGGAGCGGTCATGGGCGACCGCGCGCTCCGGCTGGTCGGCCAGCAGCATCTCGATCACCATCTTCCGCGCGCCCCGGGCCCGGGCGCTGTCGGTGGTGACGACCATGCCGTCCTCGGGCGTGCGGATGCAGGAGGCGGCCAGCGTGCGCTCGCCCTCGATCTCGACCATGCAGGCGCGGCAATTGCCGTCCGGGCGATAGCCCGGCGCGGGCTTGTGGCAGAGATGCGGGATGACCAGGCCGCGACCGTTCGCGACCTCCCAGATCGTCTGACCGGGCGCGGCCTCGACGGGCTGGCCGTCGAGCGTGAAGCGGATGGTGTCGG
Source organism: Jannaschia sp. GRR-S6-38 (assembly GCF_029853695.1). NCBI lineage: Bacteria > Pseudomonadati > Pseudomonadota > Alphaproteobacteria > Rhodobacterales > Roseobacteraceae > Jannaschia > Jannaschia ovalis. The sequence goes on from NZ_CP122537.1 coordinate 2,263,144, forward strand.
GCATGGTCGTTCCCCTTTGGCCGCAGGTTAAGCGCCGGGGCCGCCAGGGGAAAGGTTCAGCGCGACGGGGGGATGCGGGGAAACGACGCGCCGGTCAGGCGGGCGCGGCGTCGCGCACCGCCTGCGGCACGGTGTCGAACTGCACGATCAGCAGGTGGCAATCGGCGGCGCCCACCACGCCCGACCGGTGGCCGCGGCCGTCCGTGGTGCCCTGGTCGCCGCCGAAGGAGATCTCGCCCGGGCCCATCTCGACCCGCGTGCCGTCCATCGTCTCGACCCACCAGCGGCCCGAAAGCGGCACGATCCATTGCGGTGCCGGGTTCTCGTGCCATTCGCCCTCCATCCCCGCGGGCATGACCGCGACGATGACGTGACGCGCCCCGTCCATGTGCAGGTTGTTTTGCGGATCGGCGTCGCCGCCCATGCTCTCGGTCTCGAAGCCTGCCAGGGCCCGGCGGGTCTGCCGGCTTTCGCCGTCCACGACATGGACGTGCCAGAAGGTCTGCTGCGGCATGGGCGGTCTCCTGCGATCGGGGTCGCGGGAGGAACGGCCGGCCCAGCGCCCGGTTCCTCAGCCCTTCTTCGAGAAGATCGGATACCAGAGCCAGTCCGGCAGGAATTGCCCGCCGCGGAACAGCCAGGAGAAGACCGTCGGGAAGCTGCGCTTGAAATCGTCCGAGCACATCAGCTCGAACATCTCCTGCGCGGCCTCCTCGGGCTCCATCAGGAAGGGCATGTCGAACTCGTTCTTGTCGGTCAGCCGGGTGCGGATGAAGCCCGGATTGGCGACCTGGACGGTCACGCCGGTCTTGCGAAGGTCGGCATACATGCCCTCGGCCAGCGCCATGATCCCGGCCTTGGACGCGCCATAGCCCGTGGCGCCCGGCAGGCCGCGGAAGCCCGAGAGCGAGCCGGTCAGCACGATATGGCCGGCGTCGCGCTCGACCATGTCGCCGATCACCGCGCCCACGACGCGCGCCGCCCCGGTCAGGTTCACGTCGAGCATCGCCTCGATCTTCTCGGCGTCCCAGTCCTGCGCGGGCAGCGGCCAGTAGACCCCGGCGAGGAAGACCACGCCGTCCACATCGCCCGCGGCCTTCGCCGCCGCCGCGACCGAGGCCGGATCCGCCACGTCGCAGGCGACCGCCTGGGCCTTGCCCGGCATCTCGGCGACGAGGTCCTTCAGCCGGTCTTCCGAGCGCGCCGAGAGGATCACCTCCGCTCCGGCGGCCGAAAGCTTCTTCGCGAGCGCCGCGCCCAGCCCCTCGGAGGCGCCGACCAACCAGTAACGCTTGCCATTCCAGTCACGCATCGTCGTCTCCCATCGGCCGGATCACGGCAAAGAGCTCGGCCACCTTGATGCCGAACTTTCGGAATTGGCTGCGGTTCAGGATGGTTCCGTCCTCCTGCAGATACATCCAGTCCACCGCCTGCAGCACGTGGCTGCCGTTCTCGGGCGGAAGCTGGATCGCGTAGCGCAGGCCCAGCGCGTTGCCCATGATGCGCCCGGTGCCGTGGCCCAGAACGTCGGTGGCCTCGGTCTCGACGCGCCCATCCTCGTGGAGCTGGATCAGCCAGACCCGGTCCTGCACCGTGCCGTCATCGTAAAGGAAATGCTCGACCATCGAGCCCTTGGGCCCGTCCCAGCTCATCTCCATCGTCGCGGTGAAGCGCGAGGTGACGCGGCCGGTCGGCCCGAAGATCATGCCGCGGCAGACCAGCCGGCCCGTCAGGTGTTTCTGCAGGTCCAGCTCCGGCAGCAGGTGCACGTAATCCTGCGCTTCCTGCCCGGCGAAGGCGAAGGCGCGCCGGACGGCCCAGACCACCGCGAGGGTCGCGATGGCGCCGGCGAGCACGAACAGGAACGGGTCCATCATGCGACCTCCGGGTCGATGCGGGCGAGCAGGCCCAGCGCCACGAGCTTCAGAACCAGCGGCAGGCCTGCGTAAAGGGCGGTGAGCAGGAACAATGCCGCTTCCGGGCTTTCCGTTCCCGGGGCGAGCCCTGCGGCTTCCAGCGCGGGCAGGAGCGCGATGGCCGCAAAGGCCAGCGTGACCTTGTTGACGAAGGACCACAGTCCGAACCCGTCAGCCGCGCTGGGGGCCACCGTCTCCAGCCGGCGGGCGAACATCGCGGGCAGGAGCGTCAGGTCCGCGCCCACCGCCGCGCCGGTCGCCACGCAGATCGCGGCGAAGGCCCAGGTGTCGCCGCTGCCGAGGCCCAGCGCGAAGGCGAAGCTGACGATCGCCAGCCCCATCGCCGCCATCAGCGCGTGGCGCGCGCCGAAGCGCTGCGCCGCCCGTCCCCAGAGCGGCGCGGCCAGCGCGGCGGACAGGAAGAAGACCAGAAGCAGCGGACCCTCGGTGCCCGGCGCCTGCAGGCGCTCGGTCACGAAGAACAGAAACAGCGTCGAGGTCACGGCCACGGGCGTCGCGTTCACCAGCGCCAGGATCAGCATCCGCCGCGCGGGCCGGTCGCCCAGCACCGCGCGCAGGCCATTCGACGCGGGGGCGTCGCCGCGCGCCGACCACTCGCCGCGCATCGCGATCAGCACGGCCGCCGTCAGCACGACGAACAGGCCCGCATACCAGGCGAACGGCGCGCCGCTGAAGGCCAGCGCCGTGGGCAGGATCGCGGCCAGGCACACGCCGGTCAGCGCCCCCGTCTCGCGCCAGCTGGCCAGTCGCACATGCCCGCCGCCCATCGCCGAGGCCTTGGCCACGCCCTGCGCGTAGAAGCAGATCGTCAGGAAGGAAAAGGCCGAGAACAGCGCCGCCAGCGACAGCGCGAACCACAAGACCGGGGGCAGGGCGGGCGGCAGCGCGAAAAGCGCGACCATCGCCGCCGCCATTATCGCGCCCGCGCCCCAGACCATCGCCGCGCGGTGCCGCCGCGTCGCCTCGGCCAGCCGGCCCAGCGCCGGATCCTGCACCACGTCGATCAGCCGCAGCGCGAAGAGCGCGAGCGACAACTGCGCCAGCGTGACGCCGTAGCTGTCGACGTAGAACTTGGGCGCGTGGATGTAGATCGGCAGCCCGGCCGCCGCCAGAAGCGCCGCGAAGCCCGCATAGCGAGGCAGGCCCGATGCGGCGGCGGCGGTCAGCGGGACACCTCGGAGGCCGGCGGCTCGGGCCGGTTGCGGAAGCGCGCGCCCTTCCACCAGAGCCGCAGCGCCTGCCAGTGGATCAGCGCAAGCACGCGGCGGGTGCCGAAGGGGCGGCGCAGCGCGGCGCCGATGAGGCCGCGATTGGTGAGCGGCCGACGCGGGCCGGTCAGCGTGGCCAAAAGCCGCCCGTTGCCGACGCGGTAATCGATGCGGATGGCGATGCGGTCGGCGGCGATGTCGAAGTTGAAGACATACCCGCCCTCGACCGGCTGGAAGGGCGAGACATGCATCAGCTTCTTCGCCTTCAGGCTCGTTCCGGCGGCGATGGGCGACAGGTCGTCGGCATGGCAGAGATAGGAATGCCGGTCGCCATAGGTGTTGGTGACCTCGGCGATGACCACGCGGAGCGCGTCGTCCGCGCCATGGATCAGCCAGAAGCTGACGGGGTTAAAGACGTGGCCCAGCACCCGGGGCTGCGCCAGCAGCAGGATGCGCCCCGGCGCGAAATCCGGCAGCGCTTCGGCCAGCACGTCGCGCACCCAGGCCGTACCCCGCCCGCGGCCCGGCGGACCGCCATGGTCGCGGTCGCGCAGGCTCGCGAGGGCGAAACGGTTATACCCGAAAAGCCGCGGCAACGGGCCCGGCGCCGCGGGCTCCAGCAGGACGTAGTCGACGCCGTAGGAGAAGGCGTTCTCGACGCCTTCGCCGCGGCGGCCATGGAAGGTGCGGCCCGGGATATGCTGGGGCGCGTGGCTCACGCCGCCGCGATCCCCTGCGGTCGGCGCGCGCGCATCGCGGCGACCGCCTCGACCGCGCTGGCGAAGCCGTCCTCGTGGAAGCCGTTGCGCATCCAGGCGCCGCAGAACCACGTGTTGCGGTGCCCGTTCATCGCGCGCACCCCCTCGACCGCGGCCATCATCTCAAGGTCGTAGACCGGGTGGCGGAAGGTCTTTTGGTCGTAGATCAACTCCTCGCGGATCGCCGTAGTGGCGTTCAGCGTGACGAAGAGGGGGTCATCCTCGGGAATGTTCTGCAGCCGGTTCATCCAGTAGGTCAGGCCCAACTGCCCGCGAGCATTGCCCGGCTCCTCGCGGTAGTTCCAGGCGGCCCAGACCTTGCGCCGCTTCGGCATCGCGCCGGGGTCGGCATGCAGGATCGCGTGATTGTCCTGGTAGCGGATATGGCGCAGCAGGCCCGTCTCCTGCGCGTCGGCATCCGCCAGCAGGCGCAGCGAGTCGTCGGAATGCGTGGCGAGGACGACGTCGTCGAACGCCTCGACCTCCGCGCCCTCGGCCCGGATCTCGACCCGCGCGGGCAGGCGGCGGACCGAGGCGACCGGCGCGCCGGTACGGATCGTCACGCCGGCGCCGCGCAGATGCGCCTCGAGCCTGCGGACGTATTCGACCGAGCCGCCGGAGACCGTGTACCACTGGTGCTGGCCGGTATGGGACAGGAGGGCGTGGTTTTCGAAGAAGCGCACCATCGCCTGCGCCGGGAAATCCATCACGTCCTGGCTTGGCGTGGACCAGATCGCCCCCGAGATCGGCCCGAGATACCAGTCGCGGAACTCCTGCCCCAGACCCATCTTCGTGACGAAATCGCGCAGCGGCTGGTCGGGATCGTTCGCCGCGTCGGCGGCGCGGGCGTTGAAGCGCAGGACGTCGCGCACCATCCGCAGGAAAGGCGGCCGCAGCGCGTTGCGGCGTTGCGCGAAGAGCGTGTCCAGCGTCTGCAGACTGTACTCGATCCGCCCGCCATCCAGCGAGGCGGCGAAGGACATGTCGGATTCCTCGACCGGCACGTCGAGCGCCTCGAAGAGGCCGACGAGGTTCGGGTAGTTCACGCGGTTGTAGACGATGAAGCCGGTATCGACCGGCTGGTCGCCGCGCTTGCCGGCCGTGATCGTGCGGGCATGGCCGCCGAGGCGGGGGGCCGCCTCGAACAAGGTGACGTCGTGATCGGTGCAGAGCGCGTGCGCCGCGGCCATGCCGCTGATGCCGCCGCCGATCACCGCGACGCGGCGGCGCGGCGCGCTGGGGGAGAAGGTGCTCAAGATGGGAGAGGTCCGTTGGCTGCGGTTGGTTCGAACTGGCGTCGGGCGGCGGTCGGGCGCGGGACGCGCCGCGGTCATTCCCCGCTCTTGCCAGACATACGTAATCCGACTCGCGCTTGAAGCAAAAACACAGTCGGGGGATATTCGCGCGGGCCCCGGTCCGAACCGTGGCAGAAGCGCCTCACCCCAGACCCGGAGGGCCCCGTGCCGCCCAGGACCACCTGCGATACCGCGCGGCCCGACGGGCGGCTCGCCCCGCGCTCGTGGGGCCTGCGTCCGGACGCGGCCGGGTGAGCCTCGCCGACTGGCTGGTCTTCGCCGGGTTCTGGGCCGTCTTCGTCACCTCGCCCGGGCCGAATGCCGTCAACTGCATCCTGACGGCCTGGGGCGCGGGGTTCCGGCGCGCGCTCTGGTGCGTCGCGGCGATCCTCTCCCAGGCTGCGCTATTCCTGACCTTGGCCGCTTCGGGCGTCACGGCGCTGCTGGTTGCCGCGCCGGGCCTCTACGGCGCGCTGAAGCTGGTGGGCGCGGCGCTTCTGGTCGCGCTGGGGGTGCGCGCCTGGCTGCGCGCCGGCGATCCGGTCGCGCAGACCGCGCCGCCCGTCCAGCATATCTTCCTGCGCGCCTTCGCCATCGCCACCTTCAACGCCAAGTCGCTGGCGGGCTATTTCGCGGCCTTCACCGCCTTCGTGGCCCCGGATGTGCCGATCGCGTCGCAAATGGGGGCGATCGTGCCCACCGCGCTGACGCTGACGGCGGCCAGCTACACTACCTGGTGCGCGCTGGGCGCCTGGCTGGGCCGCCGGGCGCTGGGCGTCGTCGCCAGCCGCGCGCTGCGGCGCGGGCTGGCGCTGTGCTTCATCGGCTACGGCGCGGCGCTGGCGCTACTCTGACGGCGCGGCCAGCTCGGCATTGTAGAGGGGCACGGTCGAGATCGACATCTTGGCGGAGCCTTCCGTCAGCTCCTGCGCGTGGGCGAGATAGATCAGCGTCTGGTTCGCCTCGTCGAAGATGCGCTTGATGCGCAGCGTCTTCAGGATGATCGAGCGGCTCTCGCGGAAGACCTGCTCGCCATCCTCGCTGCGATCGATATCGCCGATGCGGATCGGCCCGGTCTGTCGGCAGGCGATCGAGGCGTTGGACGGGTCCTCGAACCAGTTGCCTTGGCTCAGCCGGTCGATCAGCGAGCGGTCGAAATAGGCGACGTGGCAGGTGACGCCGTCGACCTTGGGATCGGAAATGGCCTCGATGATGATGTCGTTGCCGACCCAGTCCACACCGACCTCGCCCACCTGTTCGGCGGCGGCGGGCAGGGCGAGGGCCAGGAGGGCGGCGATGCTGTGAATGGGGTTTTTCATGGTGACTCAACCTCGCGTTGCGGTGGCGTGTTCCCTTCCCGGCCCGCGAAACTGCGCTACCTTCCGCACCGTCATCACCCATGGGAGGGAGCCCGCATGACCCGCATGACCGCGAAGGATTTCGACCAGGAACTGCTCGATCTCTACGACTTCTATGCGCATGGCCATATCTCCAAGCGCGAATTTCTCGACCGCGCCGGGAAATGGGCGGTCGGCGGCGTGACGGCGCTCGCGCTGCTCCAGACGCTCTCGCCCGATTACGCGCTGGCCCAGCAGGTGGCGCCCGACGATGCCGACATCATGGGCGAGGATATCACCTATGACAGCCCGAACGGGCACGGATCAGTGAACGGCTATCTCGTGCGTCCCGTCGGCGTCGAAACCCCCGCCGCGGTGCTGGTCGTGCACGAGAACCGGGGCCTGAACCCCTATATCCGCGACGTCGCGCGGCGGGTCGCCAAGGCGGGCTTCATCGCGCTGGCGCCCGACGGGCTGACCAGCGTCGGCGGCTATCCCGGCAATGACGACGAGGGCCGGACGCTGCAGCGGCAGGTCGATGGCGAGAAGCTGATGAACGACTTCTTCGCGGGGTTCGAATATCTCAAGGCGCTGGACGGCACGAACGGCAAGGTCGGCGCGACGGGCTTTTGCTACGGCGGCGGCGTGGTGAACGCGCTGGCTGTGGCCTATCCCGAACTCGATGCCGGCGTGCCCTTCTACGGCCGCCAGGCCGCCGCGGCGGATGTGCCGAAGATCCAGGCGCCGCTCCTGCTGCAATTCGCGGCGCTCGACAGCCGGATCAATGCCGGCTGGCCCGAGATGCAGCGCGCGCTCGAGGCGAACGACAAGATCTACGAGGCGCGGATCTGGCCCGACGTGAACCACGGCTTCCACAACGACACGACGCCCCGCTACGACGCCGAGGCGGCGGAGGCCGCGTGGGAGGCCACCATCGCCTGGTTCCGCGTCTATCTTGCCTGAGAGATGAACAGGTTCGGCCCCACGCGGAAGGAAACCTGGTTCTACCTTCTGGCTTCGCTCGCCGGGCTTGCCCTGGTGGGCGTGGCCGTCGCGCTGAACGGCGTGGGCGGCATCGCGGCCGTCGAGGTCGTGGGCCTCTCCTCGCTGTTCTTCGGCGGCACCGCGATCTGGGCGGGCTTGCGGCTCTGGCGCGGGCGGGGCTAGGGGCTCGCAGCATGACCCACGCCACGGCCCCCGGGCCCTCCACCCCCTACGACCCGCCGAGCGGGCCCATCCCGGTGATCCACGAGGACGCGCATCTCCTGGTGGTCGACAAGCCGCATGGCCTGCTCTCGGTCCCGGGACGGGGGGCGGATCTGGCCGACTGCCTGATCGCGCGGCTGGCCGAGGACTGGCCGGAGGTGCTTCTGTGCCACCGGCTGGACCGGGACACCTCCGGCATCATGGTCTTCGCGCTGACCAAGGCGGCGCAGCGCAAGATGGGCCGGCTCTTCGAGACGAAGCGCGTCAAGAAGCGCTACATCGCCCGCGTCTGGGGCGAAGTTCCGGGCGTCGAGGGCGTGGTGGATCTGCCGCTGATCGTGGATTGGCCGAACCGGCCGCTGCAGCATGTGAACCACGAGATCGGCAAACCCTCGGTCACCGAGTGGAAGCGCATCGCGATCGAGGACGGCACCACCCGGATGGCGCTGTTCCCGCGCACCGGCCGCAGCCATCAGCTGCGTGTCCACATGAAGGCGCTGGGGCATCCGATCCTGGGCGATCCGTTCTATGCCGAGGGCCCCGCGCGCGACTTTCCCCGGATGATGCTGCATGCCGAAGGGCTGAAGTTCGAGCACCCGATCGAGGGCCGGATGATGCGCCTCGAAGCGCCCTGTCCCTTCTGAGGATGCGCGCCGAAACGGGCGTTCCCGCCGCGCGCGGCCCCCGGAAAAGCCTCCCGTTTAGTCGGCGCATGCTTCACGCCGGGCCCGCGCGGCACTACCTCAGGGGCAACGCAACCGAGAGGAGGCCGTCATGAGCCTGCGCATCAACCAGACCGTTCCCGATTTCGAGGCCGAGACCAGCGAAGGCCCGATCAAGTTCCACGACTGGATCGGCGACAGCTGGGCCATCCTGTTCAGCCATCCGAAGGACTTCACCCCCGTCTGCACCACCGAGTTCGGCGCCGTCGCCCAACTGGCCGACGAATGGGAGAAGCGCGGCGTGAAGGTGATCGGCATCTCGGTCGACGGGGTCGAGGACCACAAGAAGTGGAAAGCCGACATCGAGACCTTCGGCGGGGCCAAGGCCGGCTTTCCGATCATCGCCGATGAGGGACTTGAGGTGTCGAAGGCCTACGACATGCTGCCCGCCGACGCCTACCTGCCCGACGGGCGCACGCCCAACGACACGGCGACGGTGCGGTCGGTCTACATCATCGGGCCGGACAAGCAGCTGAAGCTCTCCATGACCTACCCGATGAATGTGGGCCGCAACTTCGCCGAGATCCTGCGCGCCGTGGACGCGTTGCAGGCCGCCGCCAAGCACGGCATCGCGATGCCCGCCAATTGGGAACAGGGCCGCGACGTGGTGATCCCGGCCACCGTCTCGGACGCGGATGCCAAGGCGAAGTTCGGGGAGTTCACGACGCATTTCCCCTACCTGCGCATGACGAAGGACCCGTCCTCCGCCGCGTGAGCGCCCGGATCCGGCTTCAGCCGATCCATTCGACGATCCTGTCCGCCGCCTCCGCGGCGGTCAGGTCGGTCGTGTCGAGACGCAGGACGCGGTCGCCGCCACGTGCGATGGGGTCCCGGTCGTAGCGGTCGGGACGCAGGAAGGTCCCGTCCATCGGCTTGCGTTTGCCCATCCGTTCCGGGGACCGGAGACGACGCTCGTTCTCGCTTTGCGCGCAGTCGAGGACGACGATGAGGTACGGCCCGCCGCGCGTCCGCGCCAAGCCTAGGACGGCGTCCCATGCCGTCTGAGCCCGGTCCGAGTCGGTGAAGAGGCTGTCGGTCAGGATGACGGGTGTCGCCGGAGGCAGGTCGAGGATGCGGGCGAAGGCGATGGCGCGGATCTCCTCGAACGTCTGCTGACAGAGATCCGAGCCGATATCGGTCAAGGCGAATGCCACGTTGTAGAGGCTGTGATTGTCGAGAAGCCGCCCGCCGATCCGCTCGGCGACACGCCGTCCGATCGTGAGCTTGCCGACCCCTGGGCGGCCGTTCAGGTGGATGATCATGATCGACCCCGGTGCAACGAAAAAGGCCGCGCCTCGCGGCACGGCCCTTCCGATCCTGCGCGCGATGGCTTCAGCCCTGTCGGGCCTTGAAGCGGCGCTGCGTCTTGTTGATCACATAGACCCGGCCCTTGCGGCGCACGACACGGCAGTCGCGGTGGCGGCTCTTGAGCGACCGGAGGGAATTGCGAACCTTCATGTCCGGCTCCTCTGATGCGTGCGGGGGTGACGCCCCGGGTGAAAATCTGCCCCGTCGGGGCGGTGGATGGTGGGCGATACTGGGATCGAACCAGTGACCCCTTCGATGTCAACGAAGTGCTCTACCGCTGAGCTAATCGCCCCGTTGCGCCATGACGGAAAGGAACTCCCCGACGCCCCGGCGCATTGGTGCGCGGTGGATAGTGTCTTTCACACAAGCGTGCAAGGGGGCTTTCGACCGAATTCCCGAGGCTCTATCCTCGCCGCAATCACAGCCGGATCCGCACATGTCCCGACCCCCATTCCGACTCGTTCGACCCGCGGTCCAGCGCGCGCCCGTCGTGGTGGCCAGCCCGCATTCCGGCCGCGTCTACGACTGGGAGTTCCTGACGGCCACCGTCCTCGACGCCGCGCGCATCCGGTCCTCCGAGGACGCCTTCGTCGACCTTCTGATGGACCGCGCGCCCGATCTTGGCATGGCGCTCCTGGCCGCCGAGATGCCGCGCGCCTTTCTCGATCTCAATCGCGCCCCCGACGAGCTGGACCCCGGCGTGATCCAGGGGCTGCCCCGCGGCGTGACGAACCCGCGCATCGCGTCGGGCCTGGGGGTGATCCCGCGGGTCGTGGCGCAGGGCCGAGCCATCTATTCGGGCAAGATCGACCGGGCCGAGGCGCAGGCGCGCATCGACCGCGTCTGGCATCCCTATCACGACCAGCTCGCCGCGCTGATGGGCGAGGCATCGGACCGGTTCGGCCGCGCGATCCTGCTCGACTGCCACTCCATGCCGCACGAGGCGATCGAATCCTCGGCCCCGCGCGGCCGCGCGCCCGAGATCGTGCTGGGCGACCGGTTCGGCGCGTCGGCCGGCGCCGAGCTGGTCGACCATCTGGAGTCGATCTTCGCCGAGCTGGGCTTCCGCGTCGCGCGCAACGCGCCCTTCGCCGGCGCCTACATCGCGCGGGCCTACGGCAAGCCGCAGACCGGGTGGCACGTCATCCAGATCGAGATCGACCGCGCGCTCTACATGGACGAGGCGGCGCTTCGCCCCTCGCCGGAATTCGACAACGTGAAGCGGCTGATGACCGAGGCGCTCTCGCGCTTCAGCGTCGCGACGCGCGGCGCGCAGGACCTCGCCGCCGAGTAGCCCGCGCGGGGCGTCATCGCAGGGCCCGGCCCTTCTTGATCGCGTCGCTTCCGAATCGCGCCCGGATCGCGTCGGTGGCCCGTTCCGCCCCCGCGCGGCGGGACGCGCCCGGATCCAGCAGGTCGCCCGCCCGGTCGGCCATGTCCGCCGGAACCAGGTCCGAGATGCCCACCCCGATCAGCCGTGCCGAGCCGCGCCGGTAAAGAGCGTCGAACAGGCCCCGCGCCTCGCGGTAGATGCGGTCGGCCATCTGCGTGGGCTCGGACAGGGCGTGGCGGCGCGTGATGGTGGTGAAATCGGCGCGCTTCAGCTTCATCGTCACCACCCGGCCCGCGACGTTCTTGGCCTTCGCGCGGTCCGAGACCTGCTCGGCCAGGCGCCAGAGATGCCCGTCCAGGATATCCGGGTCGTCGGTGTTCTCGGAAAACGTCGTCTCCTTCGAGATCGACTTCACGGGGCGGTGGGCGCTGACGCGGCGGCGGTCCTGCCCGCGCGCCAGATGCCAGAGCCGGTCGCCCATCGACCCGAACCGGCGGCCGAGATCGGCGCGATCCCAACGGCGGAGATCGGCGATGGTCTCGATCCCCGCGCGTTTCAGCGCCTCCTGGCCGACCAGGCCCACGCCCCAGATGATGCCCACCGGTTTGTCGGCGAGGAAGCTCTCGGTCTCGGCCTTGCCGATCACCGAGAAGCCGCGCGGCTTGTCGAGATCCGAGGCGATCTTGGCCAGGAACTTGTTGTGGCTGAGGCCGATGGACCCGGTGATGCCCAGCTCGTCCTGCATCCGCCGGACCAGCCCGGCCAGCATGACCGCGGGCGGCGCGCCGTGCAGCCGCGCCGTGCCGGTGAGATCGAGAAACGCCTCGTCCAGCGACAGTGGCTCGATGGCGGGGGTCAGCTCCTCCATCATCGCGCGCACCTGCCGGCTCACCTCGACATAGAGCGACATGCGCCCCTTGATGACCACCGCGTCGGGGCAGAGCTGCAGCGCCTTGAACATCGGCATGGCCGAGCGCACGCCCCGGATGCGCGCGACATAACAGCACGTCGAGACCACGCCGCGCCGCCCGCCGCCGATGATCACCGGCTTGTCGGCCAGTTCGGGCCGGTCGCGCTTTTCGACGGAGGCGTAGAAGGCGTCGCAGTCCATATGTGCTATGGACAGCTCGAAAAGCTCCGCATGCCGCGTGACGCGGGGGCTGCCGCAGGTCGGGCAGCGGCGGGCCTCCTCGAAGGTCGCGAGGCAGTGGCGGCAAAGCGCGGGCATGGTCACAAATCTATGAGCGGCCGGGTCGGGAGGGAACCGTTCGCGGTGCCAGACATTGAGCAGCGTCCTTACCGAGGAAAACCAGATGACGGATGTGACACAAGCGACCAAGACGCTGCGCGAACCCGCAGCCCCCGCGGCCGCGGTTCGCGAGGCGGGCGCGTCCGCCTACTGGCTCTTGCTTGGGGCGGTTCTGGCCGCCGGCGCGACATGGTTCTACTTCACCGGAGCCCCCGAAGGCGCCGTCGCCGAGACGAACGGCAGCCCGGTCGTCGCGGAGAAGGTGGCGGGCAAGGATCTCGACGCCGGTCACTGACGCGCGCCAAAGGCGGCGTTTCGCCGCCCTGTCCCGTGCGCGTGGAACCGCGGCGGGGGGCTTTCGGGTTTCCCCAGCGTATACGCAAAACCAGGAGGATATGTCATGGCCGACGAACCTCGCCATGATGCGACACCGCCCTCGGGCTCGGCCCGCAGCGCCGTCGAGGTGCCGCGCAGCAGCGCGGGCCGCCGGATGTTGCTGACTGCGTTGGCCTTCGTAATCCTGCTCTTCGTCGTGTTCATGCTGATCCCGGGCGAGACGCCCGCCCCCGAGGAGGCCGCGCCCGCCGCGGAGACCGACCAATGACCGTGACCGGAACCGAGAAGAAGCAAGGCAACGCGACGGGCCCAGCCCCCGGGCACGAGTCACTGACCCGCGACGACGTGGCGCCGAAATCGTCGCGCGCGCGGATCGGCCTTATCTTCCTGCTGGTCCTAGTCGTCACCATCCTCGGCTTCGCGATCTTCCTGGCCGACGAGGCGCCCGAGACGCCCGACGACGCGCCCGTCATCCTGAACGACGCGGGCGACGGCCTCGGGAACTGAGCCGCCAAGACCACAACCAGATGCCCGGCGCGCTTGGCGCGCGGGCCGAAAGGAATCGACATGACCCATGAACCGTCCGACGCACCCGTCCCCGATCAGAGCAAGACGAAATACTTCATCGGCCTGGCCGTCGCGATCGTCTTCGGCGGGCTGCTGGCCGTCTTCGTCCTGCCCAACCTCTTCATCCTGACGGATGAGGGCCCGGCGGCGGATACCGAATTCCAGATCACCGTGCCCGAAAGCGACGGGACCGGCCTGACGAGCGGCGACTGACGCTCAGCCCAATTCCGCCAGGATAGCCTGCGCCGCCGCGCGCGGATCGGGGGCCTGGTGCACGGGGCGCCCGACGACGATGTGATCCGCACCCGCCGCGATGGCCGCGGCGGGTGTTTCGGTGCGCTTCTGGTCGCCCCGGGCCGCACCGGCGGGCCGGACGCCCGGCGTAACGATCAGCTTGCCCGCCGCTTCCGGCAGGGCGCGGATCGCGGCCGCCTCGCGCGGCGAGGCGATCACGCCGTCGGCGCCGGCGACGAAGGCGCGGGCCGCGCGCTCGACCACCAGATCCGCGACATCGCCCGGTCGGATCAGCGCCGCGTCGAGATCGGCGCGGTCGAGCGAGGTCAGGATGGTCACGGCGAGGATCTTCATGTCGCCCTTGGCCTGAGCGGCCGCGTCGACGACATGCGGGTCGCCGTGAACGGTCAGGAAATCCAGATCGAAGCGCGACAGCCCGCGGACCGCCGCCTCGACCGTCGCGCCGATATCGAAGAGCTTCATGTCGAGGAAGATGCGCTTGCCGTGATCGTCCTTCAGCTCCCGCGCAAGCGCCAGCCCGCCCCCCGTGAGCATCCCCAGCCCGATCTTGTAGAAGGAGACCGCGTCGCCCAGGCCCTCGGCCAGCTCGAGGCCGGACAGGGCATCGGGAACGTCGAGCGCGACGATCAGGCGGTCATCGGACATGAAAAAGGCCTCCGGAAGCGGTCCGCCCGGGGCCTATTGGAGGCGATTGCGCCTGTCCAGCGCCGTCAGGTCGCGTGGACCTGCCGCTTAAGCGCGCGAACGGCCTGCGAATGGGTCCAGGACGGATCGCCCGGAACGGCGAGGCGGCGGCGGGTCAGCACCCCGTTCGCCTCGCGGCAGATCACGACGCCTTCGAAGCAGGCGTCGAGGACTTCGAAGCGGACGCCTTCGATGCGGATGATACGCGGTTCGGTCATGGCAGGGCTCCCCGTTGCCCGAAGCATGGCTTGAGACCGATTAACGCAGCGTCAAAAGGATCGGTTTCACCCCTCCGGGTCGGTTTCGCCCAACGCGCAGATTCTGCTTCCATTCTTTTTCGCTCACGGGCTGGACCGACAGCCTGCTGTTGCGCACCAGGACCATGTCAGACAGCTCCGGATCGGCCTTGATCTCGGCCAGGGTGACCGGTCGCGCGAAGGGCGCGCGGGCCCGGATGTCGACGCATTCCCAGCGGTCGTCCTCGGTCGTGCTGTCTGGATGCGCCTCGGCGCAGATCTCGACGATGCCGACCACCGCTTTCGCGTCCTGGCTGTGATAGAAGAAGCCTCGGTCGCCCACCGCCATCTCGCGCATGATGTTGCGCGCCTGGTAGTTGCGGACCCCGTCCCATTCCTCGCCGGCCGCGCCCTTCGCGACCTGGTCGTCCCAGGACCAGACGGAGGGTTCCGACTTGAAGAGCCAGTACCTCACGCGTCGATCACCCGGTTCCAGGCCTCGATCCGAACGTCTTCGAACAGGCCGGCCCGCGCGTAGGGATCGGCGGCGGCGAAGGCCTCGACATGGGCGCGGTCCCCGGTCTCGAAGATGATGAGTGAGCCGCACATCGCGCCCGTCGCGTCGACGAAGGGCCCGGCCTGCCGCACATGCGGGTCGGCGCGCAGATGCGCCAAATGCGCCTCGCGATTGGCCGTGCGAACCTCCAGATGGTCCGGCTTGTCGGTGCAGATCAGCGCGTGCAGCATCATTCTCGCCTCAGGTCTCGGGACAGCAGCTCCTCCATCGCATCCTTCACCGTGATCTCGCCCGCCACAAGCCCGGCGGTCGCGCGGGTGACGGGCAACTCGACGCCATGCGCCCGCCCGAGGTCGAGCGCCGCGCGCGCGGTGGCGACGCCCTCGGTCGTTTCCCGGGGCCATTCGCCCGCGCCGCCGATGGCGAGGCCCAGGGCGAAGTTGCGCGATTGCGGCGAGGCGCAGGTCAACGCGAGATCGCCCAGCCCGCTCAGCCCCATCAGCGTCTCGCGCCGGGCGCCGAGCGCCTCGGCCAGCCGCATCATCTCGGCCATGCCGCGGGTCATCAGCGCCGCGCGGGCCGAATCGCCCAGCCCCGCGCCGATGGCGGCGCCGCAGGCGATGGCGATCACGTTCTTCATTGCGCCGCCCAGCTCGACGCCTGCGACATCGGTGGCACGGTAGAGCCGCAGCGCGCGGGTGGAGAGCCGCGTCTGCAGCGCCGCCCCGATGGCGTCGTCGCTGCAGCCCAGCACCAGCGCGGTGGGCAGGCCGCGCGCGATATCTGCGGCGAAGCTGGGCCCGGACAGGATCGCCGGCACCGTATCGGGCCAGGCCGCGGCGATCAGCGCCGTCGGCCCGCGCCCGGTCGCCAGGTCCACGCCCTTGCAGGCGGCGACCGTGTGGCGCGGCGTCAGGGCCAGCGCCGCCAGCACGCCGGTCAGCGTCTGCATCGGCACGGCCAGCAGGACCGTCTCGCAGTCCGACAGCGCGGCCGGATCGGCCGTGGGCGTGACCGGAGCCGGCAGGGGCGCGTCGGGCAGGCGCGGCAGAACGCGGCTCCGCGCGGCGTCCCCCATCACCATGGCGTCCCGGCCCCAGAGGGTCACCGCGGCGCCGGCCCGGCCCAGCGCGAACGCGAGGGCCGTGCCGAAGGCGCCGGCGCCGACGATGCCGATCGGCCCGCTCACGCCTTCGCCCCCCGCTTGCCCGAGCCCAGCATCGGCCGGGCGGCATCGTCCAGCGGCCAGCGCGGCCGGGCCGCCAGGGTCAGGTCGTCGCGACGGCCGGCCAGGAGCGCCTCGGCCCCCGCCCAGGCGATCATCGCCGCGTTGTCGGTGCAAAGCGCGAGCGGCGGGGCAAGGAAGGGAAGGGCCGCCTCCCCGGCGACGGCCCGCAACGCTTCGCGCAGGGACCGGTTCGCCGCGACGCCGCCCGCGACGGCGAAGGCGGTGACGTCGCCCGCCGCCGCCAAGGCGCGCCGTGATTTTTCGGCCAGCACGTCGCGCACCGCCGCCTGGAATGACGCGCAGAGATCGGCGCGCATCTGCCGGGGCAGCCCGCCATGTTCGCCCACGGCGGCGTCGCGCGCGCGCAGAACGGCCGTTTTCAGCCCCGAGAAGCTCAGATCGCAACCCGCGCGGTCCAGAAGCGGGCGCGGCAGGCGGACGGCCTGCGGATCGCCCGACGCCGCCTCCGCCTCGACCGCGGGCCCGCCCGGCTGAGGCAGGCCCAGCAGACGCGCGACCTTGTCGAAGGCCTCGCCCGGCGCGTCGTCGATCGTCCCGCCGAGCCGCCCGAAGGCGTCAGGGCCGTCGACGCGCAGGAATTGGCAATGCCCCCCCGAGACCAGCAGCATCAGATAGGGAAAATCCGCGCCGTCGGTCAGCCGCGGGGTGAGCGCATGGCCGGCGAGATGGTTCACGCCGATCAGCGGCAGGCCGGTCGCCGCCGCCAGGCCCTTGGCGCACATGACGCCGGCCAGCACGCCCCCGATCAGCCCGGGCCCCGCCGTCACCGCGATCGCGTCACAGTCGCCCAGGCCGAGGCCCGCCTCCGCCAGCGCGCGTTCGACGGCGAGGTCGATCTTCTCGGCATGGGCGCGGGCGGCGATCTCGGGGACGATGCCGCCGAATTCGGCATGCAGCGCGTCCTGGCGCAGCACGACATTGGACAGGATCGTCCCCGTCCCGTCCGCAGCGCGGCGGATGACCGCGGCGGCGGTGTCGTCGCAGGAGCTCTCGAGCCCCAGGATCGTCGTCTCTTGTGCCATCGTCGCCGCCCGTCCAACCTGCGCCCTCACCTAAGCCCCGCGGCCCGAGGGAACAATGCGCCTGCCGATCCTGCTGACCCGCCCCGACGCGGCCTCGCGCGAGGTCGCCGCGCATCTGGCGGGCGAGCGGATCGTGATCTCGCCGCTGATCGAGGTGGCGCCGTTCGGGGCGCTGCCGGCCGATCTGCCGGATCTTCTGCTGAGCTCACGCAACGCGGTGGCGGCCTATGTCGCGCTGGGCGGCGGGCCCGGGCGCGCCGCCTGGGTGGTCGGCCCCGGGACGGCAGAGGCGGCGCGCGCGGCCGGGCTCTCGGTGCGCGCCACGGCGCCCGACGCCGCGACGCTGGCGCGCGAGGTGCCCGTGGGAACCGGGCCGCTCCTCCATCTGCGGGGCGAGGTGCAGCGCGGCGATCTCGCGGGCGACCTCCGGGCGCGGGGCATCCCGGCCAGCGACGCCGTGATCTACCGGCAGACGCCGCTGGCGCTGAGCGCGGAGGCGCTGGCGCTCCTGCGGGCGGGGCCCGTGCTGGTGCCGCTCTACTCGCCGCGCAGCGCCGCGCTTTTCGGCGACGCTGTCCCCCCCGAGGCGCGGGGCAATCTGCGGCTGGTCTGTCTCAGCCGGGCGGTGGCCGCGGCCGCGCCGGTCCCGCCCGACGCGGTGGCGTGCGCGCCGGACGGCCCGGCGATGCTGGCGGCGATCCGGGAGGTGCTCGACCGAAACGGCGGTTGAGGGGGCCGGGGTGACGGTCTAGGTGTATCCCGATGGACACGCGGGACCCCGGACGGGCCGCGCGATCGCACCAAGCCGGAGGATCCCCTGGTGGCGCGCAAGACGACGAAGAGCACGGGCCGCGGGGACGCGGAGAAGACCGGCGCCGAAGGGCATGCGGTCGAGGATGCCGAGATCGTCTCCGACGCTGCGGGCGGCGAGACCGCGACCGATGCCGCCGGATCGAAGGCCGAGGATGCCGCAGGACCCGAGGCCGGAAAGGGCAAGGCGCCCGATCCCGCCGCGACGGAGGCCGAGGCGGGGGCCGGCGACGGATCCCCGGTCGAGGCCGAGATTCTGTCCGGCGAGATTTCCGCGCCCGGCGAAACCGCCCCTGACGAGGGCGCGCCGGTGACGGCGGACCCGATGTTGATGGGATCGGACGCCACCGAGACGCCGACCGGGAGCGACACCTCCGAGAGCGCGCCCGCCACGGAAGGCGCGGACGACACGCCGCCCCCGGAGGCGGACGCGTCCGAGGTGCAGCCGGAAACGGCTTCCAGCGCGCCGCAAAGCACCGCCGTCGCGGCGCCGCCGCCGCAGGTGGCCGCGTCACGCGGGCCCGGCTTCGTGCCGCTACTCCTCGGCGGGCTTCTGGCCGGCGCGATCGGCTACGCCATCCCGACCTTCGTGATGCCGCCCGACGCCCCGGCCGAGGCCGTCGATCCCGCCCGGATCGACGCGCTAGAGACCGAACTGGCCGCCCTGCGCCAGGCGCAGGCGACCCCGGGCGCGGCGGCGGATCTTGCGCCGCTGAGCGAGGCGCAGGCGGCGCTGGCCGACCGGGTGGACGTCCTGGAGGACCGCGTTGCCGCCCTGTCGGACGCGCCCGCGCCCGGGCCCGCCGCGGGCGCCTCGACGGCCGCCGTGGGCGAAGACGCCGCCTCGGCGGACGTTACGGCGCTGCGATCCGATCTGGACGCCCTCTCGGCCGGGCTGGACACGCTCCGCGACGAGGTTACCGCGCTGGACGGAACCGTCGGCGGCTTCGAGGGCACGCTGACGGGGCTGCAGACGGATCTGAATGCCCGCATCGACGCTCTGTCCGAAGAGATCGCGCAGGTCGAAAGCGAGGCGCTGGCCGCCGAGGACGAGGCCGAGGCGCTGGCCCGCGAGGCGGCGATCAACCAGGTCCGCATCGCGCTCGATTCTGGTGCGGCCTATGCCGAGCCGCTGGCGCTGCTGGCCGACGTGCCCGCCGCGCTGGCCGACCCGGCCGCCGAGGGCGTGGCCACGCAGGGCGACCTGGTCGCAGCCTTTCCGCCGCTCGCCCGCGAGGCGCTGCGCGCCGCGCGGGCCGGGCAGGCGACGGAGGGGCTGTCGGGCGCGCTGGGCTCGCTCTTCAACGCGCGCTCGCTCGAGCCGCGCGAGGGCGACGATCCCGACGCCGTGCTCAGCCGGGCGGAAGCCGCGGTGCGGGCGGGCGAGCTCGACGCGGCCCTCTCCGAGATCGCGGCGCTGCCCGACGGGGCGCAAGCGGTGCTGGCCGACTGGGTCGCACGGGTCGAGACGCGACGCGACGCCAAGGCGGCGCTGCAAGATTACCTCCAGGACGGGTGAGGATACGATAGATGCTCTGGTCGCTGTTCAAGATCCTCCTCTTCGTCGGTCTCGTGATCGCGCTGGCCTTCGGCGCGCAATGGCTGCTGTCGCTCTCGGGCGAGGTGCTGGTCACCTTCGCGGGCGCGGAATACGTGCTGCCGCCGCTGGTCGTCGTGCTGGGCCTTCTGGTCCTGATGCTGGTCCTTTGGGTCGTCTTCAAGCTGGCCGGGCTGCTGATCGCCACGCTGCGCTTCATCAATGGCGACGACACCGCGATCGGGCGTTATTTCGACCGCAACCGCGAGCGGAAGGGCTACGAGGCGCTGTCGGACTCGCTCATCGCGCTGGCCGCGGGCGAGTCGCGCGAGGCGGCGACCAAGGCGCAGAAGGCGGAGAAGTACCTCAACCGGCCCGAAGTGACGACGCTGGTCGTCGCCCAGGCCGCCGAGGCGGCGGGCGAGAAGGACCGCGCCCGCACCGCCTGGAAGGAACTGGTCAAGCACGACAAGACGCGCTTCGTCGGCGTGCGCGGCCTGATGCGCCAGAAGCTCGAGGAGGGCGACACCGCCACCGCCATGAAGCTGGCCGAGAAGGCCTTCGCGCTGAAGCCGCGCCATGTCGAGACGCAGGACACGCTGCTGCGCCTGCAGGCCCGCGACGAGAACTGGGACGGCGCGCGCAAGGTCCTGACGGCCAAGCTGAAATCGGGTGCGCTGCCCAAGGATGTCTACAAGCGCCGCGAGGCGGTGCTGAGCCTCGCCGATGCGCGCGACCAGCTGGCGCAGGGCAATGGCGACAAGGCCCGCGCCGAGGCGCTGGAGGCCAATCGTCTCTCGCCGGAACTCGTGCCCGCTGCCGTCCTGGCCGCGCGGATGCATGTCGAGGCGGGCGAGAAGCGCCGCGCCGCCAAGGTCTTGAAGGCCGCGTGGCAGACCACGCATCACCCCGACCTCGCCGCCGCCTTCGCCGAGATCGAACCGGACGAGACCCCCGCCGCGCGGATCAAGCGGTTCCAGCCGTTCCTGAAGCTCGACCCGGCCGCGCCCGGGACGAAGATGCTGGAGGCCGAGCTGCATCTCGCGGCCGAGGATTTCCCCGCCGCGCGGCGCGCGCTCGGCACGCTCTACGAGACCCATCCCTCCGCCCGGTCGCTGTCGCTGATGGCCGCGATCGAGCGCGGCGAGGGCGCCTCGGAGGCGGTGGTGCGCGGCTGGCTGGCCAAGGCGCTGGGCGCCTCGCGCGGGCCGCAATGGGTCTGCGACAATTGCGGAACCGTGCATGGCCAGTGGATCCCGGTCTGCACGCATTGCGAGGCGTTCGACAGCCTCGGCTGGACCGAGCCGCGCAAGGGCATGTCGGCCACGGCCGCGCTCTCCACCGACATGCTGCCGCTTCTGATCGGCGGGCCCGAGGAGAAGATGCGCCCGGTCGACCCCGACCCCGACGCCGCCACCGCGCCGCGGTCCGAGCCCGAGATCGACGGGCCCGAGACGGCCGAGACGCCCGCGCGCGGTCCGGTCAACCCGGATGTCGTGGGCACGACACGCGACGCCGAGGAGCCCGTGACCCTGCCCGCCGGCAAGAGCCCGCCGGCGCCGCAGGACGAGGTTCCGACCACCGGTGGTACGTCGCGGATGTGAGGCGATTTCGGGGCTGGAAACGGCCCCGGGCGCCTGCTAGGACGCCGCCACGGTGCCGCTGTAGCTCAGCTGGTAGAGCACGTCATTCGTAATGATGGGGTCGGGGGTTCGAGTCCCTTCAGCGGCACCAGACACCGCCCGAGGCCCGAAGGTCCGGGCCGTGATCGTCCCCCGGATCAGTAGTTCTGGACGACGCTCTCGTCGAAATGCCCGATATCCGGCGAGGCGGAGCGCAGGCGCACATAGCCCAGGACCCGGTTGTTGCGCTTGGGATCGATCACCAACATCTCGCCCTCGTACACCGAGAATTCGGTGAGTTCCTGGATGTTGGTGAAATGCGAGATCACCAGCATCGGTCCTTGTCCGTCGCCGCCATCCCAGTTCGAGATGATTTCGCGCAGGCCCGTGACGTTGGGAGCCCCCTGCAGGGACAGAAGCAGGTTCAGGTCGGGGATGGTCTCGATGGAGACGTCGTCCAGCGCCGCGTCATCGACCATCGCCATCCCGTCGCGCATCGCATCCAGCGTCTGCTGGTTGCGGCACCATTCGCTGACCAGGATCCGGCCGGGCTTGAGCTCGTTGGCCACCATCAGGGCGCCCAGCTCGTACATCTGACGCTTGCCCACATCGGTCATCACGCGCTGGTTGGCGCAATCGCCGGGGGCGACATTCGTGGCGTCGCGCTTCGACCAATCGGTCGGTCCGTGGCGCATCAGGAAGACGATATCGTCGCGGAACAGATCGTCGAGCATCTGCCACGGCTCGAAGCGCAGCACCTCGGTCACTTCCTTTCCGGCGGCGGCGCCGGGCATGACCATCATCATCTCGCCGGTATTCGAGCTGATCTGCTGGATCACGCCGGCGATATCCACGTCGACCTGCGAGTCGGTGGATTGCGCCACGGCCGGGAGGGCGGGAAAGGCCAGTGCGACGGCAAGGAGGGCGGAACGGATCATCTCGGAACTCTCAAATCGCTTCGAATCATGACTTAGCGGGTCCGTGCCCAAAGTCCCGTTCACGATCCGCTTATAATTTTCGCGCGATTTCCTCGGCCAGAAGCAGCCAGGCCGCCTCGTGGGCCGCGATGATCGCCTGGTAGCCTTCGCCCGGCACCGGAACCACCACCGAGAAGGGTTCGATGCTGCCCGGCCCGTCCTCCCGGCCCAGCGCATAGGTCCCGGAGAAGCGCAGATTGCCGCCCACCTGCACGATCATGTCCTCGACGAAGATCGACAGCTCGATATCGGGAAATCCGCGCAGCGGCCAGGGCTCGACTGCGACCTGCGCGTCGGTGATCTGGTTGAGGTGGCGCGCCAGACTGCCCGCAAGCGCGCGATCGGGCAGATCGGCCCAGAGTCGGTCGGTATCCGTGGTCAGCGAGCCGTCGGCCTGCTGGATCGGGATCTCCTGGTTGATCGCGTATTCGGGGATCGAGACCTCGGCCACCACGACGCTGTCGGCGCGCGCGTTTACCCGCAACGCCGAGGTGGCGGGCGGCGGCGCGAAGTAGGCGGTCTGTCCGCACGCGGCCAGCAGCAGGGTCAGGGCGAGGGGCAGGCGCATGGGGGTCACCGTCCGAGAAGCAGGGAATTGGGATTGCGTTCGATCGTCCGCGACAGCGAGCTGACATCCTCGGCGGCGCGGGTCGCGGCGCGCAGCGCGGCGAAGAGCTCCGTGTTAATGCGGCTGTCGGAGCCGTAGGTCCGCAGCACGTCGCTGGCATTGCCGGTCAGGCGGCGCAGCTCGGCCACCAGCGCGGGCAGGTCCTGCGACGTCTCGCGAATGCTGTCGGCGGCGCCTGCGGCGGAGCGCAGCGTGGTGTTGAGATTGTCGAGCGTCCCGCCCGTGCGGATCGTCTCGATGGTTCGGCGCAACTCCTCCAGCGTGTCGACCAGCACGACCGGCACGTCGTCGGCCTCGTCGGAGGACAGGAAGGCGTCGGCGGTCTGCATCAGGTCCGTCGTGGCGTTCACCAGCTCGTCCAGCGCCAGGGCGTTGGCCTTCTCGGAGAGCTCGGTCAGGCTCGTGCCCAGCGTCTCGGCCTGCGCCAGCACGCGCTCGGCGCTCTGCGACAGCTCGGGCAGGTTGGCGGTGCCGTCGGCGAGGCTTGTCGCGGCGGCGGCGGCGGCGTCCAGCGCCTCGGTCAGACGCCGGCCCGCCTCCTCGGCGGCCAACTGGGTGGTGATCGCCCGGATGTCGGTCGATACCGCGGCCAGATCGGTCAGGAGCGCGTCGAGCTCGGGCGCGGCCAGCAAGTCGCGGCCTTCCTGCAACGTCTCGCGCGCGAGGCCCGGCAGCGCCTGCGTATCTTCGGACGCGGTCAGCGCGGCGACGTTCTCGGCCACGCTCTGCGCGGTCCCCGCGAGGCGGTCCAGATCGGCCGTGCCGCGCGCGATATTGGCCGCGGCCTCCGAGGCGGCGCCCAGCGTCTCGGTGATCTGGTCGAGCGTCCCGCCATCGACCGAAACCCGGTCCACGACGTCGCGCAGATCGTCCGCCACGCTCTCGATATCGGCCAGCACCGAGGCGACCTGCGGCGAGCTGATCAGGTTGCGCCCGTCGCGCACCAGCCCCTGCCCATCCTCGACCAGCGCCAGCACCTCGCCCGGCAGGGCCCGTGTCTCCTCGGAGCCGGCGATGCGATTGAGATTCTCCAGAAGGTCCGTTGCCGAGACCAGAAGCTCCTCGATGGGAAGGTCGTTGATGCGGCCCAGCACGCTCTCGGCGGTGGCGGTCAGGCTGCCGGTCTCGGCCTCGACCGTCGGGATCAGAGGGTTGTCGGTGATGCCGATCTGCAGGCGGGCGGGCTCGGCCTCGGGCACGTTGACCAACTCGACCACGAGGTCTCCGCCGAAGATCGAGGTCGATGCGAGCTGCGCGCGCAGTCCGTCCCCGACGAGCTCGCCGATGAAGTCGAGCGCCTGGATATCGTTGAAATCATCCGCCAGACCCATGCGCCCCGGCTGCAACTGGAGCACGGCCAGAAGCTGCACCTGCTGGTCCGCGTCGTCGGACCGGATGAAGCCGCTGATCTGGCTGACCGCGCCCACGCGCAGGCCCCGGAAGCGCACGGGCGCGCCCTCCGTCAGGCCCGAGACGGCCGAGGGGAACAGCGCCGCGATGGCGACGGAGCGGGTGTCCGGATCCTCGTAGATCGAGGCGCGCGCGGCGTCCTCGTCGGCGAAGATGTTGTAGATATGCCCGGTGCCGATGGGCCGGCCGCCCGAGATCAGCGTGTCGAAATTCAGGCCGCCCTCGATGATCGACGCGATCGAGCCGATCCGGAGCTCCACCCCGCCGGTCCCCAGCGTGGCCGAGACGCCCGAGGCGTCCCAGAACCGCGTCGAGGTGGACAATTGCCGGTCGTAGGGCGCGCGCACGAAGGCATCGACACGCACCTCGCTGCCGTCAGGCGACAGGCGCGGGGCGGCGACCTCGCCCACCTCGATCCCGCGATAGAGGATCGGCGCGCCGGGCCCGAGGCGCGAGCTGTCCTTGGCGCGCAGCACGATGGCGGTGCCTTCCTCGCCCGGCGGCACGATGGGCGCGCGCTCGTCGCCCACGAAGGCGGTCCGGGCCTCGCCGATCTGGCTGTCCCAGGTCCCCTCGATATAGGTGCCCGAGAGGATCGTGTTCAGCCCCTCGACGCCACGGCTGGTGACCTCGGGTTGGACGATCCAGAAGCTCGCGCTCTCGTCGAGGAAGGGGGCGATGTCCTTGTTGACGCGCACGTAGACATTGACGTTCGTCAGGTCCGCCGAGAAGCCCACATCCTCGACCAGGCCCACCGTCACCTCGCGGTAGCGCAGCCCGGTCTGGCCCACCTCGACGCCCGAGGCGTCCGGGAAGGCGATGGCGATCAGCACGCCGCGGTTCGACCAGCTCTGATAGGCGATGGCGAGCGCGATCAGCACCGCGACGATCGGCACCAGCCAGACGGCCGAGATCACGCGCCGCGACGACCGTCGCGGTTCGGATCGGGGTTCGTGCGGGCGGTCGGGGGCGTCACTCATCGGCAAGGGTCTCGATCTGGTCCCAGAGCGCCCGGCTGTCGAAGCTGAGCGCGGAAAGCATTGTGAAAACGACGGATAAGGCGAAGCAGACCGCGGCGATTCCCGGATTGATAGTCGCCAGCAGATCGAATTGCACCAGCGCGACGAGGATCGCGACGACGAAGACGTCGATCATCGACCAGCGGCCGATCCATTCCACCACTTCGAAGAGATGCAGAAGCTGCTTCGGCGAATGCCCGTGCGGCTTGCGGACGATCCAGGCGAGATAGCCGATGGCGATGAACTTGCCCACGGGGATCATCACCGAGGCGAAAAAAACGATCGCCGCCACGCCCCAGGCGCCGTATTGCGCCAGCTCGATCACGCCGCCCACGATCGTCGCCTCCTGCGGACGGCCCAGCGTCGAGGTGATCAGCATCGGGTAGAGATTGGCCGGGATGTAGAAGAGCAGCCCGACCACGGCCCAGGCCCAGACCCGCTGCAGGCTGGTCGGGTCCCGGCTGGTCAGGCCGCCGCCGCAGCGCGGGCAGGTCTCGGTCCCGATGGGCGAGACACGGGTGCAGTGGCGGCAGCCCACGAGCCCCGCGTCGCGCGCCGTCCAGGCTTTCAGCTTTTCCGTGCCCGATCCAGCGCCGACCATATCGAATGCTTGCTCATCTGAGTGTCTTTGATCGCGGTGATGACCACGATGGCGGTGAATGACCAGAACGCCGGTCCCATCGAAAGGGTCGCGAGATCGGCCAGCTTTACCAGCGCGACCGCGACGCCGACCATGAAAATCTCGGCCATCGCCCAAGGCTTCAGGGTCTCGGCCCATCGCAGCGCGAAGGCCGCACCCGGCCAGGGCTCGCGTTCGACCGACAGAGGGCCCAACGCCCAAATCAGCAGGCCGAGGCGCGCGACGGGCAGGACGATGACGAAGATCGCCACGGCGATCGACAGCGGCGCCATGATGCCCTGCGCGAAGCTCATCACCGTGTCGAAGACCGAGGCGCGGCTGACGAACATGCCGGTCCGCAACTCCAGGAACGGGTAGAAGACCACGATCGTCATCAGCACCAACGCCGTCGCCGCCAGCACGACGATGCGCCGGATCGCCTCGGGCCGGTCCACGGCGATGACCGTGCCGCAGCGCACGCAGCGCATCCGCGTGTCCGCGGGGACCTCGCCCAGCTCGTGCAGGGCGTCGCAGACCGGGCAGCAGACCAGCTCGTCCAGCCGGGTGTCGGCGGCGGGGGCCGCGGCCATGTCAGTAATCCCTCTCGAAGAAGATCCCGACCGAGGTGTCCCCTGTCGCTCCGGCCGAGCCGCGCACCGTCAGGCTGGGCGACAGGTCGAGGTTCAGCGACACCTCGGCATCGCCATTCTGCCCGACCTGCACGTCGGTATAGATGTTGTCGGAGAGGTACTTGCCCGCCCGGACCGCGACGCTGCCGTCGTCGCTTGTGGTGATGTCCAGATCGTCCAGCCCGGCGGTACCGCGCAGCCGGTCGAGCAGACCGCCCTGTCCGCGTCCGGCCAGGACGGCCACCGAATTCGCCAGTTGCAGCGCCTGGAGGGGCGAGAGCTGGCTCAGGTCGCGGCCGAAGAAGATCTGGGCGAGAATTTCCTCCTGCGGCACGTCCGGGGTCGACTCGAAGCGCACCTGGATGTCGTCGGCGGGACCCTCGATGACGATCGAGGCGGTGATCGCGTCGGTGTCGGTCACCGCGACGAGGCGGATGAAGGGCACGAGGCTGCCCTGGAAGGTGATGCGCCCCTCGTCGAGATCGAAGCGCTGCTGCAGGATGTCGAGCCGGCCGCGCACCAGCTCGAACCCGCCGGCGGTCACCGGGTTGTCGGCGGTGCCCGTCAGCGTCAGCCGCCCGCCCAGCTCCGCATCGAGCCCGCGGCCGCGTACGAAGATCCGGCCCGGCGCGTTCACCGTCAGATCCAGTCGGAAGGGCGGGCCCGAGGGCGCGGCCGCGGCGGCGGCGGCCTCGCGGCGCGAGGCGGCGTCCTGCCCCGCCCGCGCCAGCGTGCGCTGCACCGGGCGGGTCGCGCCCAGATGCTCGATCGGGGGCAGGTCGCCCACCGCCGTCAGCCCGGAGGAGGGGACCGCGATCTCGGCCCCGTCGATATTGATCGTGCCCGCGATCAGCGCGCCGCCGGTCAGCGGCCCGTCGACCGAGACATTGCCCGAGACCTCCGCCGAATAGAGGCTGGGATCGACCAGCGTCACGTCGAACTGCACGCCCAGCGCCGCGTCGAAGGGCGCCGAAAGCTGGACCGGTCCGCTCACCGTGATCCGCCCGCCGGTGCCCAGCCCGGCCGCCGCCTCGATCACCGCGCGGCCATTCCCCAGCGTGATCGTCGCGTCGATCCCCTCCAGCGAGTTGCGCAGCGTGGGCAGCGAGAGCGTCGCGCCCGAGGTGGTGATCGTGCCGCTCACGGCCTCCAGCCCCGGCGGCCCGTCCACGGCGATGTCGAACCGGGCCGTCCCGGCCAGGCGGCGCGGCTCCAGCACGGCATTCGCCAGGCCCAGCGGCGCGGAGCCGGTGACATCGAGGTCGAGCGTGCCATCCGTGCGTGCCGAGCCGCCGATGCTGGCCTGCGTGCCCGCCGGGCCGGTCAGCGCGACGTCCAGCACATAGGCCTCGCCCTGCTGCTCCACCGTCCCCGCGACGTTGAGCGGGCCGGAGATGTCGGGCACGAGCGGCGCGATATCGGGCACGCGCAGGTCGAACCGCGCCTGCGCGCCGCCGCCCGCCAGCGTGCCGTCCACGGTCAGGGTCGCGCCCAGCGGGCCGCCCGCGTCGAGGTCGATGGCGAGGGTCTCGTCCTGCATGAAGAGGCGCCCGGACGCGTCGAGCGGTCCCGACAGGCCCGGCGCGAAGGGCGCGACATTCGCCGCCCCGATGCGGAAGGCCAGATCCATGCCCGGACCGGTGGCCAGGCCCTCGACCTGCGCCGACAGACCCTGCGCGCCCTCGACCGCGGCATCGACGCGCCAGCCGGCCTCGGTCTGCGTGGCTTCGGCCGCGTAGTCGAGCGGGCCGCGCAATTGCGGGGCCAGCGCCGCGCTGTCGGGGATCTGACCCGTCGCGGTGATCGACGGCACCCCGTCCACGAGGTCGACGCCCACGTCCAGCGTCGCGGCATAGGGCCCGGTCCCGTCCAGGTCGATCCGGAAGCCCGACGGTGTCTGCACGGCGCGGCCCTCGACCGACAGGCCGCCGGGCACCGGGGCCAGCGGTTGCAGGCTCGGGATATCGGCGGTGAAATCCACTGCCAGGGGCTGTGCGGTCAGGATCGTGTTCGCGGTCACCACCGCGTCATAGGGCCCCGAGGCGCGCAGGCGGGCGGCGAAATCCTCGCCGTCGCGAAACAGCGCGCCCTCGATATCCAGACGGCCCTCGACCGCCGGGACGAGGTCCGAGACCTCGGGGACGGTGCCCGCGAACTCGATATTCGGGGCCGCGTCGCCGGTCAGCGGGCCGCGCACGCGCAACGTGATGCCGGCGGGCGCCGCGGCATTTGCATCCAGCGACCAGACGCCGCCGATCTGGCCCAGCGTGCCCGACAGCTCGACCGCGCCCTGCAGCGCCTCGAAGTCGGCCAGGGCCGGCACCGGCGCGGACAGCTCGGGCAGCCGCGCCTCTAAGGCGATCTCGGGCGTGGGGCCGGTCACGGGCCCCGAGACCGAGGCCGTCAGGTCCCATGGCCCCGCCGCTTGCGCGTCGAGCGTCCAGGTCCCGTTCCGGGCGGACGCGGTTCCGGTCAGCGCCAAGGCGCCCGGAACGCCCTCGGCGAAGGCCGACAGATCGGGAACGTTTGCGGCGAAATCGACGGCGGGGGTCTCGCCGGTCAGCGTCCCGCTGGCCGCGACGGTGACGCCCTCGGGGGCGACCGCATCGACCGTGCCCTGCCACGCACCCGCATCGTCCTGCGTCACGTTCGCCGCCAGCTCGGTGGCGCCGTCGAGCCGCGGGTCGATCAGCGTGCCGTCGGCGATGCGCGCCTCGAAATTCGCGCGGCTGACCTGGCCCTGCAGGCGCGGCGCGGCCTCCTCGGCCAGCAGCGCGGCGGCGCCCGAGGCGGTCAGCTGGTCGTTCGACAGCCGCAGCGCGTCGACGAAGGTGCCGTCGACCGTGCGGCGGGTCGCGATGGAGAGGGTCGTCTGCCCGGTCAGCAGCGCGTCGGCCTGCGCGATGCCGAGGCCCAGCGCCTCCGTCACCGCCCCGAGGTCGAGGTCGAACGTGCCGGCCAACGGGTCGAGCGTGCCTCGCAATTCGGCCCGCGCGGTGCCCGACAGGTCGAGCCCCGCCAGCGCGGCGAACGCCGCCAAACGGTCGTGATCGAGCGCGAGGTCGAGCCGGATCGGCAGCCCGGTTCCGGGCCCGTCCTCGGCCTCGGGCGCGGTCGCATCCTCCGGGGCCGCGGGCGCACCGATCTCCACGAGGCCCGCCAGTGCATAGGCCGCGCCCTCAAGCGAGAGGTCGCTGATCCGGACCGGCTGGCCCGCGTTCCATTCCACATCCGTGTCGAGCGTCGCGCGCGGACCCACCGCATCGGCCAGCGCGGGATCCGCGAAGCCGAGCCCCTGAAGCGCGGCGGCGACCTGCGCCGTGGCCCGCTCGACCGTGCCGTCGCTGCGGCTGAGGATGCCGTCGGCCGTCAGCTCGACCGCGCCGATCTGGATATCGGGCTGGCGGTAGTCGCGGGCGGTGAGGTCCAAGGTCCAGTTGTCGGACACCGACGCGTCGTGGTCGAGTGTCAGCCGGGCCTCGCCCAGCTGGCTATTCGCGGCGCTGGGCAGCAAGACCGGCGTGCCGTCGGCCGATTGCACCACCACCGCGAGGTCCAGGAAGGTGGGCCAGCCATCGGCGCCGAGCTCGGCCTCGCCATCCACGGTCAGCGCCGCGGTGTCGATGGCGAGGCGCTGCAGCGCCAGCACGCCGTCGGTGCGCTGCACGCCCTCGGCCGCGAGCTGCACATCGGGGCCGAAGAAGGGCTGGTAGCGTGGCGCGAACAGGGTCGTGACGTCGCCGCCCAGATCGACGGCGAAGCGGCGGCCCTCCTCGATGCCGGTCAGCGTGACCGTGCCGCCCAGCCGCTCGGCCCCGTCCGAGGCCAGCGCGATGCGCGCCTCGAAATCGTCGAGCGGGCCGGCGCCTTCGACCCTCAGGTCGATCGCCGGCTGGCCGGGCAGGGAGGCCAGCGTCGCGACCAGCCCGCCCTGGCCCTCGGACACGGTGAGATCGAGCGAGAGGTCCTGCGTGTCGGCGGCGTAGCTGGCCGTGATGTCGTAGCTGCCGCGCTGGCCGTCGAGCCGCTCGGCATCGAGGCGAAGCTCGCCCGAGCCGTCGGCGAGCCGGGCGCCCGCATCCAGCGTCAGCGCCACCGCCTCGCCCAGGAGCGGGGCACCCAGTTCGATCCGGTCGGCGCGCAATTGCTGGATGTCGACCGACACCGGCAGGTCGGGCAGCGAGAAGCCCGAGGCGCCCGCATCCGGCAGCGCCTCGACCCCCTGGGGCGGCAGCGGCGCGCGCGCGACCGAGATCAGCCCGGCCGACAGCTCCTCGACCTCCAGCCGCCCGCGCAGCAGCGCGGAACGATTCCATTCCAGCACCACGTCCTCGAGCACGAGCCAGGTGCCCTCGTCATCGGAGACGGCCAGCCGGTCCAGCGAGGCGCGCGACGACAGCGCGCCCTCGAACCCGTCGATGCGCACCGACAGGCCGGGCGCGGAGAGGTTGTCCTCGATCAGCCCGGTCAGGAAGCCGCGGTCGCGCTCCGCGTCGCTATCCTGCGCGAGCGCGGGGACGGTGAGGGCGACGAAGGCGAGGGGGAGGAGGCGTCTGGTCATTCAGAAGGCCTGCCCGATGCCGATATAGATGGCGAAACCGGTCTGGTCGTCCGGCCCCGAGACGGGGAAGCCGAGGTCCAAGCGGATCGGCCCGATGCCGGTGTCGTAGCGCAGCCCGATCCCCGCGCCGGAATGCGTCTCGCCATCCGACCAGTCCGAATTCGCGCTGACCATGCCGACGTCGTAGAAGCCCACGACGCCGATCGTGTCGGTCACGCTTTGCCGCAGCTCGGCCGAGAAGCCCGCGAAGGACTTGCCGCCGACGATCTGGCCCGAGGGCAGGGTCACGCCGAGCGACTGGAACTCCTGGCCGCGCACCGTGCCGCCGCCGCCCGAGAAAAACAGGTCCGTGGACGGCACCTCGTCGATCGCGGGCCCGACGACCGTGCCCAGTTGCAGCCGCGCGGCGATCACCGTGCGACGCTCCCCGCCGAACCCCTGGTAGCCGCGGAAATCGCCCAGGAAGCGCAGCCCCGCGCCCGCCGTCTCGAAGCCGTTGAACGGCTCGACCGAGGCCTCGATGTAGTAGCCGTTGGTCGGATCGAGATCCTGGTCACGGCGATCGTATTCGGCCTCGAGCGGCAGGGAGAGGATCGAGAAGTTGCGCTCGCCGAAGGCGTCGGTCACGCGCGACCGCTCATAGGCGACGCCGTAGGAATAGCTGAATTCGTCGCTGACGATCCGGCGCGCGCCGACCTCGACGCCCGCCCGCTCGGCGGTGAAATTCGGCTGGTCGAGGCTTTCGATGAAGGCGTTGGCGTAAAGATCGGTTTCGGCGTTGAAGGTCGCGGGACGGTTGTAGGCGAAGGACAGGATGTAGTCCTCGCCGCCCGTGCCGCCGCCGATGCCTTCGATATCGCCCTCGACGCGAAAGCTGTCGGCATTGCCGGTCAGGTTGCGATGCAACCAGAAGGCCGACAGGCTGAGCCCGTCGATGCTGGACAGCTCCGCCCCCACGCCGAAGCGGCGCGGCAGGCGCTCGGCCACCTGGATCGTCAGCGGCAGCGTGTCGCCCGGCCCGATCGCCTCGGCCTCGACGATGGCGACCGAGTTGAAGGCGCCGGTGCGCTGCAGGCGCTGGGCGGCGTCGTCGATCTCCTCGGGGTCGAAGACGCGGCCCTCGCGCAGGTCGGCGATACGCGAGATCCGCGTCTCGCGCACCCGCTCCGCGCCCGCGACGACGACCGGCCCGTAGCGCAGCCGGGGGCCGGGCGCGAGCGTCAGGACCGCGTCGAGACGGTTCTCGGGGTGGATCGCCACGATCTCCTGCGCGGCCAGCTCGGCCTTTGCGTGGCCGCGCGCGCGCCAGGCCCCGATCCCCGCCGCGGTCGTCTCGCGCAGGATGTCGGTGCCCGCGGGGCGGCCGGCGGCGAAGCCCTCGGGGATCGCGGTCCCGGGCGGCACCGGCGCGATCTCGGCCCGGCGGAACAGGAAGCGCGGGCCCGGCTGGACCGTAACGGTGACGCTCTCGACCGCGCCGTTGCCCGAAACGACCGGCAGGGCCGCCGCCTCCGTCCCGTCTATCTGGATGGAGATGACGGGCCCGAAATAGCCGTTCTCGAACATGACGGCGAGAAGCCGCCGGTAATCGGCCTGCGCGGCGGCTACGATATCGAGGCGGCGCGCCTCGGGATCGGTCACCGTCTCGGCCAGAAGCGACGCGGCCTGCAGGCTGTCCGCAAGGTCCTCGTCCTCGGGCAGTGCGAAGCGCAGCGTCGCGGCCTGCGCGCCGAAGCTCACGATCAGCCATATGGCCAAGGCGGCGGTGATGATCTGTATCGACTTCACGGGCGTCCCCATCCCGGTGGTTGCAGGTCCGCGCGCGACGCGGGTGCGGACGTGGCAAGCGCCCTTCCGGCCCCGTCTAACAAGGCCCACGGCGATATGGTAGCGGGAAGCCGGGACGGGCCCACCCAAATCACGCGGCCCGCAGGCGCCGCAGATCGCGCAGCACCGGGCGGCGGTCGAGCCCGCTCTCGATCGCCATCAGATCGGTCAGCAGCGCGATCGCGGCCGCCCGGGCCATCGCGTCGGCAATCACGTAGGGCATCGCGGCCGGGAAAGTGTGGGCGTAGAGCGTGTCGAAGGTCAGCGCGGTCCCGTGCAGCCGCCCCGGCGGATGCGGCCGCAGCCCGCCGTCATGGGCCAGCGCCGTGCCGAGGCCCGCGGACAGCCAGTTGAGGCAATTGATCGCGGTGAACGGGTCGTTGACCCCGGGGCTGAGCGCGAGCGCCGCCATCTCGACCAGCTGATCGGCGACGAAGGTCACGGTCTGCATCTCGGTCTTTTCGGTGCCGATCGCCACCGCCTCCAGCACCGCCTCGCGCGCCTCGTCGGACAGTCCGGTTCCCCAGATGTCGACGAAGGGCAGGGTGGGCGTGACGAAATCGCCCGGCGTCGCCCGGAACAACAAGACCAGGTCGCATTCCTCGGCCAGTTCCGCGATTCGGTCGTAATTGACCGCCTGGATATAGCCGGACTCGGGAAAGCGCAGCCGTTGGTCCGGTTCGCGATCGGGAACCGGGCTTTCGACGCCCGGCGCCTCGCGATCCGTGATCTGGTCGCGCAGCATCACGTCGAAGCGCCGTCCGAGCTGCGCGGCGATGTTGGCCACGTTCACCGTCTCGGGCACGTGGTGGACGAAGAAGATCATCGTGCAGACCCCGAGAAGCGCCAGCACGAGCGCCAGCACGACCGACAGCCGCGCGACCTGTTCCTCGCCCGAGGAGACGAGCGCCAGCGTGATGATCGCGTAGACAAAGACCGAGATCAGAATGCCGAGCGACCACTGGTTTCCCCGGTCGCGCATGA
Source organism: Jannaschia sp. GRR-S6-38 (assembly GCF_029853695.1). Lineage (NCBI taxonomy): Bacteria > Pseudomonadati > Pseudomonadota > Alphaproteobacteria > Rhodobacterales > Roseobacteraceae > Jannaschia > Jannaschia ovalis. The sequence goes on from NZ_CP122537.1 coordinate 2,296,986, forward strand.
AATTCCCGATGAGCCGGGGCCCGTACTGCCCCGCCGCATGGGTCACCGCGACCAGCGTCAGCGAGAACATGACCCCCGTGATCCCGGCGATGGACCCCGCGATCGTCGCCAGAAGCGACCGCGCCCCCTCCGTCGAGATCTGCGACAGTGCAACCGGCAGCGGCAGGGCATCGGTCACGTCCTCGCCCGCGAAATGCGCGATCCACGCGACCAGGGCGGAGATCACGACCAGGCAGCCGGGAATGAACCAGTAGCTGGCGCGCACGTCCTGGACGATCTTCCGCAGCCGCGCGAATTGCTTGAATGGGGACATCGGGGCGGGACGCTCGCGCGGCTGGTGAAGGTTTACCGGAACGCAACCCGGGCTATGTCGGTTGCATCCGGGCACAACCGCCAGTGGAAGGGACCGCCATCATGACTTTGCGCGAGAGCATCGGGCTGCGTCCCCGGACCCGGCAGGAGGAGGACGCGGAGGAAGAACGCGAGCAGGAGGCCATCGAGGATGCCGGTAAGCTCGCGCCGAAGCTCCTCTACGAAGTTATCCGCCGCGACGGCGAGGAGGAGCTCACCCGTCCGCTGCGCAGCCTCGTCTATTCCGGCATCGCCGCCGGCCTGATGATCTCGCTCTCGGTCCTCGGCGAAGCGATCTTCCGCACCTACCTGCCCGAGAGCCCGTATTCCTACCTGATCGAGAATCTCGGCTACTCGCTGGGCTTCATCGTCGTGATCATGGGCCGGATGCAGCTTTTCACCGAGAACACGATCACCACCGTGCTTCCGGTGATCGCCGAGCCGGGCTTGCGGATCTTCGGCGGCATGATTCGGCTGTGGATCCTCGTGCTGGCCTCCAATGTCGTGGGCGCCTTCGCGGTCTCGGCGCTCTTTGCGTTGACCGACGCGATCCCGGGCGACATCCGCCCCGCCCTCGACAGTCTGTCGGCTCACGCGACGGGGTTTGCGCCCGACGTGGCCTTCTTCCGCGCCATCCCAGCGGGCGTGATCGTCGCGGCGCTCGTCTGGATGCTGCCGCAGCGCCAGAACGGCGCCTTCGCCATCATCATGGTCTTCACCTGGCTCATCGCGGCCGGCGACTTCACCCATGTCGTCGCCGGGTCGGTCGAATGGGGCTGGATGTTCTGGACCGATCAGCTGGGCTTCTGGGAAGGGCTGCGGACCTTCTTCATCCCCGTTCTCGCCGGCAACATCGTGGGCGGCACCGTCATCTTCACGCTGCTGACGCATGGCCAGGTCAAGGACGAGCTGCACCGCCGCCCGCTGCGCTGAGGGAACCCCGCCCGCGTTTATCCGGTTGGGCCATCACTGCAAACGAAGGAGATGGCGCGATGTCGAGGATCAATGTCGGCGACAAGGTGAAGTGGGACTGGGGCAACGGCACCGGCGAGGGCGAGGCCAAGGAACGCTTCGAGGAGAAGGTGACGCGCACGATCGACGGCAACGAGGTCACGCGCGATGCCAGCCATGACGACCCCGCCTTCCTGATCGAGCAGGAGGATGGCAGACGCGTCCTGAAGAGCCAGAGCGAGCTGAAACAGGCCTGACGCGTCAGAGAAGCGGGCGGCGCCTCTCGCCGTCCGGTTCCGTCAGGCCGATCCGCGCGAGGGTCTCCAGGTCGTTGATCTGCAGCATGCCGTCGCGCCAGACGGCGAGCTGACGTTCCCGGAACTTGGCCAGCGTCTTGTTCGTATGCACCAGCGACAGGCCCAGACTGTCGGCCAGGTCCTGCTGGCGATAGGGCAACTGCATCCCGTTCTCGCCGACCAGGTGCAGCCCCGAGGCCCGGCCCCAGAGTCTCACCAGCGCCCAGGCGACGGCCTGCTCGGCGTTGCGCTGACCCACCGTGGCCAGCGCCTCGCCTAGGAAATGCTCCTCCGAGGCGCCGATCCAGATCAGGTCGTAGCTGCGCGACGGCGCGTTCTTGAAGAAATCCCACAGCATCGCGCGATCGAACACGCAGAGCGTCATATGCGTCCGCGCCTCGACGGTGTGGCTCATCTCGCCCATGACAGCGGCCTGCAGGCCGATCAGGTCGCCGGGAAAGACGAAGCTCGTCACCTGCCGGCTGCCATTCTCCAGAAGCTTCATCCGCAGGCCCATGCCTTCCAGCACCGTGAAGAGCTGCGCGGAATGTGCGCCCTCGGTCAGGATCGGCGTGCCCGGCTCGACGGTCATCTCGCCGACCTTGAACCGTTGCGTGCTCTGCACTTCCTGGTCGGACATTTCCTGGAACAGGGGCTGACTCCGAAGCGGGCAACTCTCGCAACGCGTGACCATCGATATTCCTCGCTTCGGCTATGTCACAGTTTAATGCCGTCTCGCCCGCAATGTTCCATGAGGTGCGCACCCTGACCGGAGTCGCGCCGTGAAATACGTCATCGATGCCGATAACGAGCTCGTGGCGCTCGACATGATCGAGCTGATCCGCAACAGCGAGCCGGATGTGGAAGTCATGCAGGTGCCCGACGTCGCGGCGCTGGAGCCGCTGCGCCCCGCGTGGTCGGGCGGGGTCTTCATCACCTCGCGCCCCTACGAGCAGATCGCGCAGGCCGAGAACGTCTCGCAATTCCTCGAGTCGGGCGGGCGCGTTGTCATCGTCGGGGACGTGCCACGACAAGAGGTTTCAATGCACTGGGTCTTTCTCGACAACCCGTTCAGCGAGACCGACTTCCTCAACGCGATCGCCCGCGCACTCGTCTGAGCGCGCGGTGGACCGGCAGATCGGGACGATAGAGAGTGCCGCGCGGGGTGCCGCTCAGGTCGTCAGGGTCTCGGTCGAGGAAAAGAACATCGCCTGGCTGACGGCCGAGCGGACCTGCTCCTGCGTATAGGGCTTGGCGATCATGAAGGCCGGCTCCTTGCGCTCGCCCGACAGCAGGCGCTCGGGGAAGGCGGTGATGAAGATGACCGGGCAACGGCCCAGATCGGTCATCACCTCGTTGACGGCCTCGATGCCGCTGGAATTGTCGGCGAGCTGGATGTCGGCCAGGATCAGGTCCGGCATCTCGGCGCGCGCCAGCTCGACCGCCTCGCGATGGGTGCGGGCGATGCCGGTGACCCGGTGACCCATCTCCGTGACCAGCGCCTCGATATCCATCGCGATGATCGACTCGTCCTCGATGATCATGACCTTGCCGGCCACCGCATCCGCCATCTCCTGGCGCGCGATCCCGACGAGCTCTTCGGCTTCGGTTTCGGGGATCTGCATGATCTCGCCGACCTCCGCGAAGCTGAACTCCTCGACGGTGTGCAGCAGAAGCGCCTCGCGGGTGTTCGGCGTCAGGCGGGATAGGTGGTCCTGCGCGCGGCGGCGCGGGCCGTCTTCCTCGGCTTCGACGGTCGCGCCAGAGCTCGACCAGATCCCGTGAAACGTCTTGAAGAGCGCGACCTTCACCGAACTCGTCCCCTCGAGCGCCGAGCGGTCGGACAGGATCGCCTCCAACGTGGCGGCGGCGTAATTGTCCCCGCTCGTCTGCGCGCCGGTCATGGCCCGCGCGTAGCGGCGAAGGTAAGGCAGGGCCTTGCTGATCTCGGTGGTCGCGTCCATGTGATCCCCCACGGTTCCGAAAGTCTTGAAGCTTTTCTGCGGAACAAACCGCACGACATGACGTTCTGTTCCGGACCCGTTATGAAAAAAACACATTCGGGGTTGGGATGCAGATGGTTCAGAACGACGATCACGGCAAGGATGACGCGAAGGCTGATCTGATCGATCAGAACCTTCGTCGCGTATACGATTCCGTCCTGTCCGAAGACGTTCCTGACCGTTTCGCGAAGTTGCTTGCCCAGTTGCAGGCCGGCGAAGTGCCTTCCAGCGATACCGATGATGAGCACGGCCCGGAAGGGAACGACGAATGAGCCATCCCGATCCCCGGGACGAGTTGGTCGAGCACCTTCCCGCCATGCGCGCCTTCGCCGTCTCCTTGACGCGGAACGCGGCGCTGGCCGACGACATGGTGCAGGACAGCCTGGTCAAGGCCTGGTCCAATCTCGACAAGTTCCAGGCCGGCACGAACATGCGCGCCTGGCTCTTCACGATCCTGCGCAATACCTATTACTCGAACCGCCGCAAGGCCAAGCGCGAGGTGCCGGACACCGACGGCGCGATCACGGCCAGCCTGTCGCGCAAGCCCGATCATGACGGGCGCCTCAACATGATGGATTTCGAGGTGGCCTTCGCCAAGCTTCCCGAGGAGCAGCGCGAGGCGCTGGTGCTCGTCGGGGCGTCGGGGTTCGCCTATGAAGAGGCGGCGGCGACCTGCGGGGTCGCGGTCGGCACGATCAAGAGTCGGGTCAATCGCGGCCGCGCCAAGTTGGTCGAATTGATGCAGATGTCCGATGACGAGGCCTTCGAACTGACGGACTCGGCCACGATGGCTGTGGTGGCTTCGGCGCATAACGGCAACATGTAAATGCGACAGCTGACGTTCGGCGGTCGCAGCCTGACGCTCCGGGTTCTTGCGCTTCTGTCGCTCGCGCTGTTGCCGCTGGGGTCGATTGCCGTTTGGCAATCGAACCGCGTGGCCGAGCAGGTCGCGGGCGAGCGTCGCCTCGCCCTTCTGCTGATCACCGAACGCGCCGCCAATCCCTTGCAGGCGGTGGCCCAGCGCGGGTTCGGCGCCGCACGCGCCCTCGGCGCCTCCCTTCTGCTCGGCAACGAGGACGTGGGACGTTGCGAGGCGCGGATCGAGCGCATGCTCCGGCAGGCGCAAAGCTATCTTTTCGTTCTCGTGACCGATGCCGAGGGCAAGGTTGTCTGCGCCGCCGCGCGCGACGATGCCGCGGGGCCCTTGCCCGAAGCGCTGGAGCTGCCGCGCGGCGCGTCGTTTCCTTCCATCCTCAATGCCAAGACCGAGAACGTGCCCGAACCGGTGGTCATCATCTCCGAGCCGGTTCGCGACGACGGCGGCACGGTGGTCGGCGCGATCTCCCTCGGGGTGCCGAAACGTAGCCTTGCCGCCCCGGCCGGCGAACTGCCGACCGAGGATCCGCTGGCGCTTCTGACCTTCAACGCGCGCGGCGAGGTGCTGACCAGCTCGACCCCGCCGGACGCCATCCGCGCCGCCCTGCCGCGCGACGTCTCGCTCGCGGCGCTGTCCGACGGGCCGGCGCAGGTCTTCGCCGGGCCCGACGGGGATGGCATCACGCGCGCCTTCGCCGTCGTGCCGCTGGTCCCCGGCGTGGCCTACGCGATGACGACCTGGCCGCAGTATGCGCTGGTGGCGACGGGGCTGCAGCGGCTTCTGGCGACCTCGCTTTTGCCCATAATGATGTGGCTGGCCACGCTCTTCGTGGCCTTTGTCGCGCTGGACCGGCTGATCATCCGCCACATCCGCGGCCTGTCGCGCCAGATGCGGACCTTCGCGCGCACGCGCCGCCTGATCGGCAAGCCGGTTCTGGCCAAGGCGGGCGCCGATCTAGCCCGGATCGAGACCGATTTCCGCGAGATGGCCCATGCCATCCTGCAGGACGAGGCGCGGCTGGAGAACAACCTCCATGAGAAGAACGTCCTGCTGAAGGAAGTGCACCACCGGGTGAAGAACAACCTGCAGCTGATCACCTCGATCATGAACATGCAGATGCGCAAGAGCAGCTCGGAGGAGACGCGCACGACGCTGCGCCGCCTGCAGGAGCGGGTGCTGACGTTGGCCTCGGTGCATCGCACGCTCTACCGCTCCTCGGACATGAACCGCATCGACGCGGGCGTCCTCGTCTGCGAACTGGCCAACCAGCTCGTCGCGATGTCCGATCGCGCCGCCACGTTGCGGCTGGAATGCGAGGCCGAGAGCATCCAGCTTTTCCCCGACCAGGCCGTGCCCCTCAGCATGCTGTGCAGCGAGGCGGTGACCAACGCCGCGCGCTTCGCCGGGGTCGATGCCACCGGCGTCGGGCGCATTCGGCTGGAGCTGACGCGCACCTCCGAGGAGGAAGGCTGCCTGACCGTCGTCTCGACGCTCGGGTCCGAGCGCACGGCGAGCCCGTCGCAGGGCCTCGGCGCGCAGCTCATCCGCGCCTTCGAGAGCCAGCTCTCCGGCTCGCTCGACATGGGCGTGGAGGGCGACAGCTACCGCGTCCGCATCATCTTCCCGATCCGGTCCTTCGAGGCCGAGACGCGGGACTATTGAGATGGGTTGGCGCGCCCGCCCCGAAGCCCCGCCGGCCCGAGACGGTCCCGCGGATGCCGATATCGACCTCTTCATCACCGCCGCCGAGGCCTATCCCGCCTTCGAGCGCGTGGTGCTCGGCGCGACGCGCGAGATCGTCGCGGGTTTCCGGATCTTCGATTTCTCGACCCGGCTGCGCAGCGAGCAGGCCCGCTCGCTGGGCGAGGACTGGTTCGACCTGATCCTGCACAAGCTGCGCGAGGGCGTATCCTTCCGCCTGGTCCTGTCGGATTTCGACCCCATCGTCGCGACCGAGTTGCATGGGCTGACCTGGCGCTCGATGCGCATGGCCGCCGCGTTGGCCGAACTGGCCGGGCCGGACGCGCGGATCGAAGTGACGGCCTCGCTGCACCCGGCCGCGGTCGGGGTGGTGGCGAAACTCGCGCTCTGGCCGCGGGTGCACGGGCTGATGGACGGCCGCCTGCGCGAGGTCCAGCGCAAGGGCGACCGGTCCCTGTCGCGCTTCCTCGCCCGGCATCCGCATTTCGCCTCCCTGCTGGCGCGGACCGGCGGGCGGCTGCGTCCCCGCGTCTGGCCGCTGCCGTCGCTCTGGCCGGTGACGCATCACCAGAAGACGGCAGTGATCGATGGCGAATGGCTCTATATCGGAGGGCTCGACCTGAACGAGCGGCGCTGGGACACGCCGGACCATGTCGAGCGGTCCGAGGAGACCTGGCACGACATCCAGATCCTCGTGCGCGACGCCGACCGGGCTGCCGCCGTCGCCACCCATCTGGGCGAGCTGGGCGACGTGATCGGCGGCGACCGTGAGGCGAGCGATCTGGACGGACGGGTGCTGCGCACCCTGTCGGCCAAGCCCAAGGGCCGCCCGTCGATCCTGGCGCCCAATCCCGTCCGGCGCGAGATCGAGGCCGTGCTTCTGGCGGAGATCGCGCAGGCCGAGCGCCTGATCTATATCGAGACGCAGTACCTGCGGGACCGGCGCATCGCCCGCGCGCTGGCGGCGCGCGCCGCCGCGGCCCCAGGGCTGGAGCTGATGCTGATCCTGCCCGCCGCCCCCGAGGACGTGGCCTTCCAGGGCACCACGCGCAGCGACGCGCGTTTCGGCGAATTCCTCCAGGCGTCCTGCATCCGCAAGCTGCGCCGCGCCTTCCGCGGGCGGCTCTTCGTCGGCGCCCCGGTCCAGCCCGAGGTCGCGCAGGGTGGCGGCCGGTCGGTGCTGCACGGCGCGCCGATGATCTACGTCCATGCGAAGGTCTGCGTGATCGATGCGCGGGTCGCGATCGTCGGCAGCGCGAACCTGAACGGCCGGAGCCTGCGCTGGGACACCGAGCTCGCGATCCCGCTCCGCGATCCCGCGACGGTGCGGCGCCTGCGCGACCGGTGCTTGCGCAACTGGCTAGGGACCGACCTGACGGAGGACGGCGCGCTGATCGATCCCGACCGCACGGTCCGGGCTTGGCAGCGGCAGGCGCTGGTCAATGCCCGCGCCCATCCCGACGAGCGGGTGGGCTTTCTCGTCCCCTACCTGACCGCGCCGGCCAAGCGGTTCGGGCGCGACCTGCCGGCGGTCCCCGACGAGATGGTCTGAGCCGCGCCGCCCGCCGATCGCGCGGAATCGCCGCAGGCCGGAACGGCCCGGCCCCGTGGTCCGTTGACCCGGTGAATAACAGGAGACTGCCATGAGTACCGAATTCCTGATCCCCGCACTGGCCCTCGCGACGCTGGGCCTGGTCATCATCTTCGCCATCCGCTCGCGCTCGAAGGTCGAGGAGGAGCGTCACGATCCCGACGCGCCGAAATCGGCCCTGGCCAAGGACGGCCCGACGGGCAAGATCGACGAGCGTCTCTGACGCCAGCGTGCCGCGGCCGGGTCCGGTCGCACGATAGATAGAGGGCTCCGCCAGATGGTCGGAGCCCTTTTTTCATGCGCAACCATCGCGACTTTCGCCATCTTGTCAGGCGCTTGACGGCTTCGTGTGGGTGACGCCCGCAACCCGTTTGCGCTTTCCCGCGAAACCGCCCATCGTCCCGGCCATGAGCGATGCGACCAATTTCGACGAGATGCGTTTCCCCGACGGACGCGTCCGCGAGGCCTACGAGGCCTTCGAGCGCTGGTTTTCGGCGGAGAGCGCCGGCGACCTGCGCGCCAAGGCGCGCGAGGCCGAGGCGGTGTTCCGGCTGACCGGCATCACGTTCAACGTCTACGGCGACGCGGAGGCGGGCGAGCGGCTGATCCCCTTCGACATCGTTCCGCGCATCATCGCCGCGCGCGAATGGAAGCGCTTGTCGAAAGGCATCGAGCAGCGCGTCCGCGCGCTCAACGCCTTCCTGCACGATATCCACCACCGCCAGGAGATCATCCGCGCCGGCCGGCTGCCCTACGAGATGCTGGCCCGCAACGACGCCTATCTGCCGCAGATGATCGGGGTCGAGCCGCCGGGCGGCGTCTATACCCATATCGTCGGCATCGACCTGGTGCGGACGGGCCCCGACCAGTTCTACGTGCTGGAGGACAACGCCCGCACGCCGTCCGGCGTCAGCTACATGCTGGAAAACCGCGAGACGATGCTGAACATGTTCCCCGAGCTGTTCCAGCAGAACCGCGTCCAGCGCGTCAGCCAGTATCCGCAGCGCCTGCATTCCAGCCTCGCCGCCTGCGCCCCGCCCGCCTGTTCGGGCGAGCCGACGGTGGCCGTGCTGACGCCCGGCATCCACAACTCCGCCTATTACGAGCACAGCTTCCTCGCCGACGAGATGGGCGTGGAGCTGGTCGAGGGGCACGATCTGCGGGTGGTGGACGGGCGCGTCGCGATGCGGACGACCCGCGGCTACCAGCCGATCGACGTGCTCTACCGCCGCGTGGACGACGATTTCCTCGATCCGTTGAACTTCAATCCGGATTCCATGCTGGGCGTGCCCGGCATCTTCGACGTCTATCGTGCGGGCGGCATCACCATCGCCAACGCGCCGGGCACCGGCGTGGCCGACGACAAGGCGATCTACAGCTACATGCCCGAGATCGTGGAGTTCTACACCGGCGAGAAACCGATGCTGGAAAACGTGCCTACCTGGCGCTGCTCGGATCCCGACAGCCTCGGCCATGTGCTCGACAATCTCGAGGAGCTGGTCGTGAAGGAGGTCCACGGCTCGGGCGGCTACGGCATGCTGATCGGGCCGACCGCGTCGAAGAAGGACATCCGCGAATTCCGCAAGAAGCTGGAGGCCCGGCCCGGCAATTACATCGCCCAGCCGACGCTCGCGCTCTCGACGGTGCCGATCTTCGTCAAGAACGGCCTGGCGCCGCGCCACGTGGATCTGCGGCCCTTCGTTCTCGTCTCGCCCGACGGGGTCGAGATCACGCCGGGCGGGCTGACGCGCGTGGCGCTCAAGAAGGGGTCGCTGGTGGTGAATTCCTCGCAGGGCGGAGGCACCAAGGACACCTGGGTGCTGGAGGACGAGTGATGCTGGGCAAGACGGCAGGCGGCCTTCTGTGGATGTTCCGCTACCTGGAGCGGTCCGAGAACATCGCGCGGCTGGTCGAGACGGGCCAGCGCATCGCGCTGACGCGTCCCGACCGCGCCGAGAACGAGTGGCTCTCGGTGCTGGAGACCGCCGGCGCGCGCCAGGGTTTCGAAGCCGAACATGACGAGGTTTCGGCCGAGGCGGTCACCGATTGGCTGCTGCGCGCCGAGGGCAATTCTTCGTCGGTGATGAACTGCATCGAAATGGCGCGGATGAATGCGCGCATGGTGCGCACGGCGCTGACCCGCGAGGTCTGGGAAGCGGTCAACGAATGCTGGATGACGCTGCGCGACGAGCTGGCGCGCAAGGTCACCACCAAGCGCCTGCCGCATGTGCTTGGCGTCGTGCGCCAGCGTTCGGCCTTCGTGCGCGGCACGCTGCACGGCACGATGCTGCGCAACGAGATCTACGATTTCGCCCGGCTCGGGACCTTTCTGGAGCGCGCCGACGCCACCGCGCGGCTGCTCGACGTGAAATACTACGTGCTGCTGCCGACCTCGGCCGGGATCGGCTCGCGGCTCGACAACGCGCAATGGGAGACGATCCTGCGCTCGGTTTCGGCCGAAGGCGCGTTCCGCATGGTCCATGGCCGCACCCGCGGGCCCGGCGACATCGCCCGCTTCCTGATCCTGGACGGGCGGATGCCGCGCAGCCTGGCCTTCTGCTACAACAAGATCGGCGGCAATCTCGAGTATCTGCAGCGCGATCACGGCGTGCGGATGCCCTGCCACGACCTGTCCGACGACATCTGCCGCAAGCTCGAACGCGCCACGATCGAATCCATCTTCGAGGAGGGACTGCACGAGTTCCTCCAGGACTTCCTGACGCTCAACTCCGGCCTCGCGGCCCAGATCGAGCGCGATTACAGGTTCGTGGAATGACCCGACGCCTCGCCATCCGCCACGTCACGTCCTACCACTGGGGTGGGCCGGTGAGCTACGGGCTGCAGCAATTGCGCCTGACGCCGAAGCATCGCGACGACCAGAAGATCCTGTCCTGGGACACCCGCGTCGAGGGCGGCCAGATCCAGGTCGAATTCGACGACGCCAACAACAACCGCGTCCAGCTCGTCTCGATCGATCCCGGGCGCACCGAGGTCCGCATCGTCGCCGAGGGCGAGGTCGAGATGGAGGATCTGGGCGGCGTGCTGGGCCAGCACGGCGGCTACATGCCGTTGTGGATGTTCCTGAGGCCGACCGACCGGACCCGCCGCGGCCCCGGCACGCTGGGCCTCGTGCGCGACCTGCGCGAGATGGAGGACCAGCTCCAGCAGATGCACGCGCTCTCCGAAGCGATCCGCGACACCGTCGCCTACGCTACCGGCAGCAGCGATGTCGGCATGACCGCCGAGGAGGCGGTCGCGAACGGCACCGGCGTCTGCCAGGACCATGCGCATATCTTCGTGACCTGCGCCCGGCTGCTGGACCGGCCGGCGCGCTACGTGTCGGGCTATCTGAAGATGGACGACCGCGAGGAGCAGGACGCCACCCATGCCTGGGCCGAGGCGCATATCGACGGTCTGGGCTGGGTCGGCTTCGACATCTCGAACGGGATTTCGCCGGACGACCGCTATGTCCGCGTCGCCACCGGGCGCGACTACGACGAGGCCGCGCCGGTGATCGGGTTGCGGCAGGGCAATGGCGACGAGCGCATGACGGTCGAGGTCACGGTCCGGGCGATCCAGAACCAGCAGCAGTAGCGCCCGCAAGCGCGAACCGACCCGCCGCCTCCCAGGGTCCGCCCTGATAGCGCCAGAGGCGCAGCGCGTCGATCCGCCCGTCCCAGGGCACGAATCCCGCCTGGACCGCCTGCAGCGTCACCGCCGCCACGTCGCGGGCGACCTTGTTCTGGATCGTGACATGCGCGCGCAACCTTCCGCGATCCTGCGGCTTCCGGTCGATCCCGCGGCCCACGCGGTCGCGCAGCGCCGTGCCGCCCGGCAGCTCCAGCCGGTAGGCGCAGCCACGGCCGAGCGGCATGATCCCGGCCACCGCGAAGGGCAGCGGCGCGGTCTCGCGCGCGATTTCGTGAAGGCGCAGCGCGGCCTCCGGCGCGTCGAGGCCGGGGAGCTGATGGAACAGCGTCACATGCGCCGGAACGACGTTCCGCGCGGCCGGAAACCACCGCGTCCGGGCTGCGGCGAAGCGCGCCTGCGAGGCGGGGTCGGCTTCGAGCGTGACGATCAGCGGCGCGGACATGCCACCGGAACGCCGCGGCCCGGCCCGCGTTCCCCATTGAAGCGCCCGGGCCCGCGTGCCAAGTCTGCGCCAGCATCGATCGGACCCACCCACATGACCTATTGCGTCGGCCTGCAGCTCAATCGCGGCCTCGTCTTCCTCTCCGACACCCGGACCAATGCCGGGGTCGACAACATCTCCACCTATCGCAAGCTGCACACCTGGGAGGTGCCCGGCGAGCGGGCGATGGTGCTGATGACGGCGGGCAACCTCGCCACGACGCAAGCGGTGGTCAGCCTGCTGGACGAGCGCAACCTCGCGCCGAACGACCGCAGCCCGTCGCTTCTGACGGCGCCGTCGATGTTCCAGGCCGCGCGCCTGATCGGCCAGACCCTGCGCGAGGTCATCCTGGAGCAGACGCATGGCGGCCCGCAGGCGGCCAGCACGACCTTCAACGCCACGATGATCTTCGGCGGCCAGGTCGCCGGCTCGCCGCCGCGGCTCTACATGATCTATCCTGAGGGCAATTTCGTCGAGGCGCAGATCGACACGCCGTTCTTCCAGATCGGCGAGACGAAATACGGCCGCCCGATCCTGGTGCGCGCCTACGATCCCGAGATGCCCTTCGAGCAGGCGGTGAAGCTTCTGATGGTCAGCTTCGACTCGACCATCCGCGCGAACCTCTCGGTGGGCGCGCCGCTCGATCTGCAGATCTACGAGGGCGACAGCCTGATGCTCGGCAAGTCCCGCCGGATCGAAGAGACGGATAGCGATTTCGCGGCCATCTCCGACGGCTGGTCGGACGCGCTGCGCACGGCCTTCCATTCGCTGCCGGACGTGACGCTCTGATGCGGGCGGCGGCGCGCCGCGGTTGAAGCCGCGGCCGCCGCGCCTACCCTCCGAGGACCGCGCGGAGGCCCGATGCTGCTGAATGTCCGAAATGTCGAGAAGTCCTACCCGACGGCGGACGGGCCGCAGCCCGTGCTGCGCGGCGTGTCCTTCGGGCTGGAAGCCGGGCGCACGCTGGCGCTGACGGGCGAAAGCGGGTCCGGCAAGTCGACGCTCCTGCATCTGATCGCCGGGCTCGACGCGGCAGATGCGGGCACGATCGAGATCACCGGAAAAGACGTCTCGCAGATGGACGAGGCCGGGCGCGCTGCGCTGCGCCGCGACGCCGTCGGGCTGATTTTCCAGCAATTCAACCTGATCCCCTCGCTGTCGGTCGGCGACAACCTGTCCTTCCACGCCCGCCTCGCCGGCCGCGATCCCGGCGACGTCGCGGCGCTGGCCGGGCGGCTGGGCCTGGCCGAGCACATGAGCCGCTATCCCGAACAGCTCTCGGGCGGGCAGCAGCAGCGCGTGGCGATCGGGCGGACCCTCCTGGCGCGGCCGAAGCTGATCCTCGCGGACGAGCCGACCGGCAATCTCGACGAGGCAACGGGGGACACGATGATGGGTCTGATGCGCGACCTTGCGCGCGAAAGCGGGGCCGGGCTGCTGATGGTCACCCATTCGGAGCGGCTGGCCGCCATGCTCGACGCGCGGCTGCACCTGCATCTGGGGCAGGTCGCGTGACGCGCGCGGGCCTCCAGGCGCTGGCCTCGCATTGGCGGCGGCACCCGCTGCAAGTGCTGACGCTGGTCGTGGGGCTGGCGCTGGCCACCGGGCTCTGGACCGGGGTGCAGGCGATCAACGCGCAGGCGCGGCTCAGCTACGACCAGGCGGCGGCGACCCTGGGCGAACAGGCGAGGCCCCGGCTGGAAGGGCCGCTGACGCTCGCCGATTTCGCCGCCGCGCGGCGCGCGGGCTGGCCCGTCACGCCGGTGATCGAGGCGCGCTTTCCGCGCACCACGCTGCGCCTCATCGGCATCGACCCCTTCACCGCGCCGCAGGACGGCACGCTGCCCGACCTGACCGGCGCGGGGGACCTGACGGGGTTCCTGACCGGCGAGCTCATCTTCGCCAATCCCGACGCGATCGCCCGCCTGCCCGAGGGCGCGCCCCGCGCCGTCGCGCTGGAGGCGCTGGGCCCGGGCCTCGTGCTCGCCGATATCGCAACCGCGCAGACCATCCTCGGGACGCAGGGCATCGACCACCTCCTGATCCTCGGTGCGGCCGAGGGCGCCCCGCCGCTGACCGATCTCATCCCCGGGACCCGCATCGTCGCGCCCGAGGCGCAGGGCGACGTCGCGCGCCTGACCGACAGCTTCCACCTCAACCTGACGGCCTTCGGCCTGTTGGCCTTCGCCGTCGGCCTGTTCATCGTGCATTCCGCCATCGGCCTCGCCTTCGAGCAGCGCCGTCCGCTCTTCCGCACCCTGCGCGCGCTGGGCCTGCCCGCGCGGCGCCTGTCGATCCTGGTCGCGCTGGAGCTTCTGGTCTTCACGCTGGTCTCGGGCGCGCTGGGGATCCTCCTGGGCTACGCGGTCGCCGCGGCGCTCCTGCCCGGCGTGGCCGCGACGCTCTCGGGTCTCTACGGCGCGGGTGTCGCGGGGTCCCTGACGCTCTCGCCCGCGTGGTGGCTGTCGGGCTTCGCCATGGCGGGGGCGGGGCTGGTCATCGCCGGGGGGCAGAGCCTCTGGCAACTGGCCCGCCTGCCGGTCCTCGCCCCGGCCATGCCGCGCGCCTGGGCCCGCGCCCGCGCCGCGACCTTGAAGCGGCAGGCGGCGGGGGGCGCGGCGCTTCTGGTCGCCGCGGCGGGCATCGGCGCGCTGGGCAGCGGGCTCGTGGCGGGCTTTCTCTGCCTCGGCGCGCTCTTGCTGGGCGCCGCGCTTCTGCTGCCGCCGATCCTGGCCCTGGCGCTCGATGCCGGCGCGCGTCTGGCGACGCGGCCGGTGGCGCAATGGCTCTGGGCCGATGCGCGCCAGCAATTGCCGGGCCTGTCGCTCGCGCTGATGGCGCTGCTCCTGGCGCTGTCGGCCAATATCGGCGTGGGCACGATGGTCGGCAGCTTCCGGGCGACCTTCACAGGCTGGCTGGACCAGCGGCTGGCGGCGGAGCTCTACGTGACGGCCGCCGACGCCGAGGAGGCCGTGGCGATCCGCGAATGGCTGGACCCGCGCGCCGAGGCGATCCTGCCCATCGTCTCGGTCGAGACGACGCTGGCCGGTGCGCCGGGCGAGGTCTTCGGCGTCGCCGATCATCCGACATACCGCGAGAACTGGCCCATCCTCGACGGGCTGCCCGGCCTCTGGGACCGGCTGGCGGCGGGCGAGGGGGCGCTGGTCAACGAACAGCTCGCCCGGCGCGAGGGGCTCTGGTCCGGCGACCGCGTCGATCTGGGCGCGGCGGGCGCGCGCGAGATCCTCGGGGTCTATTCCGATTACGGCAACCCGCGCGGCCAGGCGATCCTGGGCCTGCCGGTCTTCGACGCGCTCTTTCCCGAGGCGCCGCGCCTGCGCTTCGCCGTGCGCGTCCCGCCGGCGGAGTTGCAGCCGCTGATGGACGAGCTCGCCGCGCGCTTCGACCTGCCGTCCGACCGGCTGGTCGATCAGGCCGGCGTGAAGGCCTTCTCGCTGCGCGTCTTCGAGCAGACCTTCGCGGTGACGGCGGCGCTCAACGTGCTGACGCTCGGCGTGGCGGGCTTCGCGCTCTGGGCGTCGCTCACGACGCTCGGGACGATGCGCCTGCCGCAGGTCGCGCCGGTCTGGGCGCTGGGCCTGACCCGCGGGCGGCTGGCGCGCGCCGACCTGATCCGGGCGCTGATCCTCGCCGCCTTCACCGCGGCGCTGGCGATCCCGGTGGGCATCGCGCTGGCCTGGGTCCTGCTGGCGGTGGTCAACGTGCAGGCCTTCGGCTGGCGCTTGCCGCTCTTGCCCGATCCGGCGGGCTGGGCGGCGCTCGCGCTCTGGGCGCTGGTGGCGGCAGGGCTGGCCGCGGCGCTGCCGGCCCTTCGCCTCTGGCGCATCCCGCCCGCCCGGCTGGTCCAGGTCTTCGCACATGAGCGCTAGGATCCTTCTTCTCGCACTCTGGCTGCCGGTCCAGGCCGCCGCGCAGGGCTTCGCCGGGCTGGGCCAGGGGGCGGAGGGCTTCGCCCTGCCCACGCCCGACCCGACCTTCAGCTTCCCCGCGGATCACGGCGCGCATCCCGACTACCGCATCGAATGGTGGTACCTGACCGCTTCGCTGGAAGGCGCGGACGGGCAGCGCTACGGCATGCAGTGGACGCTCTTCCGCTCCGCGCTCACCCCCGAGGGGCCGCAGGTCTGGATGGGCCATCTGGGCGTCACCACGCCCGAGGCGCATTATTCGGGCGAGCGGCTGGCCCGCGGCGGCATCGGCCAGGCCGGGGTCGAGGCCGATCCCTTCGCCGCCTGGATCGACGACTGGCGGCTGGAAGGTTCGTCGCTCGACCGGCTGCGCCTGACGGCTGCGGGCGAGGCGGCCGGCTACGCGCTGGATTTCACCGCCGAGGGGCCGCTGGTCTTCCACGGGCAGGACGGCTTTTCGGTCAAATCGCCGACGGGGCAGGCGAGCTACTACTACTCGCAGCCCTTCTACGAGGTTGAAGGGCAACTCGATCTGCCCTCCGGGCTCGTCGCGGTCACCGGCCGGGGCTGGCTCGACCGCGAATGGTCCTCGCAGCCCCTCGAGGGCGACCAGGAGGGCTGGGACTGGTTCTCGCTGCATCTCGAGGACGGCCACAAGCTGATGGCCTTCCGCCTGCGCGGCGGCTCGCCCTATGCCTATGCCTCCTGGATCGCGCCCGACGGGATGCTGACGCCTTACGGGCCGGACGCGATCGCGCTCGAGCCGCTGGAGACGGCGCAGGTCGCCGACCGCGAGATCCCCGTCCGCTGGCGCCTGCGCTTGGCCGCCGAAGGCGTCGACCTGGAGGTCGCGGCGGTGAACCCCGACAGCTGGCAGGCGACGCTGTTTCCCTATTGGGAGGGGCCGGTGACCGCGACCGGTAGCCACGCCGCCACCGGCTATCTGGAGATGACGGGCTATGAGTGACCCTTGGGACGCGCTCGACACGCTGCTCGACCATCTCTGGGCGCGCCTCGCGCGGGGGGCGGCGGACGCGTCGGACCCGTTTCGCTTCGTCGCGCTGGCCACCGCCGGGGCGGAGGGCCCGGAGGCGCGCATGGTCGGCAACCGCGCAGCGGACCGCGCCGCCCGCCGTCTGGAGGTCCATTCCGACCTGCGCACCGCCAAGGTCGCGGCGCTGCGCCGCGATCCGCGCGCCACGCTCCTGTTCTGGGACGCGGCGGCGCAGCTGCAATTGCGCGTCCAGCTGGAGATGGATCTGATCCCCGCCGATCCCGCCCGCTGGGACCGCATCCCCGAAACGCCGCGCCTGAACTACGGCACCGATCCCGCGCCCGGCACGCCTGTCGCCGCCCCCGAGACCGTGACCCGCACGCCGGACCGGGCGCGCTTCGTCGCCCTGTCGGGGCGGGTGCGTGGCATGGATGCCGTCAGCCTGGCCCATGATCCGCATCGCCGCGCGCATTTCGCGGCCGACGGCACCGGGCAATGGGTCGCGCCGTAACCCCGCGTTCATCCCGACCGCGCTAGTCCTGCGGGCCGGAGGACCGGCCATGCCAGGCGAAAACGCGCGACCCATCATCATCAAGAAGATCAAGAAGGTCAGCGGCGGCGGCCATCACGGCGGCGCCTGGAAGGTCGCCTATGCCGATTTCGTGACCGCGATGATGGCCTTCTTCATGCTGATGTGGCTGCTGAACGCGACGACCGAGAAGCAGCGCAAGGGCCTCGCCGATTACTTCAGCCCGACCGTCGCGATCAGCCGCGCCTCGGGCGGCGGCGACGGCGCGATGGGCGGCACCTCGATGATGGCCGATGCCGCCCTGGTGCAGGTCGGCCGCGGCGGCATCACCTCGTCCGCGACTCACGGCACGACCTTGGAGGAGGCGGAGTTCCGCGCCGTCGAGGCGGCGCTTCTGGGCAAGGGCGGCGACAGCCTCTTGGACGAGGAACAGCTGCGGCATGTCACCGTGCGCCTCTCCGACGAGGGGCTGGTGATCGAGTTCTTCGACCTGCCCGACCGCCCGCTTTTCGAGGATAATCGCCCCAGCCCGCTTCTGCGCGGGCTCCTGGCCTCCGTCGCGCCCGAGGTCGCGAATCGCCGCAACGCGCTGGCCATTGACGCCCACACCGCCGCCGAACCCGTCGTCACCCGCGAGCCGCGGGCCTGGTCGCGCTCGGCCGCGCGGGCGGATGCGATGCGGCTCATCCTGCCCGAGATCGGGGTCGCCGACCGGCGCATCGCGCGCCTGACGGGGCATGCCGACCGCCGGCCGGCGGCTGCCAACCCCTTGTCGCCCCGAAACAATCGGGTCGAGCTGACGCTTCTACGCGGCGGCCGCTGACCGCCGGCGGGCGACCGCGCGCGGCGGATCGGGCCGCGTGAACCGCACCTTAAGACCTTGGGCGCAAACGTGGCCCCCGACAGCAGGGCCGAAAGGCCCCCGCCCGAGAACCCGAAAGGACCGCCGATGACGATCTCTTCCTCCCTCAATGCCGGGGTCACCGGTCTGAACGTCAATGCCAGCCGGCTGGCCACGATCTCGGACAATATCGCAAACTCCGCCACCTTCGGCTACAAGCGCGCGATCGCGGATTTCCACTCCCTCGTCCTCGATCAGAGCAAGGGCTCCTATTCCGCGGGCGGCGTGCGCGTGACGACCGGGCGCATGATCGACCAGCGCGGCACGCTGGTCACCACCAACAACGCCACCGACCTCGCCGTCTCCGGGCGCGGCATGCTGCCCGTGACGCGCAGCTCGGCCATCCTCGAAGACGGCACCACGCCCGAGATGCTGCTGACCAGCACCGGCTCGTTCCGGCCCGATGCCGACGGGGTGCTGCGCACCGAAAGCGGACTCGTCCTTCTGGGTTGGCCCGCGACGAATGACGGCGTCGTGCCGAACTTCCCGCGCGACACGCCCGGCGGCCTGCAGCCGGTCCGCGTCGACACCAACACCTACGAGGGCGACCCGACGACCAACGTGCTCCTGGGCGTGAACCTGCCCGCCACGGACACCGCCGCCGGATCGAGCGGCGACCCGCGCGAATTGTCGCTGGAATATTTCGGCAGCCTCGGCCAGGCCGAGACGCTTGACATCGCCTTCACGCCGAACATCCCCGCCAGCGGCAGCAGCAACGAATGGACGGTCGAGATCCGCGACCAGGGACAGGGCGGCATCGTCGTGGGCGAATTCACCGTCCTGTTCGACGACACGCGCCAAAACGGCGGCACGATCGACACGGTCACCCCGCTTTCGGCGGGCAGCTACGATCCCGCGACCGGGCTGATCACCATCGCCGCGCTGGGCGGCCCGATCGATATCGATATCGGCCGCCCGCTCGAGGCGAAGGGCCTGTCGCAGCTCTCCGACGTCTTCGCGCCGCTGTCGATCACCAAGAACGGCTCGCCCGTCGGCAATCTCACCACGATCGAGGTGGACGAGAAGGGCCTGCTCAGCGCGCTCTACGACACCGGATTCACCAAGGCGCTCTTCCAGATCCCCGTGGTCGACGTGCCCAACCCGAACGGCCTGAAATCGCTGCCGAACCAGACCTACGACCTCTCACTGGAAAGCGGGCCGTTCTACCTGTGGAACGCGGGCGAAGGGCCGGTCGGGGCCATGGTCGGTTTCGCGCGGGAGGAGAGCACAACCGATGTCGCGGGCGAATTGACCCAGCTCATCCAGACGCAACGCGCCTACAGCTCGAACGCGAAGGTCATCCAGACCGTCGACGAGATGCTGCAGGAAACCACCAACATCAAGCGCTGACGGCGGGGAGTGATCGCAGATGAGCCTTTCCAGCTCCCTCAACAACGCGGTCTCGGGCCTCGGCGCCGCTTCCCGCCGGGCCGAGACGCTCTCGGGAAACGTCGCCGGCGCCGATCGCCCCGGCTACCTGCTGCGCGAGGCCGTGCCCGGCCCCGCGGGCCGCGACCTCACCATCCGCCGCGTCCGCGACCCCGGGCTCGCGCAGATGCGCCGCGATGCGCAGGCGGGCGCCGCGGCCGCCGAGCGGGACCGCGACTTCCAGCTACGGCTGGACGCGGCCCTGGGCGATCCCGATCGCCCGGGCACGCTGCAGGAC
Organism: Jannaschia sp. GRR-S6-38; assembly: GCF_029853695.1. Lineage (NCBI taxonomy): Bacteria > Pseudomonadati > Pseudomonadota > Alphaproteobacteria > Rhodobacterales > Roseobacteraceae > Jannaschia > Jannaschia ovalis. The sequence continues at coordinate 2,316,907 of NZ_CP122537.1, forward strand.
CGGCTCGCCCGGCTCGACGCGGCGCTGGTCCAGGCGGCCGGCAACCCGAGCGCGGCCAGCTTTCTCGAAAGCGCGCTGCGCGACGCCGACGCGCTCACCGCCGAGGTCAACGCCCTCGGTCGCCTCGTGGCGGCGGAGCGTTCGACCGCCGAGACGACCATCGAGGACACGGTCATCCGGCTCAACACCGATCTCGAAGCCGTCGCGCGCCTAAATGCCGATATCATGCGTCTGGGCAATCGCGGCGGCGATGCCGCCGATCTGCTCGATCGCCGCGACCTGCTGATCGACCGGATCTCGCTGCAGATCCCCCTGCGCACCCTGCCGCGCGAGGGCGGCGCGGTCGCGCTGGTCAGCCGCGGTGGCGTCATGCTCCTCGATGCGCGGCCCGCGCGGATCGAGTTCAGCGCCCGCGCGCTGGTCACACCCGAGATGGAGCTCGGGGCCGGTCTCTCCGGCCTTACGATCGACGGGCGCGAGATGATCCGCGGCGACGACCGCAGCCGGATCGCGGGCGGCGGGCTCGAGGCGCTCTTCATGCTGCGCGACGACACCGCCCCGCGCGCCGGTGCGCGGCTCGACGCCTTCGCCGCCGAGCTCGTGTCGCGCTTCGCCCAGCCCGCGGTCGACCCCACACTGGGCGTCGGCCAGCCGGGGCTCTTCACCGATGCCGGCGCCGCCTTCGATCCGGCCGCACTGGCCGGCCTCGCGGGACGGATGGCACTGAACCCGCTGCTTGATCCCGAGGATCCCGCGACCCATTGGCGGCTACGCGAAGGGCTGGGCGCCGCGCTTCCCGGCCCGGCCGGTCGGTCCGACCAGCTCCTGCGCCTCGGAGCCGCGCTGCGCAGCCCGCAGGCGCCCGCGACGACCGGCCTGACGGGGCGCAGCCTCGGGTTCGTGGACCTGGCCGCCACGCTGCGCTCGGCCGTCTCGGCCGACCGGCTTCGCGCCGAGGACGCGACCGAAACCCGCCAGGTTCAGGCCGCCGACCTGGCCGCGCGAAAGGACGGCGGCGCCGTCGATATCGACGCCGAAATGCAACGCCTGATCGAGGTCGAGCAGGCCTATGCCGCCAATGCCCGCGTGATCCAGGTCGTGGGCGACATGATCCAGCGCCTGACGGAGATCTGAGATGGACCTGACCCACGCATGGACCCCGCCGCCCGTCATCGCCGATCCCGGGCGCGCCACCCGCGCCCGGATCGACCGGCTATCGGCCGAACTCGGAAGCGGACGGCGCGCAGATCTGGGACGCGCCCTGCGGAGCGACTTTTCCGCTCTGGCGCGCGCCGCCCATGATTTCGGAACGGCCGAAGCGCGGCGCGTGGCGCTTTCCAACGCGGCCGATTGGACGGGGCGGATGCAGCTGGCGGCGGGCTTCGTCGCCGACCGCTCCGCCGACCTTTTCACCCGCGCGATCTCGGCGCTGGGCCAGGCCGCGCCAACTGCGATCGGCCCCCTGGCCACCGAGGCCGAGGGCAGCCTGCGCGACATGATGGCAGCATTGAACGGCCAGCAGGGGGGGCGGGCGCTCTTCGGAAACGGCGATCCGGACGGCGCGCCGCTCGGGGCCCCCGACGATTTGCTGGCCGCGCTGCGTCCCATCGCGGCCGGGGCGCTCGATCCCGACGCGCTGCTCCTGGCGTTCGACGATTTTTTCGCGCCCGGCGGCACGTTCGAAACCGATCACCTCGCCGATTTCCCGGTCGATGCCGTGGCCTTCCCGACGGGCCAAGGTCGCGCCATCCCGATCGCGGTCGATCTGGACGAGCCGGCGCTGCGCGCGGCGCTGCGCGACGCAGCCCTCCTGGCTCTTCTCCCCGAGGCGGCCGCCGCCGCAGCGCCTGCGGACCGTGCCGCGCTCGCGCGCGATCTCGCGGAGCGGATGTCCACGACCGCCGGCGGATTGACCGAGATGCGCGCGCGGATCGGCACGGTCGAGGCGCGCATCGCCGATGCACGCGGCGCGCTCGATCGCGAGGCCTCGGCGCTGGAGCGGTCATTGTCCGAGAGCACCGCCGCCGATTCCTACGAGACGGCGACGCGGCTTCAGGCCGAGATGACGCGCCTCGAATCGATCTATGCCATCACCGCGCGCCGCGCCCGCCTGACGCTGACCGGGTACTTGCGGTGACGGCGCCGGGGCGCCGACGCGGGGCGCGCGTCTGGCTTGTCCTTCTGCTGGCGCTCTGGCTGCCGATGGTTGCGGCGGCGCAATCGGTCCGGATCAAGGATCTGGCCGAGTTCGATGGCGTGCGCGGCAACGACCTGGTGGGGTACGGGCTGGTCGTCGGGCTGAACGGCACCGGCGATGGGCTGCGCAACGCCCCCTATACCGAGGAGATCATGCAAAACATCCTCGAGCGGCTGGGCGTCAACGTCACGGGCGAGCAGTTCCGGCCGCGAAATGTCGCATCGGTGATCGTCACCGCCGCGCTGCCGCCCTTCGCCCGCAGCGGCGGGCGCATCGACGTCACCGTCTCGGCCATCGGCGATGCCGACAGCCTGCTGGGCGGCACGCTGGTGATGACGCCGCTGACCGCGGCCGATGGCGAGGTCTATGCCGTCGCGCAGGGTACCGTGATTTCGGGCGGCGTTTCTGCCACGGGCGAAGCCGCCACGGTGATCGAGGGCGTGCCCACCGCCGGCGTCGTCCCGGCCGGCGGGCGGGTCGAACGGGAGGTGGATTTCGATTTCACGCAGATGACCCAGATCCGGCTGGCCCTGCGCGAGCCCGATTTCACCACCGCCGCCCGGGTCGAGGCGGCGGTCAACGCGGGGCTCGGGCGCGGTGTCGCGCGCATGCTAGACGCGGGCACGATCCTCGTCGACATCGCGCGGACGGGTCGCCCCTCGCCGGCGCATGCGCTCAGCGCGATCGAGAACATCGCCGTCCAGCCCGAGCATCGCGCGCGGGTCGTGGTCGACCAGGCGTCCGGCACGATCGTGATGGGCCGCGACGTCCGCATCTCGCAAGTTGCGGTGTCGCAGAACAACCTGACCTTGCGGATCGAGGAGGCGCCGATCGTCGTACAGCCCAACCCCTTCAGCGAAGGCGAGACCGTCGCCGTCCCGCGCACCGGCGTCGCCCTGCAGGAGGAGCCAGGCCCGGGCCTCGCCCTCGTCGAAGGCGGCACGACCCTGTCGGACGTGATCGCGGGGCTCAACGCGCTGGGCGTTTCGGCCCGCGACATGATCGACATCCTGAAGTCGATCAAGGCGGCGGGCGCCCTGCATGCCGAATTCGTGGTGCGCTAGGCGCTGACCTGCTCGGCACCGCCTCTCGGCTCAACTCGACCCGGCCGGGCCGGCACCGTGCCCGAAGCCGAGGGGCGCCGCCAAGCGCCGCGCGAGTGGAGTGATAAGGGCCACTCCTTCTGCCACGCGAAATCTGCCTTAAGCGAAGGTCGGCAGTCTGGGGGTTGCCGGGATAGGCTTGACGGTGCATCGCCTGGAGACCGGCCACCACATCGGGCGCGCCGCCTGACGGAAGCCCTGCAGGCCGCGGCATCCAGTTCGGGCACGGGCGAACCTCGAAGGGTTTCGCACGACGTCGCGGTGATCGGTGCGCTCGGCCGACAGGGCGCGGCGGAGTGGGCGCAAAGGCGCGGTCTCACGAAAGGTCCTCTCGGCACGCTGATCTCTTCGGACACGCTCCGATGCGCGCTTTATCGATGCGATACTTGCGTGATCGAACGGACCTCCGATTATGGGCGATCCTGACAGCCCTGGGCGCTTTGGGGCTTGCGCCTGCCCTTCGAAGCCGATCGGGCCGCAGCCGCAGCCGCAGCCGCAGCCGGAGCAGATCAGTCAAAAACACGGTCGGCCAAAGAAGCCTTCAAGGCCCGCGTTGAGCAACTTGTCCCGAATCGCTGAAATGCGATCCCGTGCGATTGGGGCGCAGTGCCAGGCGCAACGCGTTGCGCCGCCTCGCTTCCGCCATCGGGCCAGATAACCGGGCGCAAGCTGGGAGCTGCCTTTCATGATACGTCGCCCGCGTTTCCGCCATCGGGGCGGATAACCGGGCGCAGATCGGAGGGACGCTTTGGACGATGTCACGTCCCGCGTGACCAGGCGTGACCAGGCGTGACCCGGCGCGTTTCGGGACGCGCGGCCCGGTGCGCAGCCGACGAGACTGCGCCGGCCTTTTGGGCCATTCGATCCGACGGTCTTGCCGCGTTTCGGCTCAGGTTGGCTGGCCCGCGCCCGGTCACCCCGCGTTCCGGACGTCCGCATCGCCCGGCGCCAGGGTCGGCTTTCGGCGTAGGGTCCGGGCTCGTTCCGGGACCTGATCCGCCGCCGCGCTCCGCCATAGGGCCGCTTACGAGAACCGGCGCCTCGGTGCCCTGCCGGCTGCCTCGCTCGCGGCCGGGTCCAGTCGCATCGCCCCGTGCCCGTCGGCAGCCGGTCGGCGGGACCGCCAGGGCCGCACCGCGCCGCCTTGTCCGGGGCCCTCCGGTGCCATAGATCCCAACCATGCTCGAGACACTGTCCCTTCCGTTCCGCGAACGCCCGCCGCGGGTCTCCGTCCTGCGGCTCACCGGCATCATCGCGGCGAACGGCGCCCGCGGGACGCTGGCGCATGCCGGGCTGGCCCCGGTGATCGAGCGGGCCTTCCGGCGCGGCAAGCCGCAGGCGGTGGCGCTGGCGATCAATTCGCCCGGCGGCTCGCCCGTCCAATCGGCGCTGATCGGCAGCCATATCCGCCGGCTCGCCGACGAGCTCGAGATGCCGGTCCATGCCTTCGTCGAGGATGTCGCGGCTTCGGGCGGCTACTGGCTGGCTGCCGCGGCGGACGAGATCTGGGTCGATCACAGCTCGATCACCGGCTCCATCGGCGTCATCTCGGCCGGGTTCGGCTTCCATGAACTGCTCGCGCGTTACGGCATCGAGCGGCGCGTGCACACGGCGGGCGAGGACAAGTCGATCCTCGACCCGTTCCGGCCGGAGCGCGCCCGCGACGTCACCCGACTGAAAGAGCTGCAGGCCCGCATCCATGACAGCTTCAAGGCGCATGTCCGCGCCCGGCGCGGCGATCGGCTGGACGGCAGCCGCGACCTCTTCACCGGCGAGATCTTCGTGGGCGAGGAGGCGGTCGCGGCCGGTCTCGTCGACGGGGTTGGCCATCTCGTGCCCAAGATGAAGGAGCTGTTCGGCGATAAGACCCGGTTCCGCGTCTTCGCGCAGCGGCGACCCTTCATGGCCCGGCTCATTCCCGGCGTGTTGGACGAGGCGATCGGGGCGGTCGAGGATCGCGCCGCCTGGGCGCGGTTCGGTCTCTGAATGATCGTCAAGATCGTCACCCTCTTCCTGATCGGCATGGGCGTTCTGGCCATGTTCGGACGCCTGCGCTTTCCCGGCGCCGCCCGGCTGACGCGCCGCCGCTGCTCCGCCTGCGGCGCGCCGCGCGCCGGGCGCGGGCCCTGCCCCTGCGGGAAGGGCTGAGCCGCGTGCTGTTCGATCTGCTGCTGGTCGCCACGGGCCTGGTGATCCTGATCTTCGCGGGCGACGCGCTGGTGAAGGGCGCGGTCAACCTGGCGCTGCGGCTGGGCCTTCCGGCACTGGTGGTCAGCCTGACCGTCGTGGCCTTCGGCACCTCGGCGCCCGAACTTCTCGTCTCGATCCAGGCGATTCTGGACGGCGCGCCCGGTCTGGCGCTGGGCAATGTCGTGGGGTCGAACACCGCGAACGTGCTGCTGGTCCTGGGTATCCCGGCGCTGATCGCGACGCTGCACACGGCGTCGCACGACACGCGGCGGGACTACCTCTATATGCTGGCGGCGAGCTTTCTCTTCATCGCCTTCTGCCTGTCGGGCCAGCTGGTCTGGTGGCATGGGATCGTGCTGCTCCTGGTGCTGGCCGGCATCCTTGCCGCGACCTTCCTCGCCTCGCGCGGGGAGGAGGTCGAGCTGGAGGGGGCGGAACCCGGCATGTCGGGCAAGCGGCTTTCGGTCTATCTCGTGCTCGGCCTCGTGGGCCTGCCGCTGGGCGCGAACCTGCTGGTCGATGGCGCGACCTCGATCGCGCGGGTGCTGGGCGTCTCGGAGACGGTGATCGGCCTGACGCTGGTCGCCATCGGCACCTCGCTGCCCGAGCTTGCGACGACGGTGATGGCCGCACTGCGCCGGCATGCGGACGTGGCGCTGGGCAACGTGATCGGCTCGAATCTATTTAACCTGCTGGGGATCATGGGCGTGGCCGTTCTGGTCGGGCCCGTTCCCGTCGACGCGGCGTTCCTTCACAAGGACCTCTGGGTCATGCTGGCGGCGACGCTCCTGCTGATCCCGTTCGTCTTCATGGCCCGCGACATCACGCGGCGCTGGGGCGTGGCGCTCAGCGCGCTCTATGGCGGCTATCTCGTCTGGGCGCTGACATGAGGGCGACGCGATGAGAGCACTGGTCACGGGCGCGGGCGGGCGGCTGGGCGCCGCCATGGCGGAGGAGCTGGGCCGCGCGGGCTATGACGTGGCGCTGCATTACGCGACCAGCGCCGCCGGCGCGGGGGCGGTCGCAGACCGCATCGCCGCGCATGGCCGCCGGGGTGTGCCGCTGCAAGCCGACCTTCTGGATCTCGATCAGGCCGAGGCGCTGGTCGGGCGGGCGGCCGAAGCGCTGGGCGGCCCGCTGGACCTGCTGATCAACAACGCCTCGATCTTCGAGCATGACGATATCGCCAGCGCCACGCGCGAGAGCTGGGAGCGGCATTTCCGGTCCAACCTGCGGGCGCCCTTCATCCTGACGCAGGCCTTCGCGGAGCAGGCGCCGGCGGCGGGCGACGACGGCGAGCCGCGGGCCAGCGCCAACGTGATCAACCTGATCGATCAGCGCGTCCGCAAGCTGACGCCGGAATTCATGACGTACACGCTGGCGAAATCCGCGCTCTGGACCTTCACGCAGACCGCGGCGCAGGCGCTGGCGCCCGCGATCCGGGTCAATGCCATCGGGCCCGGCCCGACCTTGCGCGGTGCCCGGCAATCCGCAGACCATTTCGCCGCGCAGCGCGCCGCGACCGTCCTGCAGAGGGGCGCGGATGCCGAGGATATCTGCGCCGCGCTGCGCTACCTGCTGGAGGCGAAGGCCGTGACGGGGCAGCTGATCTGCGTCGATGGGGGCCAGCATCTGGGCTGGCAGACGCCCGACGTGCTGGGGGTCGAGTGACCGGCCTGATGCGCTGACGCAACGTCCGCCGGAGAAATTTCTCCACCTGCCGGGCCGGCACTGCGTAACCCGCCGCCGACAAAGGAAAAGTTTGTTGCCGGGACGCAGATAATATTTTCTATCCAAGGTTTTCAATGGGATATGGATCAGCGGCCGGCGCGGCCTTATGTAACGGTTTCGTGTCGACCGCCTTTTCCGGCAGGGGCCTCGCGATTCCGCTCCCACCTTTATCCACAATGCCTCGGGGGCGCCGTGGAAACCGCGCCTCCCCTTGAACCCCTCTCCGATCCGATGCAGCCCGAGACGAGAATCAGACGCCGATGAGCCAGACCGCGAAAACCGACAAGCCGACCGGCCCCGATGTCATCAAGCGTTTCCTGCGGACGCTCGATGGCAGCCCGGGCGTCTATCGGATGCTCGATGCGGAAAACCGGGTTCTCTACGTCGGCAAGGCGCGCAGCCTGAAGAACCGGGTGGCCAATTACACCCGGCTGCAGGGCCACAGCCCGCGGATCCGGCGCATGATCGCCGAGACGGCGTCGATGATGGTGCTGACCACCGCGACCGAGCTCGAGGCGCTGCTCCTGGAGCAGAACCTCATCAAGCAGCTCAAGCCGCGCTACAACGTGCTGCTGCGCGACGACAAATCCTTCCCGAATATCGAGGTCACGACCGGCCACGCCTTCCCGCAGATCCGCAAGCATCGCGGGCGCAAGGGGCAAGGGCAGTATTTCGGCCCCTTCGCCAGCGCGGGCGCGGTGAACCGCGTGCTCAACCAGCTGCAGCGGGTGTTTCTGCTGCGCAACTGCTCGGACAGCGATTTCGAGGGCCGCACCCGGCCCTGCCTGAACTACCAGATCAAACGCTGCAGCGCGCCTTGCGTGGGCTTCATCACGCCCGAGGATTACCGCGCCTCGGTCAGGGATGCCGAGCGGTTCCTGCGCGGCGAGACGACCTCGATCCAGGAGAAGCTGGCCCAGGAGATGAACGCCGCCGCGGAGGCGATGGAGTTCGAGCGCGCCGCCGCGCTGCGCGACCGGATCAAGGCGATGACAAACGTGCAGTCGGCGCAGGGCGTGAACCCGCAAGGCGTGCCCGAGGCCGACGTGATCGGGTTGCACATGGAAGGCGGGCAGGCCTGCATCCAAGTCTTCTTCATCCGCGCCAACCAGAACTGGGGCAATCGCGACTTCTATCCCCGCGTGGCCGAGGACATGAGCCCGACCGAGGTGATGGAGGGGTTTCTCGGCCAGTTCTACGACGGCAAGGAGCCGCCGCGCTGCCTTCTGCTGTCGCATGGCGTCGAGGAAGGCGACCTGATGGTCGAGGCGCTGTCCGAACGTGCCGGCCGCCGCGTGCAGCTTCTGGTCCCGCAGCGGGGCGAGAAGCACGAGCTGGTGCAGGGCGCCGTCCGCAACGCGCGCGAGAGCCTCGGCCGCAAGATGTCGGAAAGCGCCACGCAGGCCCGGCTTCTGGACGGCGTGGCCGCCGCCTTCGACCTGCCCGAGCCGCCCCGCCGGATCGAGGTCTACGACAACAGCCATATCCAGGGCAGCCACGCGGTCGGCGCGATGATCGTCTCGGGGCCCGAGGGCTACGAGAAATCGCAATACCGCAAGTTCAATATCCGCTCGGAGGAGCTGACCCCCGGCGACGATTTCGGAATGATGAAGGAGGTGCTGACCCGCCGTTTCAAGCGCCTGCTGAAGGAGGATCCGGAGCGGAAATCCGACCTGTGGCCCGATCTTTTGCTGATCGACGGGGGCGCGGGGCAGGTCAGCGCAGTGCGCCAGATCCTGCGCGAGCTCGGCGTCGAGGACGTGGCCATGGTGGGTGTCGCCAAGGGCGTCGACCGCGACCACGGCAAGGAGGAGTTCCACCGCACCGGCCAGCGTCCCTTCGCGCTGCAGCGCAACGACCCCGTGCTCTACTTCATCCAGCGCCTGCGCGACGAGGCGCACCGCTTCGCCATCGGCACCCACCGCGCCAAGCGCGCCAAGGCGCTGGTGGCCAATCCGCTGGACGACGTGCCGGGGGTGGGGGCCACGCGCAAACGCGCGCTCCTGCAGCATTTCGGCTCGGCCAAGGCGGTCGGCCGCGCGGCCCTTTCCGACCTCAAGGCGGTGGACGGGATCAGCGACGCGCTGGCCGAGACGATCCACCGGCACTTCCACGAGCGCGGGTGATCCGTCTGGTGGGGGCGGGCAAGCCGCGCTAGAAGGCCAGACATGACGTGGAACGTGCCCAACATTCTGACGGTCCTGCGCCTTCTGGCGGCGCCGGGCGTGGCGATCATGTTCCTGTTCTTCGCGCGGCCCTGGGCGGACTGGTTCGCGCTGGTCCTGTTCGTGACGGCGGCCATCACCGACTGGTTCGACGGCTACCTCGCGCGGGAATGGCAGCAGGAAAGCCGCTTCGGCGCGATGCTCGACCCGATCGCCGACAAGGCGATGGTTGTGATCGCGCTTCTGGTCATTACCGGCTTCTCGGGCATGAACCCCTGGATCCTGCTGCCCGCCACGGTGATCCTGTTCCGCGAGGTCTTCGTCAGCGGGCTGCGCGAATTCCTGGGCTCCACGGCCGGGCTCCTCTCGGTCACCAAGCTCGCCAAGTGGAAGACCACCGCCCAGATGATCGCCATCGCGGTCCTGTTCGCCGCCGGCGTGTTCGAGCACGCCTTCCTCGAGCGGACGGAAGGCATGGACATGGCGATGATCGACTCGATCATGACCGGCGCGACGCCCGATGAGGTCGGGCTTCTGGCCCTGGTGCAGGGCGAGGCGGTGACCTTCGCGATCGGCGTGGCGCTTTTGTGGGTCGCGGCGGGGCTGACGGCGGTCACCGGCTGGGATTACTTCGCCAAGGCCAAGCCCTATCTGGGGGACAAGCCGGCATGACGGTGCGGGTTCTCTATTTCGCATGGCTGCGCGAACGCATCGGCCAGGGCGCCGAGACGGTCGAAACCGAGGCCGCGACCATCGCCGATCTCGTGGCCGAGCTGCGGGCCCGCGACGACCGCCACGCCGCCGCCTTCGCTGACATGAGCGCCGTGCGCGCGGCCCGCGACCAGGAGCTGGTGCCGCTGGACACGCCGCTGGGCGGGGCTGCGGAAATCGCCTTCTTCCCGCCGATGACCGGGGGCTGAGCGCGATGATCCGGGTCGTCGTCTCCGAAGCCGATTACGACCTCGGGGCCGAGGCCGCGCGGCTGGAGGCCGGGCAGGCGGGCGCCGTCGTGACCTTCACGGGCCGCGTCCGCGACGTCGAGGGCGGGCTGCGGCACATGGAGATCGAGCATTACCCGGGCATGACCGAACGCGCGCTGACGGACATGGCGGATCAGGCCGTGAAGCGCTGGGACCTGACCGGCGCGACGATCGTCCACCGCCACGGCACGCTCGCCCCCGGCGCCCGGATCATGATGGTCGCCACCGCCGCGCGCCACCGCGCCGCGGCCTTCGCGGCGGCCGAATTCCTGATGGATTACCTCAAATCCCGCGCCCCCTTCTGGAAGAAGGAGGTCACGTCCGAGGGCGCGGAATGGGTCGAGGCCGCGACCCGCGACGAGGATGCGCTCACGCGCTGGTGAGGCGTCAGCGTGCCGGCCCGCGCCCCAGCAGCATCGCCGCGTCCAGCCCGTCCAGATCGGCGGCCGTGGGCTCCACGCCGTGATGCGGGCGGTGGCTGCGTCCCGCCATCCGTCGCGTGACGTCGCCCGCAAGGTCCTCGCCCAGCCCGGCCAGCACTTCCGGCGCGACCAGCAGCGATTCCGCCGGAATGCATTCGGCGTAGATGATCTCATGCGCGTCGAAGAGCAGGTGGAAGTAATCCACATGCCCGCCCGGCGCCCGGCGGATCGTGTCTCCGTTCACGAGATGGCGCGCGCGCACCAGCAGCTCGGCCCGGCCCGCACCGATGCGGTCTTCGCGCTGGTAGATGAAGAGACGGTGATCGGGCGAGAGCACCAGCTCCTCGGCGTTGTTGAGGGCGCCCGCCGCGATGACGACCGGCGCCGACAGCCCCTCGGCGCGCACCGTCTGCCGCCCGGTCCAGCGGATCGGCTGCACACCGTGATCGCGCGTCAGCACGCGGTCGCCGGGCTTGAGCCTCTCGACGGGCACCTGCGCGCCGTCGCTCATGGTGATGCGCGTCCCGCGCGTGAAGCTGACCTGCGCGACGGCGGCCAGTTCGCCCGCGACCGCCGCGGTGGCGATCAGCGTGTATTCATCGCCCGGCGAAAGGGGCCCGAGCGGCAGCGCCAGGCGCTCGCCCGCGAGGTCCAGAACCAGCACCTCGACCGTCACGCCCCGCTCGCCCATGATCTGGTGCCGCGCCAGCGCCGCGACCGGCTGGCCGGCCCGGCCGACCGAACTGCCGGGGGCCACGACAATCGCGCCGCCGTGGCGTGCCAGCACCAGTTCGCGCGCGCCGGCGGCGTCGGACAGCGTGTAGATGTCGCCCGCCACCACGTCCTCCACCGCGCCGATGGGATCGCCCATCAGCGCCCCCGTCTCGACGCGCAGGGCCGCGGCCGGGTAGACGGCGCAGCGGCTCAGCCGGGACAGGGAGGCGGGGTCGGACATGCGCCCTGATCTAGCCATTCGGCGCGGCGAAAACAGGGCCCGGCGATGGCCTGCGCGCGCAAATTCGGCGACGCCGCCGATTGCCCCCGTGTGAAGCGCCGCGGGCGATGCTAGGCCGGGGCGCAGATCGAACAGGGAGAGACGCATGGATCTGGGTATCAAGGGCAAGCGGGCGCTGGTCTGCGCTTCGTCGAAAGGTCTGGGCCGCGGCTGTGCCGAGGCGCTGGCGGCCGCGGGCTGCGACCTCGTGCTGAACGCGCGCGGCGCCGAGGCGCTGGAGCAAACGGCCGAGGCGCTGCGCCGCGACCACGGGGTCGACGTGACCCCCGTCGCCGCCGATATCACCAGCGAGTCGGGCCGCGACCGCGTCCTCGCCGTCGCCGGATCGCCCGACATTCTGGTCACCAATGCGGGCGGCCCGCCCCCGGGCCTCTGGTCCGACTGGGACCGTGAGGATTTCATCGCCGCGCTGGATGCCAACATGCTGACGCCCATTGCGCTGATGAAGGCCTGCCTGCCCGCGATGATGGATCGCGGCTGGGGCCGGGTCGTCAACATCACCTCGCAGAGCGTCCGCGCCCCGATCCCGGCGCTGGGCCTGTCGAACGCCGCGCGCACGGGGCTCACGGGCTATGTCGCGGGCACCGCGCGGCAGGTCGCGGCCCAGGGCGTGACGATCAACAATCTCCTGCCCGGCATCCACGCCACGGATCGCGCCAACGCGCTGGACGGGCCGGTGGCGGAGCGCGAGGGGATCAGCATCGAGGAAGCCCGCGCCCGGCGCGCGGCGACCATCCCTGTCCGGCGCTACGGCACCTCCGAGGAATTCGGCGCGGCCTGCGCCTTCCTCTGCTCGGTGCATGCGGGCTTCATCGTGGGGCAGAACCTGCTCGCCGATGGCGGCGCGACCAACATCACGATGTGACGGGCCGCGCGCGGCGGTTCAGCCCCGCCGCGCGCGCCGCAGCCGCAGAAGCGTCAGGCCCGCGACGCCCAGCGCCGAAGCCGCGGCGAAGACGCCCAGCGCGGTCGGCCCGTTCTGCACGAAGACCGCGACCAGCGCCCAGACCAGCGCGACGCCGTAGAAGAGCGACGCCTTGCGCCGCAACATCGCCGCCGCGATGGCGAGCCCGGCCCCCAGCGCGACGAAGGCCCAGCCCGTCTCGCCCAGCGGCGGCCAGGACCAGCCCGCCGCGATGAGCCCGATCGACACCGCCGACGCCGCCGTCAGCCAGCCGGCATAGAGCCCGATCGGCGCGCGCAGGAGCCACAGGTCCTTCTGCGGCGTCTCGGACAGAGCCCAGAGCGCACCGCCCAGCATCACCCAGATCAGCACCGTCGCCCAGATCGGCGAGGCCACGGCCACCGCCAGCCAGCCCGCGCCGACGCCGAGGCTGACGATCAGCGGCAGGCGGGTGGCATCCCAGGCCGGGTCGGCCCGCCGCTTCCAGAGGCCGAAGCCCGCCGAGACCAGAAGCCAGAGATAGATCACCCCCCAGATCGAGAAGGCGTAGCCCGCGGGCTGGACCACCGGCGCTTCGATCGGATTGGGGAATTGCGCGGGCTCGTAGCCGCCGAAACCCGGCACGAAGACCGGCGAGACGGCGAAGGCCAGCGTGGCGATCAGCACGAGAAGGGCGCGAAGGGGCATCGGAGCGGGTCCCGGAATTGCGTTTCCGTCCCAGCTACCACAAGGGCGGGGCCGGGAAACCCCGGGGCGTGATACGCAAGACGCCGGCCCGATGGGGGCCGGCGTCGGGCGTCAGGCGTGGGCCGGAGCCGTCACTCGGTCCAGCGCACCGCGGTCAGGTCGTTGGCCTGGGTGGGCGAGTTCTCCCACAGCCCCTCGATCGCGGCGTTGGCGACGCCGGTCTTGGCCAGCTGGAACAGGTAGGCGTTGACGTAATCCTCGGCGATCGTCTCCTGCGCCTGGCGCAGCAGGGCGCTGCGCTGCTCGGCATTGGTGGTGACGGCCAGTTCGTCCATCAGGGCCTGGAAGGCGGGGTTGTCGTATTGGAAGTAATAGTCGGGCCGCGCGTAGATGTTGATGTCGGCGGGCTCGGTATGGCTGACGATGGTCAGGTCGAAATCCTTGCCGCGGAAGACCTGCTCCAGCCATTGCGCCCATTCGAGGTTCTGGATCTCGGTCGCGATCCCGACCTCGCGCAGCTGGCTGGCGATGATCTCGCCGCCGCGGCGGGCGTAGCTGGGCGGCGGCAGCATCAGGCGCAGCGTCAGGTCGGTCGCACCGGCCTCCGCCAGCAGGTCGCGGGCGCGCTCGGGGTCGAAGGCCGACTTAGCGGTCAGGTCGACATAGTCGGGATTGTGCGGCGCGAAATGCGTGCCGATGGGCGTGCCGTAGCCGAACATGGCGCCGTCGATGATCGCCTCGCGGTCGATGGCGTGGCTGATCGCCTCGCGTACCAGCGGATCGCTCAGCGTCTGGTTGTTCATGGCGAGGATCGTCTCGCCCTCGGTCGAGCCCACGATCACCTCGAAGCGCGGATCGCCCTCGAATGCGGAGAGCGTCTCGGGGGCGGGGAAGTTCGGGAAGGCGTCCACGTCGCCCGCCATCAGCGCCGAGAAGGCGGCGTTCGGGTCGGCGATGAACTTGAAGGTCGCCTGCTCCAGCGCCGGCGCCTCGCCCCAGTAATCGGGGTTGCGGACCAGCTCGACCCGGTCGCCCTGCACCCAGGTCGCGAAGGTGAAGGGGCCGGTGCCCACGGGATCCGTGGCGTTGGTGTCGGCGCTCTCGGGCGCGACGATCACCGCGTCGCCCCAGGCCAGGTTGAAGGGCAGGTTGCCCACCGGCGCCGAGAGCGTGATGCGGACGGTCGCCGGATCGACGGCCTCGACGCTCTCGATCTGCTCGAACAGCGCCTTCTGCGCGTTCGTCGAGTCCTCGGCCCGCGCGCGGTCGAGGCTGAAGACCACGTCCTCGGCATCCATCGCCGTGCCGTCATGGAAGGTCACGCCCTCCTGCAGAGTGAAGGTCCAGACGGTGCCGTCCTCGGACACCTCCCAGCCGGTCGCGAGTGCCGGCAGGATCGCACCGTCGGGGCCGAAGCGGGTCAGGCCCTCGAAGACATTGGCATAGACGACCTCGTCGATCGCCGCGGCCGCGCCGCCTGTGGGGTCGAGGTTCGGCGGCTCCAGCACCATTCCGATGGTGATGTCGGTCTGCTGGGCCAGCGCGGTGCCGGCCGTCAGCAGAAGGGCGGCGGTGGATCTGATGAGCATGGGGTCTCCCTCCCGGTGGTCGCGCCACGATAGGGCGCGGGCCATGCGAGGGGCAAGCGGGCCGCTGCGGCAGGGATCAGCCGGCGGCGTAGCCCGCGACGATCTCGACCATGCGCTCGGTCGACAGGATCGGGGGCAGCAGCGTCAGGAAGCCGCCATCGCCATCCATCACGAAGATATGCGAGCCATGGGCATAGACCGTGCCGCCCAGCGGTTCCTCGAACAGGGCCGTGCGTTCGACATGGAAGGCGGCGCGGGCGCGGGCCAGCTCCGCCTCGGACCCCGTCAGGCCGGTCAGGCCCGGCGCATGCCGCGCCAGCGCGGGGCCCATCGTCTCGACGGTGTCGCGCGCGGGATCGACGGTGATGACCAGCGGCGCGACCGCAATGCCGTTCGCAGCCAGTGCCGCCGTCATCTCGGCCATGATCGGCAGCGCCACCGTGCAGATCGCCTGGCAATTGGCGTAGCCGAAGAAGATGAGCTGGATGCGGCCGTCCGGATCGGTGTGGTCGCGGGGCTGGCCGTGATGGTCCACCAGCGCGTATTCGCCGCCGAAATCGGTGGGGAAGGCGGTGTCGGGCAGGGCGGCCTCCACTGTCGCCTGCTGCGCGGCGGCGGGCAGGGCCAGGGCCGCGAAGGCCAGCGCGAGCCGCATCAGAACCAGTCCGCGATGAAGGCGGCATCGGCCTCGGCGCCGAGGCCCAGATAGCCCTCGCGCTCGATCTCCGAGAGCACGCGCGGGTCGCGCCGGAACCACGGGCCATCGCCCGCCGCCTCGGGATGCTTCGCCGCCCAGTCGTCGGTCCAGAGGTTCGCGCGCCGCCATTCGCCGCCCTCGGGGCGGATGCGCTGGACGAGGTACACGCTGGTCGCGCCGATCTCGGGATCGTCGATCAAGAGGCCGTCCACCTCGACCGTCTGCCCGCAATAGGGCTGCACATCGGCCACCGCACCGTTGAAGGCGGGCTGGCCGTTCTTCAGCGGAAAGACCCAGGCATCGTCGGCCAGCCGTCGCAGCACGACCTGCCGCGCGCCCCCACCGCAGGCTTCGGTGCAATCACCGGTCAGCTCGCAAAGCGGGTCGATCACCTCGGCGGTGAAGCGGGCGGGCGTCTCGGCATAGAGACCCCATTCCCGGGCCTCCGACCCTTCGGAGAAATCCTGCGCCGCGGCGGGCAGGGCCAGCGCGATGGCGGCGAGCGCCGCGACGGAAGGAAGGGACCGGATCATTGCGCCGCCTCCTCGGGAATGGCGAAGCCGGGGATCACCCCGAAATCCTCGTGCGTGGCGTTCACGATGTCGCGGTCGGCGGTGATCGTCTCGACGACGATGTAGTTCATGCCGTCGCGGCGATAGACCATGCCGTCGGCCTCGATCGTGTGCGACGCGATATGCAGGTTCGTGTCGCCACCCGCCGAGACCGCGTCGCCTTCCATCTTCAGCACCATGTAGACCGTGCCGTCCGGCGCCAGCAGCCCCACCGGGATGCCGCCCGCGCTGCACCAGAGCGCGCAGGTGTGATGCGCCGATCCGACGACCGCGTCGGGCCCGCCCATCACGCCCGAGAAATAGCACCAGGTGTCGATCACTTCGCCGGTGATCTGCGCGCGCTCCTGCGCCTGCGCCTGCAGCGGCGCGGCCAGGAGGATGAGGGCAAGGGCGGTTCGCATGGGGGCCTCCGGGTTGGGTCGGGGCCAGTTGACGCTGCGTCGCCCGCTTTGCGCAATTCACGTTTCGCGGAGCGTTTCGCAGAGATCTGCGAGGATGCATTCGTCGCAGCGGGGGCTGCGCGCGCGGCAGACGCGCTTGCCATGGGTCAGGATCAGAAGGTGTCCGTCGCGGCGGAACGCGTCGGGGATCCGGTCCTCCAGCGACGCGGCGGTCTGCGCCTCGGTCCGGCCCTGCGCGAGGCCCGTGCGGTTGCAGACGCGGTGGACATGGGTGTCGACGGCCACCACGGCCTCGCCGAAGGTGAAACTCAGCACGATATCGGCGCATTTGCGGCCCACGCCGGGCAGGCTCATCAGGCCCTTGCGATCGCGCGGGACGGTGCCGCCATGCTCGTCAAGCATCGCCCGGCACATCTTGCGCAGATTGCGCGCCTTCACGTTGTAGAGCCCGCAGGGCTTGATCGCCGCCACGATCTGCGCGTCCTCCAGCGCCAGGATGCCCTCCGGCGTGTCGGCCAGCGCGAAGAGCGCTTTGGAGGCCGCGGCGGTGTTCCGGTCGAGCGATTGCGCCGAAAGCATGCAGGACACGACCGAGCGGAACGGATCGCGCCCGCCCTTCGACCGCGGCAGGCGCGCATCCGGATAGGCGGCGCGCAGCCGTGTCATCATCTCGAGGATCTCGGGCGCATCCAGCATGGGGCGAGGGTAGGGCGCGCGGGGCTCAGGGACAGGCGGCGTCCGCGCCCGGGCGCAGTTGCACCGCGGCGGATGCCGCCGCGCCCGACCGGACCAGGGGAAGCGGTCGGGCGTCTGACGGTGCCGCCAGCGCGACCGAAAACCCGTCCGCCGCCCCGGCCGTCCCGGTGCCGCAGGTCTCGATCCGGATCGTCACCGCAGCCGTGCCCGGCCCCCGCGCCGCGGCGATGCTCTCCGCGATCCCGCGCAGATCCGACAGAGCGGCGCGGGCGATGGCGAAGGCATCGTCGCCGCGCGGATCGGGCACCGGGACGAGCGGCGCGACCACGCTGCGGGGCGGGGCACGGCCGAGCGGACCCGTGCCGCCAGCACGGGCATCCCGGGCGCGGGGGTTAGCCCCGCGGGCAGGGTCAGGAAGACGCGCAGGCCCGCCCAGTCGGCGGCGCGCGGGTCAAGACGCCGGGCCGCCTCCTCGCGCGGGGCGGTGCAGGCGGTCACCAGCGCGAGAACGAGACAGCCGAGAAGGCGCATGATAGGTTTCCTGTAAAAGAACGATTCGTTATTGTTTTACAGAAAGCAATGGGGGCCCGGCAATGTCGCGATCCGATCCGCATCGTCTCTCCGGCAACACCCGCGCGCTCGTCCGCGCCCTGCAGGCGATCTGCGCGGTGATGGCCCTGACGCTCGTGGCCCTCGCCGCGATCCTGCTGGCCCGGCCCGAGCTCGTCGTGTCGCTGGGCGATGGCTGGCCCCTCGCGCATCTGCCCGACGGCCGCTTGCGCTGGGCGGCGATCGCGCTCGCCCTCGCGCTGCTGGTCCCGCCGCTCGTCGCCGCCACCGCGCTGTTCCGCCTGAGCACCGCCTTCCTGCGCGGCCGGGTGTTCGAGCCCGCCGCCGCGCGCCACCTCGCCCGCGCGGGCCACGCCCTGCTCTGGGCGGCGGCGCTGGGCTTTCTGGCGCGGCCCGGCTTCGACCTGCTGGTGGGGTGGTCGCAAGGCCGCGGCTCGGTCGCGATCGAGCTGTCCTCGGCCGATCTCTGGGTCTTCGGCGGCGGTCTCCTGCTCCTGACGCTGGGCCGCGTGCTGGAGGAGGCGGGCCGCCTCGCGCGCGAGAACGCGGCCTTCGTCTGATGGCCATTACCGTGACGCTGGACGTGATGATGGCGCGCCGCAAGATGAGCGGCCGCGACCTCGCCGCGCGCGTGGGCATCACCGAAGCTAACCTGTCGCTGCTGAAATCCGGCAAGGTGAAGGGGGTGCGTTTCGCCACGCTCGCCGCCATCTGCGAAGCGCTCGACTGCCAGCCCGGCGACCTTCTGGAATGGCACCCCGACGAGGTGCGACCCTAGCGCTTCACCCCAGAAGCGTCTCAAGCGACAGCGCCATGACCTGCCCGGCCTCGACCATGTCCTGCACGCCAATCCATTCGTCCGGCTGATGCGCGAGGTCCAGGATGCCCGGCCCGTAGGCGATGCAATTCTTCAGCCGCCCGATCCGGTCGATATGCTTCTGGTCGTAGGTGCCGGGGCTGACGACGAATTCGGCGCTTCGGCCCATCACGCGCTGCACGGCGTCCTGCACGGTGCGCACCACCGGCGCGTCCTCGGCGGTCATCGACGGCATGACCTCGAAGAGGTCGCGGATCTCGTAGCGGAAGCCGGGCCGCGCCGCGCGCACCCGCTCCATCATCGCGGTCACTTCCGATTTCACCGCGGCGATGTCTTCCTCGGCCAGGAACCGGCGGTCGATGGTCAGCACGCAGCGGTCGGGCACGCAGGCCGAGGGCAGGCCGGTATAGCCCGCCTCCTGCACCGGCTCGCCGCCATGGATGGCGTTGAGGTTCAGCGTCGATTGCCGCGCGCCCTCGGGCACCACCGGCATCGCGGTGCGGCGGCCGGCCAGCAGCGGGAAGAGCGTGCGCTCCATCTCGTCGATGACGGCGCCCATGTGACGGACCGCGCAATCGCCGAGGAACGGCATCGAGCCATGCGCGATCCGGCCCTTGGTCTCGATCTCGGCCCACCAGACACCGCGATGGCCCAGGCAGATGCGGTCCTTGTTGAGCGGTTCGGGGATGATGACGTGCTGCACCCGCGCGGGGTCAAAGAAGCCCTGCTCCGCCAGATGCGCCACGCCGCCGAAGCCGCCCGATTCCTCGTCCGCCGTGGCGCTGATCTCGATGGCGCCGCGGAAATCCGGGCGCAGCCGCGCGAAGGCTTCGGCCGCGACGATTGAGGTGGCGAGCCCGCCCTTCATGTCGCAGGCTCCGCGGCCCCAGACACGGCCCTCGGCCAGCTCGCCGCCGAAGGGGTCGCGCGTCCAGCCCTCGCCCACCGCGACGACGTCGTGATGCGAGTTGAAATGAACGCATTCGCCCGGGCGCGTGCCCTCCAGCCGGCAAATCACGTTCCAGCGCGGATAGCAGTCCGAATCGCCAAGCGCGCCCTCGGCGCGGACCATCTGCACCTCCCAGCCGCGCCCGCCGAGGCGCTGGCCCACGAGGTCGCAGATTTCGCGGTAATGCCGGCCCGGCGGGTTCAGCGTCGGGATCCTGACCAGCGCCTGGGTCAGCGCGACCAGGTCGCCCTCGCGGCGCTCGATCTCCTGCATCAGCCGGTCCATGGCCCCTCCGTCATCCGTGCCGCCTTGATGGGGCGAAAGCGGGCGCGGGGCCAGCCCGGTCTGGCGCGGGGGCAGGGGCATGCCTATCTGCGGGGACATGTTGGTGACCGTGATCCTGCCGCTCGTCCTGCTCGGCGGCCTTGGCTGGGCCGTCCCCTGGGCCGTCTCGCGCGTCCTGCCGGAGGGCGCGGGCTGGCTCGTGGCCAATGGCGCGATCTCGGCCGTTGTGCTTCTGGTGCTGGCGGGCGGGCTCTTCGCGCTGGCCTATGGACCGGCGCGGGCGGCGGTCTGGGCCGAGGCGCCGTGGTATTTCGCGCTTCTGGCCGCGCGCAGCGCGCTTGTCTGGGCGCCGGTCATGGTGCTGTCGCTGGCCAACCGCCCGCGGCACTGGACGCGGGCGACATGGTGAGGGTCGCGGCCCCGCGCCCGAGCCGCTAGGCTGCGCGCGAAGAGGGAGAGACGATGCTTGCGCTATTGCGACTGACGGTGATGCTGCTGATCGCGCTTACGGTGATCTACTGGGCGCTGGTCCTGTATCTGCGCGCGGGCGAGAAGGACCGTCTGGAGGCCGAATGGGAGGCCGAGCGCCCGCCCCTGCCGCAGCACACCTACGTGGCCAACGGATTGCGCGACTACCAGGGCAGCCTGCGCCGCAAGTTGATCTGGGGCGTCTACGTGATCCCGATCACGGTGGTGGTCGGGCTCGTCTATTACGTCAATTACGCCTGAGGCTCCCGCATGCGCTGGCTCAAATGGATCCCGACCGTCCTGGTCCTCGCCATCGTCGCGGGCTTCCTGCATTACACGCTGCCCGACCGCGACATCGTGCGGATCGTGAACACCGATGTCCGCCGCGTCGATTTCGGCGAGAACTCGATCTTCTGGGCCGCACCGGACGCCGGCAGCGCGGGCGCGGTGAACCGCGACGTGCGCTTCATCGAGGCGGTGCGCCCCAGTGGTCGCCCCTCGGTTTACCGCAACGAGGACACGGGCTGGGGCTGGCCGCCCTATTTCAAGCTCGACAGCTCGAACCTGCAGACCGAGGCGCGCGACCTGGTGTCCACCTCCGGCGATCCGGTCTGGGTGGCGCTGACGCATTACGGCTGGCGATCCGAATTCCTGTCGATCTTTCCCAATGCCGTCGGCGTGCGGGTCGTGGATGGGCCGGACGTGCGGCTCATCCCGTGGTTCAATATCGTGGTACTGACCCTGCTGGCCGCGCTGGCCTGGGGCGTCGGCGTCCGCATCCGGCGCTTCCGCCGCAACCGGATCGACCCGCTGCTCGAGGATGCGGGCGAGGCGTGGGACGACGCGGGCGAGGCGGTGTCGCGCAAGCGGCGCGGGATCCGGCGCTTCTTCGGCGGGTTCTTCGGCGGCTGACCGATCAGAGTCTGCGCAGCGACAGGCCCTGCGCCTCGGCCAGGCTGAGATAGGGAATGCGCGGCGGGCCGAAGCCCGCGCCTTGTCCGATCTGCGGGAAAAGCTGCGCCATCGAGGCCAGGACCGCGCGGTTCAGCGCCCGCCCGGTGGCCCGGGCCGGGTGATAGCTTTCGACCGGCATACCCGAGACCAGCACGGCCTCCTGACCGGCGCAGGCGATGCCGTAGACCGACACCTCGCCCGGCGGCACGACCGGGGCGATCGAATGGCCGTCCTCGAAGGCGGCGATCGGGGCGAAGGCCATCGGGCTGCCGACCAGTTCGTGACAGGTCTTGTTGGCGATCAGCACATGTGCCTGGGCGCCCAAAAGGACATCCGTCTCGGGTCCCGCCGCGCCCAGCGCGTGGGCCGCGACGCGGTAGAACAGCGGACGCTCGCCCTGCGGCCCGAAGCTGCGGGTGCCGATCCAGTCGATCTGCGCCGTGCCGCCGCCGCGCGTGGCGACGCGGTCGCCGGGCATCAGATCCTCGATCGCGATCGGGCCGTTCGCGCCGCGCAGGATCGCCCCGCGCGCCAGGCTGGCCACCGCCCCCGCCAGTTCCGGCGTGTCCGGCAGCCGCCGTCGGTCCCACTGCGCCACGCCGCGGTGATCGAGCCAGGCCAGCTCGAAGGAAATGGTCGGGACATCGGCGTCCGCGCGCGCATGGGCGCCGTCGGGGACGGGGCTGTAGGGGGCGGACGGAAGCCGCTGATAAGCAGTCATGACGAGGTCGTCCTGGCAATGGCGGCCCCCACCGCGCCTGACCTTATCCGCCGATCGGGCCCTCGCGATCAACCGCGCGGATCGAAACAAAGGGTTTCCCGTCCCCGTTCACCTCGCATCCGGGCCGTGCTAAGCGCCTCGCATGACCGCATTGCCTCCCCTGTCCCAGACGCTCGTTCAGGCCCGCCAGGCCATGGAACTGGAAGCGCCCCGCGCCGCCGCCTCGGTTCTCGAACCCTATCGCGACAGCAACCCGGACGATCCCGAATACTGGCTGCAGCTCGCTCGCGCCAATGCCGAGCTCGACGAGGATTTTCCCGCCCGCAGCGCCTTCGACCGCGCGCTGGAGCTCGCGCCGAGACAGGCCGTGATCTGGATCGAGCTGGCGATCTTCGAAAGCCGCAAGCGCCGCGGCGGCGCCGTCGTCAAGCGCGCCAAGCGGGAGGGCCTGCCCGCGGCGCTGGTCCAGATGATCCAGGGCGCGGCCTCCGGCACGGGGCCCCGTGCGATCGGCACCGGCGCCGCGACCAAGGCCGAGCTTCAGACCCTCGCCCAACTGGGCGCCAAGCGCGATTTCGCGGGGATCGAACGGCTGGCCACGGCGATCCTCAAGCGCGGGCAGGGTGCGGTGATCTGGGGCATGCTGGGTCAGGCGCGCATGGATATGGGCTGCGGCCCGCAGGCCTGCGACGCGTTCCGCCGCGGCCTGAAACTGGAGCCTTATGCCAACGATCTGCGCCTCGCGCTGGTCCGCGCGCTGGCCCTCGGGGGCGAGACGCTCGAGGCCGTGGCCGAGGCGCGCCGCGCCGCCCACACCGCGCCGGCCGACGCCGATGCGCAGCTCATCTACGTGCGCACGCTGGAGAAGGCGAACCAGCACCGAAAAGCCGTGCCGATCATCGACCGCATCCTCGAGTTGCAGCCCGACCGCGACGTCGTGCTGCGCCTCGCCATCGAGGCCGCGACGGAAAGCGGCCGTCCGGGCGACGCGCTGGCGCTGGCGGAACGCCGCGCCCCGGACGCGCCGGGCCGGGACATCTCGATCGCCCAGGCCCTCGCCGGCGCGGGGCGCGACCTGGAGGCGCTCGCCATCTACGACCGCCTGCTGGCCGCCGATCCCGAGAACGCGGAGGCGCATGCGGCGCGCGCGTCGCTCTGCCAGGTGCTCGGGCGGCGCGAGGAGGCCGAGGCCGGCTACCGCGCGGCGATCAGGCTCAGCCCGAAGAGCGGCGCCAGCTACCGGGCCCTCGCCTACGGCGCGCGGCTCTCGCCCGATGACGAGGTGGTCGGCCAGATGCAACGCACGCTGGAGCTGCCCGACCTGCCGGAAGCCGATCGTCGGCTCCTGCATTACGCGCTGGGCCGCGTCTTCGAGAAGGCGGACCCGGCCGTCTCGTTCCACCACCTCGAGCAGGCCAACGCCTCGATGGACAAGGCCTTCCCGGACAATCCCGAACACCGCAGGATGACCCTGAGCCGCCGGTTCGGACCGCAATGGAACACGCTGAAGGCTTCGGTCGCCGCGGGCGCCACCAGCGCCTCCGAAGCGGCGCCGATCTTCGTCACGGGCGTGCCGCGCTCGGGCACCACCCTCGTCGAGACCATCATCTCGACGCATCCGGCGGTCGTCGCGGGCGGCGAGCTGGGGGTTCTGGGACCGGTCACAACCGAGCTGGAGAAAAGCCTCGCCGCGGGCGTCCCGGCAAGTTCGGGCGAGCTCACGGACGCGGGCAACGCCTATGATCTGGCGGCCCGCGCGGCGATCAACGCTCCGGAGGAAACCCGCCGGATCACCGACAAGTCGATCTCGACCTTCCAGGCGCTGGGACTGGTCCGCGAGATCCTGCCCAAATCGAAGATCGTGGTCGTCCACCGCGACCCGCGGGACTCCGGCCTGTCGCAATGGCGCAACCATTTCCGCGATGGTACGCAGCGCTTCGCGGCCTCGTGGGAGGGCATCGCCGAGAATTACGGCATGTTCCGCCGCGCCGTCGATTTCTGGCGCGACGTCCTGCCGGCCGGCGCCTTCCACGAGATCCATTACGAGGCGCTTCTGGCCGATCCCGAGGGCCAGGCCCGTGCGCTTTTGGAGTTCTGCGAGCTGGAATGGGATCCGGCGGTCCTGTCCTTCCACGAGAAGGCGGAGAAGGTGAAGACGCTCAGCTTCGCGCAGGTGCGGCAGCCGCTCTACAAGACGTCGCAGGGCGGCTGGCGCAAGCACGAGGCGCATCTGAAGCCGCTGATCGAGGCGCTGGAGAAGCGCGGCCTGCTTCCGCCCGAGGAGGCCGAGATCGCCGGCTAGTCGGTGAAGGTATCGATCACGTCGCCCAGGTCGAGATCGGGGTCGAACCGGCCCGTCCGCAGGAAGGCCAGCACCTCGCCGATCACGAGGGGCGAGTTCATGATGAAGGTATGCGTGACCGGAAGGGCGATGAAATCGTCCATCCCCGCGACCTTGGTCGATGCGACCGAGACCTTGCCGTCATCCTCGCCCGGCAGGATCGCCGAATAGATCGGCGACAGGCTGCGCGTGCCCGCGATCACGCCCACGCCGGGCCAGACGGGACCCAGCTCCGCGGGCAGGCCGGCGGTTCCGAGCTGCATGCCGGCGGGGCCGTTCATCCATGCGAACGGCGCCAGGTCGCCCAGCGCATCGACCAGCTCCGAGCCCTGGTTCGGCGGCGCCAGCATCACCGTGCGGCCCAGCCGCTCGTGGGTCTGCGAGGCGCGCCACTGGCGCAGCAGGATGCCACCCATGGAATGCGTCACGAAATGGATCTGCGGCGCGCCCTCGCATTCGGCAATCGACCGCGGGATGGCGGCGCGGGCGAGCGTGGGGATATCCCCCTCGGTCGAGGGATAGTCGCGGTTCACGACCTGGTAGCCCTCGGCGCGCAGCGCCTCCTCCATCACCAGGAGCGACGCGTCGCTGCGCGCCAGGCCGTGTAGCAGGACCACGCATTCCGGCTGGGTCTGCGCCGAGGCGGGCAGGGCGAGGGCGAGAAGGGCGAGGGCGAGACGAATCATCCCATCCATCTAGTGCGCCGCCGGGGCGCGGGCTAGGAGGGGCGCATGCCGTCCCGCCCCATCCGCCTCGCCGCGCGCGCCGTGCTGGTCCATCGCGACCGGCTCCTGCTGGTCAACGCCTATCCGCCCGAGGTGGACAGCGCGCTCTGGTGCGCGCCGGGCGGCGGAGCGGAGGCGCATGAGGGCCTGCCCGCAACGCTGGTTCGCGAGGTGCGCGAGGAAACGGGTCTGGAGGTGCGCGTCGACGCGCCCTGTCTGGTCAACGAGTTCCACGATCCCGAACGCGACTGGCACCAGGTCGAGGTGTTCTTCCGGTGCCGTCTGCGGCGCGGCGAACTCGACGCCGATTGGCAGGATCCGGAAGGCATCGTCACCCGCCGCCGCTGGGTCGCCCGCGACGAGATGGTGGCGCTGCAGTTCCGGCCGCTCTCGCTGCCCGCGGTGGCCTGGGAGGACGGGGGCGCCCCCCGTTACGACCCGTTGGAGCGCATCGTGCGCTGAGCGCCCGCGCCGGTCGCCAGGGCGATGCCCGCCAGGACCAGCAGCGCGGCGGCGAGCGCGCGGGGCGAGGGGATCTCGGCCAGGAGCAGCGCGCCGCCCAGCATCGCGATCACCGGCACCGAGAGCTGCGCCAGCCCGGCCGTCGCTAGCCCCATGCGGGGCAGAACGCGGAAGAGGAGCGCATAGCCCAGCCCCGACGCCACCGCGCCCGAGGCGGCGGCCAGCCCGGCGCCGGCAGCCGTGACCGGCGCGCCCCACCAGAGCGGCGCGGCCAGCGCGAAAAGCCCCGCGGCCAGCAGGAAGTTCCCCGCCGTCCCGGCCAGCGGGCGCGGCTCGTATTTGCCGGCGAAGCTGTAGGCGGCCCAGCCCAGCCCGGCGACGATCATCAGCGCGACATCCACCGGGGCCGCGGGGCCAGCGCCCGGTGCCAGCAGCCAGACCAGCCCTGCGAGCGCGAGACCCATGCCCGCGAGCCGCGCGGGCCCCGCGCCCTCGCCGCGCGCGAGGCCCGTTGCGAAGAGCCCCAGCTGCACCGTCGCGAACAGGATCAGCGCGCCGAGGCCCGCGTCGAGGCTGCGATAGGCCAGGCTGAACCCAAGCAGATAGACCACCAGCGCGATCGCCGCGCCCCAGCGCCGCGCGCCGCGCAGCCCGATTCCGCGCCGCGCGGCCAGCGCCCAGAGGACCAGCGCGCCCGCGCCGACACGGATCGCGGCGAAGGCGAGCGGATCGGTGCCGTCCAGAACCCCCGCCCGGGTCAGAAGGGAATTCGCGGCCAGCAGCGTCATCGCCAGCGCGGTCAGGAGGACGGTCGACATGGCCGCCTTCGTGACCGCTCCGCGGGCGGGGCGCAATCGCGGCGATCAGTCCAGCGCCGCGCGCCCCGCCACGCTCAGCGCATAGACGCCCGGCCCCGTCCGCTCGAACCAGCCGTAATGGTTGTCGCGCAGGATGCGCGTCGCCTGCGGCACCCCGGTGGCATCCCGCGCGTCCCGGCCCCGGCAGGGGCCCGCCCGTGCCAGATGGGCGGCCAGCGTGATCGCGTCGCGGCGATAGGCGGTGATCCGCCCCGCGCGCGCCGGCCCGCCGCCCGCCTCGCTGTCGGGGCCGCGAGCGGCGAAGGCCCGCAGCAGCCGCTCGCGCGGCTTGGCGGTCAGGCGCGGGCGGAAGGGGCCGGGGTCGCAATGCGCGGTCACATGCCCGTCGCGCAGCCGCACGGTCAGCACGCCCAGCGCCAGCCGCCGGGCGAGCTTGAGGTTGGCGCGCAGCGCGACCAGCCCGCGCCGCCCCGCGGGGTCCGGCACGGCCAGGTAGACATGCGGCGTCACCGCCTGCCGGGCGATCCCCTGGTGGATCAGCGCCAGGCTAAAGCCGGTCTTCAGCTCGACGATCACCGGCGGCTCCGCGCCGCGCAGCGCGACCACGTCGGCCGCGCCGATCTCGCCCTTCACGGCGTAGCCCTGGGCCTCCAGAAGCGCCTTCACCGGCGGGTAGAGATCGGTCTCGCGCATGGGTCCCCGTGACGTCCCCGTGACATTGCCCGCCGCTCAGGCTAAGGGCCGCCCCGATCCCTACTCAAGCACGGAACGCCCCATGACCACCCTCGTCTTCGGCCACAAGTCCCCCGACACCGACTCGACGGCAAGCCCCATCGTCTGGGCCTGGTACATGACCGAGGTTCTGGGCCAGGACGCCCGGCCCGTCCTGCTGGGCGAGCCCAACACCGAGGCCGCCTTCATGCTGGAGCGCTGGGGCCTCGACCGCCCCGAGATCGTCGCGGACGTGGCCGAGGGGCAGGCCGTCGTCGTGGTCGACACCAACAATCCCGCCGAGCTGCCCGAGGGCATCGGCGGCGCCGACATCCGCCAGATCATCGACCATCACAAGCTCGCCGGCGGGCTGGAGACGAAGGGCCCGATCGACATCACCATCCGGCCGATGGCCTGCACCGCGACCATCATGTACGACCTTATGGGGCAGGCGGTCTCGACCGCGCCGGAAGGCATCCGCGGGGCCATGCTGACGGCGATCCTGTCGGACACGCTCGAATTCCGCTCGCCCACCACCACCGATCACGACCGCGCCGTAGCCGAGCGCTTGGCCGGTGACCTTGGCGTCGATATCGGCGAGCTGGCGGGCCGGATGTTCGCCGCGAAGTCCGACGTCTCCGCCTTCTCCGAGGCGGAGCTTCTGCGCATGGATCTCGAAGGCCTACGAGGTCGAGGGCGTCAAGTTCCGGGTCTCCGTGCTGGAGACGACGGCCCCCGAGATGGTGCTGGCCCGCGCCGAGGCGCTGATGGCGGCGATGCCCGGGGTCGCGGCCGAGGACGGGGTCGACCACGTCCTCCTCTTCGTCGTCGACATCCTCAACGAGGAAGCGACGCTGCTGGTGCAGAACGACATCGTGCGCCGGCTGGCCGAGGCCAGCTTCGGCGTCGCGGTCACCGCCGACCGCGTCGTCCTGCCGGGGGTGATGAGCCGCAAGAAGCAGATCATCCCCGTACTGAAGATGTGAGACGCGCCCCCACGCGCCCGGGCGATCAGCCCGGGTTGCGGAAGACGAAGAGACCGATCGTCGCAATGAAGAGGAGGGTCAGCGCGACGAAGACCTCGGTTCCCACACCGCCATGGTCGTGGATGTTGCGCAGGAAGGTCGTCGTGCAGCGGGGAATGCCGCCGATCGTAACGCAGATGTTCATCGCAGACTCCTGAAAGCAGTGACGGGCATTTCAGGCATAATTGCCTCAGTAATGTGTCATGATCAGGGCACGGCCCATGCCCCATACGCGCCGGTCCGGTGACGTTTAGACAAATTCGAAGGAACCGTTTCCCCTGCGGCGCCAAAGCCGGTGCCGCCCACGCCTGTCCGGCCGAATCCTGCGCGAGCCAAACCTGCCCGGCGCGACTCAGGCCTCCCGGGCCAGCCGCGCCTCGAGCACGTCGAAGGGCACCCCCGGCACGTCCTTCGCGCCGCGGATCACCAGCGACGTCTTGACCGAGGCCACGTTGTCGGCCGCCGTCAGCTCGCCCGTCAGGAAGGACTGAAAGGTCGACAAGTCGGGGGCCACGCATTTCAGGATGAAATCGATCTCGCCGTTGAGCATGTGGCATTCACGGACCAGCGGCCATTCGCGGCAGCGCGTCTCGAAGGCCGACAGGTCGCTTTCCGACTGCCGGGCGAGCGAGACCATCGCGAAGACCTGCACCTCGAAGCCAAGCGCGCGGGCGTTCACATCGGCATGATAGCCTTGGATCAGGCCCTGTTCCTCGAGCGCGCGCACGCGGCGCAGGCAGGGCGGCGCGCTGATCCCGACCCGGCGGGCCAGCTCGACATTCGTCATCCGCCCGTCGGCCTGCAATTCGGAGAGAATCTGGCGGTCGATCGGGTCGAGCTTGCTGGCCGGCATGGAAACCTCGCGCTGGTCGGGTGCGGATTTGTTTCATGACGGCGCCCCGAGCGCAAGATTGTTTCGCAATAGCGCAGCAATCTTGCGCGAGCATCGCGCGATCCGCCGCGCCCGGGCCGGCCTTTGCGGGGGTTTCCCTCGCCCCGTCGCGCCCCCTATATCGGAACCCCAGAGCAGGAGGGATCCCATGTCCGACACGCGCCATTCGAAGGTCCTGATCATCGGCTCGGGGCCCGCCGGCTACACCGCCGCCGTCTATGCCAGCCGCGCCATGCTGGAGCCGGTCCTCGTGCAGGGTATCCAGCCGGGCGGCCAGCTCACCATCACCACCGAGGTCGAGAACTGGCCCGGCGATACCGAGGTCCAGGGCCCCGACCTGATGGTCCGGATGGAGGCCCATGCGAAGGCCGTCGGCACCGAGATCGTGGGCGACCACATCGCCGCGCTCGATCTCTCGAAGCGGCCCTTCACCGCCAAAGG
The DNA here is from genome assembly GCF_029853695.1 of Jannaschia sp. GRR-S6-38. Taxonomy (NCBI): domain Bacteria; kingdom Pseudomonadati; phylum Pseudomonadota; class Alphaproteobacteria; order Rhodobacterales; family Roseobacteraceae; genus Jannaschia; species Jannaschia ovalis. Next base: position 2,346,435 of record NZ_CP122537.1, read on the forward strand.
CGAGTCGGGCACGATCTATAGCTGCGACGCGCTGATCCTCGCCACCGGGGCGCAGGCGAAATGGCTGGGCCTGCCAAGCGAGGAACATTTCAAGGGCTTCGGCGTCTCGGCCTGCGCGACCTGCGACGGCTTCTTCTACCGCGGCAAGGAGGTCGCGGTCGTGGGCGGCGGCAACACCGCCGTCGAGGAGGCGCTGTTCCTGACCAATTTCGCCTCCAAGGTCACGCTGATCCACCGCCGCGACAGCCTGCGCGCCGAGAAGATCCTGCAGGACCGGCTGTTCAAGAACCCCAAGATCGAGGTGATCTGGGATCACGAGGTCGACGAGGTGCTGGGCTCCGACCAGCCGCGCGGCGTCGAGGGGCTGCGCCTCAAGCATCGCGAGACCGGCGCCCCGCGCGAGATCGCCGTCCATGGCTTCTTCGTCGCCATCGGCCACGCGCCCGCGTCCGAGTTGGTGACCGACTGGCTGGAGCTGCACAATGGCGGCTACGTGGTGACCAAGCCCGACTCGACGGCGACCAGCATCCCCGGCGTCTTCGCCGCGGGCGACCTGACCGACCACATCTACCGGCAGGCGGTGACCAGCGCCGGAATGGGCTGCATGGCCGCGCTGGAGGCCGAGCGCTTCCTCGCCGAGCACGGCCTCGACAGCGAGATCGAGCAGGACCAGTCGCAAGGACCGATCGGCGGCTACGGCGCGCCGGTGGACGAGCCCGCCGAATGAGGCGCGCGGCGGCCCTGCTGGCCATCGCGTCGCTCGCGGGCTGCGGCGGTGCCGCCGACGCGCCCGCGGTGGCGCGCATGTCGGCCTCGGATGGCGGGGTCTGTCCCGCGCCCGATCCGGTGCGCGACGGGCCGCTCGTCGACGCGATCCGCCAAGGCGACCCGGCCCCGCTGCGCGCCGCGCTGGCGCGCGACCCGTCCGACGCCCGCGCCGCCGCCGCGCTGGCCGTCGTCACCGGGCGGGGGCCCGTGGATGCCGACCAGGCGGCCTGCTTCGCGCCCTACCTGACCTGATCGCGGCCGAACCCCGCCGCCCGGGGCGCCGAACGCGCCGATATGTCTTGAAATCGTCAGATTGAGGGGCGAGACGCGCAGGGACCCGCATTGCCCGCCCCAAGGATTTGACCGATGTCCTATAGCGCCCCGAACCTTGCGCCGATCCCCGAGCTTTTCGTCAGCTATGAGAGCGCGCAAAAGCTCAAGCACGAGGCGGCGGAGCTGCCCAGCTGGGACATGACGCCCCGCCAGGTCTGCGATCTGGAGCTTCTGATGAACGGCGGGTTCAACCCGCTCAAGGGCTTCCTGGGCCAGGCCGATTACGACCGCGTGGTCGAGGAGATGCGGCTCGCGGACGGCACGCTCTGGCCGATGCCGATCACCCTCGACGTGTCCGAGAAATTCGCCGCCACCATCGAGGAAGGCCAGGACATCGCGCTGCGCGATGCCGAGGGCGTGATCCTCGCCATCCTGTCGATCACCGACAAGTGGAGCCCCGACAAGGCGCGCGAGGCCGCGAGCGTCTACGGCGCCGACGACCTGGCGCATCCGGCGGTGAACTACCTGCATAACGTCGCCGGCCCGGTCTATTTGGGTGGTGCCATCACCGGCATCCAGCCGCCGGTGCATTACGATTTCCGCTCGCGCCGCGACACGCCCAACGAGCTGCGCGCCTACTTTCGCAAGCTGGGCTGGCGCCGCATCGTCGCCTTCCAGACGCGCAACCCGCTGCACCGCGCGCACCAGGAGCTGACCTTCCGCGCCGCGCGCGAGGCGCAGGCCAACCTGCTGATCCACCCGGTCGTCGGCATGACCAAGCCCGGCGATGTCGATCACTTCACCCGCGTGCGCTGCTACGAGGCGGTGCAGGACAAGTATCCCGCCTCGACCACCACGATGTCGCTCCTGAACCTCGCGATGCGCATGGCCGGCCCGCGCGAGGCGGTCTGGCACGGCATCATCCGCCGCAACCACGGCTGCACGCATATGATCGTCGGCCGCGACCACGCGGGTCCCGGCAAGAACAGCCACGGCGAGGATTTCTACGGCCCCTACGACGCGCAGGAGCTGTTCCTGGAAGCACGAGGACGAGATCGGCCTCGAGATGGTCGACTTCAAGCACATGGTCTACGTGCAGGAGCGCGCCCAATACGAGCCCGCAGACGAGATCGAGGACCGCGACGCCGTCACCATCCTCAATATCTCGGGCACCGAGCTGCGCCGCCGCCTGCGCGAGGGGCTCGAGATCCCGGAATGGTTCTCCTTCCCCGAGGTCGTGGCCGAACTGCGCCGCACCTCGCCGCCGCGCTCGCAGCAGGGCTTCACCGTCTTCTTCACCGGCCTTTCGGGATCGGGCAAGTCGACCATCGCCAACGCGATCATGGTCAAGCTGATGGAGATGGGCGGCCGACCCGTCACGCTTCTCGACGGCGACGTGGTCCGCAAGCACCTGTCGAGCGAGCTGGGCTTCTCGAAGGAGCATCGCGACATCAACATCCGCCGCATTGGCTATGTCGCCTCCGAGATAACCAAGAACGGCGGCATCGCCATCTGCGCGCCGATCGCCCCCTACACCGCGACCCGCCGCGCGGTGCGCGAGATGGTCGAGGACTATGGCGCCTTCGTCGAAGTCCATGTCGCCACCTCGCTCGAGGAATGCGAGCGCCGCGACCGCAAGGGCCTCTACAAGCTCGCGCGCGAGGGCAAGATCCCCGAATTCACAGGCATCTCCGATCCCTACGAGGCCCCCGTGGCGGCCGAACTGGTCGTGGACACCGAGGGGTTCGAGGTCGACAACTGCGCCCAGCAGGTCCTGCTCAAGCTCGAGGCGATGGGGCTCATCAAGGCCTGACCCGCCAGGGCCCGATCCGCCGCCTTCGCCATATCCCTGATTCCGCCGCGATGCCGCATTCATGCTGCGGTTACGCTTTTCCGTTGCGTCGCGCGGAACTCTGGAAGCATTTTTGTGTTGCAATACCGAATGGGCGGTTCTCCGCCGGGGCCATCTGGGTCCCCAACCCGCACGAGGGCCGCCGACCAGACCCGGCCGGCCGCAGACAGAAACAGAGGGATCGGCGCCGCGCGCCGCTGGACCGCAAGATGCTGAACGACCTGAATATCCTGATCGTGGAGGACGAAGCGCTCCTCGCGATGGAGGTCTCCATGACACTGGAAGACCACGGCGCCGATATCGTCGGGCCCTATTCCTCCGTCTCTTCGGCTCTCGCCGATTGCGACGCGGCCGACGCCGCCGTGCTTGATGTCGATCTCTGCGGCGAACCGGTCTTCCCGCTGGCCGACCGCCTGAAGGAGCAAGGCGTCCCGTTCATCTTCCACACCGGCCGCGCGGATCTCGACACGCTGCGCCGTCGCTACGGGGAAGAAGTCAAGGTTCTGCCCAAACCGGCCGATGTCGACAGCTTCGGTCCGATGCTCGCCCGCATGGTCCGCCGGAAAGGGCAGCCCGCGACCTGAGCCTCCAAAGACCTGAAAATGAAAAAGGCGCCCCGCGGGGCGCCTTGTTTCGTCCGAGCATGGAAGAGTCCGTCAGTGCACGCTGACCGGCTCCAGATCGTTCTGCCGCGCCAGCGAGAAGGCCAGGCCGCGGTCGCCCACCAGCGCCACCTGCTCGCCATCGGCGCGGTGCAGCGCGTAGAGCTCGTCCAGCCCGCCCTCGCGCGCCTCCTCGGCCACGGCGTCGGGGAGGTCCTCGATATCGACCTTCCGCACGTAGACCAGCGAGCCCGTCTTGCCGTTCATCATCTCCTGAAGGGTCATCGGTCGTTCCTTTCGCGGGTCGGGGCGCGCCGGGCGGGGCTGGCGCGGCCGGTTTCGATGCGGATCGTCTGGACAACGTTCTGGGGCTGCGATCGTTGCAGATCGACATGCAGAAGCCCGGTCTCCAGTGTCGCACCCGCCACCTCGACGCCCTCGGCCAGCACGAAGGCGCGCTGGAACTGCCGCGAGGCGATGCCGCGATGCAGGTAGGTGCGGCCCTCCTCTTCGCGGCTGCGGCCCCGGATCACCAGCTGGCGGTCTTTCAGCGTGATCGACAGGTCCTCGTCCGAGAAGCCCGCCACGGCGAGCGTGATGCGAAACCCGCTCTCGCCCGTCTGTTCGATGTTGTAGGGCGGGTAGCCGTCGTTGCCGGTGCGCGCGGTGCGCTCCACCAGCCGTTCGAGCTGGTCGAAGCCCAGCAGGAAGGGATGCGTGCCGAAGGTCGGCTTGGTCATGGTCGGGTCCTCGTCCTCAAGCGATCCGATATGGACCCCGACCCGTGAGCGGCATCGGGGGATACACAAGATGTGGGGTCGGGCCGGCCGGGCTGCAAGACCATTGGCTTGACGCCCGCGGACGGTGTAGGACCCGGCCAGACCCGCACCGACCTGGGACCGCGCGCCGGATGACCAAGCCCCCCGACCAGATGACGCATGAGGACGTGCTGCGCGTGAAGCTGGAGGTGCTGCGCCAGGATCACCGCGATCTCGACGCGGCCATCCAGGCGGTCGAGGAGCGTCCCGCGCCGGACATGCTGCTGATCAAGCGGCTGAAACTGCAGAAACTCAGCCTTAAGGACCGCATCGCGCGGATCGAGGACGAGCTGACCCCCGACATCATCGCCTGAGATCGCCATGACCGACGCCACCCCCGCCGTGGGCCTGATCATGGGCTCGCAATCCGACTGGGCCACCATGCAGGCCGCCGCCGAGATCCTCGACGCGCTGCACGTGCCCCACGAGGCGCGCATCGTCTCGGCCCACCGCACGCCCGACCGGCTCTGGGAATACGGGCGCGGCGCCGCGGATCGCGGGCTCAAGGTCATCATCGCCGGCGCGGGCGGCGCGGCGCATCTGCCCGGCATGATGGCGTCGAAGACGCGGCTGCCGGTGATCGGCGTGCCGGTGCAGACCAAGGCACTGTCCGGGGTCGATTCGCTCTACTCCATCGTGCAGATGCCCCGTGGCTTCCCGGTCGCCACAATGGCCATCGGTGCGGCGGGCGCGGCCAATGCCGGGCTGATGGCGGCGGGCATCCTCGCGCTGTCCGATGCGGCACTGGCGCAGCGGCTCGACGACTGGCGCGCGGCGCTCTCCGCCTCGATCCCCGAGACGCCGGAATAGGCTCGCCGCCCGCCGCACCCCCTTTCCCCATCACGGGTCCTTCAATACTCCGGGGAGCGCGAGGGGCCGGCCCCTCGCTCCCGCCCGCCACCGCAAGCCCGAAGGGGTCCCCGATGTCCGACCGTTCCACGCCGCTGCCCCCCGGATCGACCATCGGCATCCTCGGCGGCGGACAGCTCGGCCGGATGCTATCGGTCGCAGCCAGCCGGCTGGGCTACCTGACGCATATCTACGAGCCGGGCGCCGCGCCCGCGGGCCAGGTGGCCCATGCGCTCACCCAGGCCCCCTATGCGGACGAGGCCGCGCTGCGCGCCTTCGCCGCCGATGTCGACGTGATCACCTTCGAATTCGAGAACGTCCCCGCCACCGCGCTGGACCTGCTGGCCGAGACGGTGCCGATCCGGCCGGGTCTCGACGCGCTCGCCGTCAGCCAGGACCGGCTGACCGAGAAGACCTTCCTGCAGGGCCTCGGCCTCGCCACCGCGCCGTTCCGCGACGTGCCCGACCTGCCGATGCTGCAGGCCGCGCTCGAGGAGCTGGGCACCCCTGCGATCTTGAAGACCCGGCGGCTCGGCTATGACGGCAAGGGGCAGGTGCGCATCGTCGATCCGGCCGAGGCCGCCGACGCCTATGCCGCCATGGCCGGCACCGACGCGATCCTGGAAGGCTTCGTCGCCTTCGAGCGCGAGGTCTCGGTCATCGCCGCGCGCGGGCTCTCGGGCGAGGTCGTCTGTTTCGACCCCGGCGAGAACGTCCACCAGGGCGGCATCCTGCGAACCACCACCATCCCCGCCGAACTCTCGCCCGCGCTGCGCACCGATGCCGCGCTGCTGGCCGGCCGCATCCTCAACGCGCTCGACTATGTGGGCGTGCTGGGGGTCGAGCTCTTCGTGACGCCGGCGGGCCTTCTCGTGAACGAGATCGCGCCGCGGGTGCACAATTCGGGCCACTGGACGCAGGCGGGTTGCGCGGTCGACCAGTTCGAGCAGCATATCCGCGCCGTGGCCGGCCTGCCGCTGGGCGACGGCAAGCGCCATGTCGACGTGGTGATGGAAAACCTGATCGGCGACGACATGGACCGGCTGCCGGAGCTGCTCGCCGCGCCCGACACGCAGATCCATCTCTACGGCAAGGCCGAGACCCGCCCGGGCCGCAAGATGGGCCACGTCAACCGCATCCGACGCTGAGACGGTCTTGCCCCGGGGCGTGAAACGCGGTCTTCGGGCACGATCCCGGACCCCACGAAACGGCCCCGACCGATGACCGAACGCCCGCACCGCAACTTCTACGGCCGCCGCAAGGGCAAGCATCTGAAGCCCGGCCACGCCCGCCTGCTCGAGGCCGACCTCTCGGATTATTCGCCGGGACCCGTCGACTGGGACGCCAATCCCGACCGCACGCCCCTGGATCTCGACGCGCTGTTTCCAGGCCGCGAGACCTGGCTGGAGATCGGCTTCGGCGGCGGCGAGCACATGATCCACCAGGCCGCACGGAACCCGCAGGCCGGCATCATCGGCGCGGAGCCCTATATCGACGGCGTCGCCAAGCTCCTGGCGAAGCTGCGGGAGTCGCAGGTGGACAATGTCCGCATCCATCCCGGCGATGCGCGCGACCTGATGGACGTGCTGCCCGAGGCCGGCATTGCCCGGGCCTTCCTGCTCTATCCCGATCCCTGGCCCAAGGCGCGCCACCACCGCCGCCGCTTCGTCACGCCCGAGCATCTGGAGCCCTTGGCCCGCGTGATGCGCCCGGGGGCCGAGCTGCGCGTCGCGACCGACATTCCCGATTATGTGCGCCAGACGCTCGAACAGGTGCCCCGCCACGGCTTCACCTGGACGGCCGAGGGTCCCGCCGACTGGCGCGAACCCTGGTCCGACTGGACGCGCACCCGCTACGAAGCCAAGGCGATCCGCGAAGGCCGCACCCCGCATTACCTGACCTTCCGGCGCGGCTGACGCCCGGGATCTGCGGACCGCGTCTGGCCGCGCGCTAGGCGGGCACGTCCCAGGCCGCGCCGGGCGGGATCGCGCGGAACCGCTGCGCGGCGATGCCCTTGGCATCGAGCGCCGCGCGCAGCCGCTCCGGCGGCTCCTCCCGGGCCTCGTCGGTCAGCTGGAAGGTGCCCCAGTGATGCGCCAGCACGTGCCGCGCGCCGGCGATCTCCATGCCCGCGACGGCCTCCTCGGGGTTCTGGTGCTGGAACCGCATGAACCAGCGCGGCGCGTAGGCGCCGATGGGCAGGATGGCCAGGCGGAAGGGCCCGTGCGCCGCCGCCGCCGCATAGGGCCGGCCTTCGTCGAATCCGGTGTCGCCGATATGCAGGATCTTGCCCGCCGCCGTCTCAATCGCGAAGCTGGCCCAGAGCGCGTGGCGCCGGTCGTTCGCGCCCCGCGCGCTCCAGTGGTGGCAGGGCAGCAGGCGGATCCGCGCGCCGTCGACGGCCAGCACCTCGCCCCAGTCGCCGGCCCGCGCGTCGAGCCCGGACACGCCCTCGCGCATGATCGTGTCGTTGCCCAGGGGCGTCAGCACGGGCATCGCGAACCGCTCGTGCAGCCGGCGCAGCGTGGCGATGTCCATGTGGTCGTAGTGATTGTGGCTCATCAGCACGGCGTCGATCGGCGGCAGGTCGGCGAAGGCCACTCCGGGCGCGGTGACCCGCGCGGGACCGGCGAAGCTGAAGGGACTGGCGCGCCGTGACCAGACCGGATCGGTCAGCAGGTTCAGCCCCGCGACCTGGATCAGCACGGTGGCATGACCCACCATGGTGACGCGGAGATCCGTCACCCGTTCGGCCGGCTTCTCCTGGGTGATGCCCACCCGGTCCGGCCAGTCGGCCTTGTCGCCCGCGATCTGCCAGCGCAGCAGGTCGCGGAAGCCGCGCGGCGGCTGGCCGCCGGGGTTGAAGAACTCGGTGCCGTCGAAATGATCCGACGGGGGCCCGGCGTAGTAGCGGTTGCCCATCTTGGCCTCGCGAACGGTACAGGCTCCGATGCCCAGAAGGGCGCCGAGGCCGAGGAAGGTGCGACGTCTCATGCCCACGTCTTAGCGCCCGGACGTCCGCTGCACAGCCCGGTGGACGTGCCCGGCGCCCCGGTCTATGCCCTGCGCGCACCACGCCCCGGAGAGCGCCATGAGCCACGGCCCCGCCACCCCCCTGACCGCCGCCGCCGCGGGCCCGCTGACGGGCACGGCGCATGTGCCGGGCGACAAGTCGATCAGCCACCGCAGCCTGATCCTCGGCGCGATGACGGTGGGCGAGACCCGGGTGACCGGTCTTCTAGAGGGCCAGGACGTGCTCGACACCGGGCGCGCGATGCGAGCCTTCGGCGCGCAGGTCGAGAAGCAGGGCGACACCTGGGTGATCCACGGCGTCGGCACCGGCGGCCTGGCCGAGCCCGAGGACGTCATCGATTGCGGCAATTCGGGCACCGGCGTCCGGCTTCTGATGGGGGCCGCCGCCACCCATGGCTTCGCCGTGACCTATACCGGCGACGCGAGCCTGCGCTCGCGCCCCATGGCGCGCGTGACCGACCCGCTGGCGCTGTTCGGCGCGCGGGCCTATGGCCGCTCGGGCGGGCGGCTGCCGATGACCGTCGTCGGCGCGGCCGAGCCGGTCCCGGTGCGCTACGTCACGCCCGTGCCGTCGGCGCAGGTGAAGTCGGCGGTGCTTCTGGCGGGGCTGAACGCGCCGGGCGAGACCGTGGTGATCGAGCGCGAGGCGACGCGCGACCATTCCGAGCGGATGCTGCGCGGCTTCGGCGCCGAGATCACGGTCGAGGACACATCCGAGGGCCGCGTCATCGCCCTGACCGGTCAGCCGGAGCTGCGGCCGCAGACCATCGTCGTGCCCCGCGACCCGTCCAGCGCGGCCTTCCCGGTCTGCGCGGCGCTGATCGTGCCCGGCTCGGATGTGCTGGTGCCGAATATCGGGCTTAACCCCACCCGCGCGGGCCTGTTCGAGACGCTGCGCGACATGGGTGCGGACCTGACCTACGAGAACGCGCGCGAGGAGGGCGGCGAGCCCGTGGCCGACCTGCGCGCCCGCTTCTCGCCCGCGATGAAGGGGATTGAGGTGCCGCCCGAGCGCGCAGCCTCGATGATCGACGAATATCCGATCCTCTCGGTCGTGGCGGCGAATGCCGAGGGCACGACCGTGATGCGCGGCGTCAAGGAGCTGCGCGTCAAGGAGAGCGACCGGATCGACGCGATGGCCACCGGCCTCCGCGACGCCGGGGTCACCGTGCGCGACGGCGCCGACTGGTGGAAGGTGGAGGGCCGCGGCCCCGGCGGCGTGACCGGCGGCATCACCGCGGCCACGCATCTCGACCACCGGATCGCCATGTCCTTCCTGATCCTCGGGATGGCCTCGCAGAAGCCGGTGACGGTCGACGATGCCGGCCCCATCGCTACCAGCTTCCCGATCTTCCGGGACCTGATGACCGCGCTGGGTGCGACCTTCTCCTGATCCCGCGCGCGTTCGACGGATCGCCGGCGCGGTGACGCCCCGCCCTCAGGCCCGCGTGGCGCGTGCGGCGTAGCAGCCGCGGGCGGCGTAGTAGATGTGGACCTGCTCGACCATCGGGTCGGACAGGAACCGCTCGAGGGTTTCGGCGGCCTCGGCCCCGGGCGTCAGCGCGGCGTCGCGGATCATGCCATCGGCATCGAGCGCGCGAAGCGCCAGATAGCGCGACGCGATGCTGTCGGGCACCGCGCCGCGCGCGGGTCGGGCGGGGGCGACGCCGCGGCGCACGTAGATCGCGTGGCAGGCGCGGTAGGGCGACGCGGCGTCCAGATGCATGTGGTTCACCAGCAGCACGTCCTCGCCCGGCTCGGCATCTTCCAGGCTGATGCGGCAGGGGGCGCCGGGTTTTTCGGTCACGGTGACGCGGCGGGCATTGCGCGCGGCAAGCGCGCCGTCCTCGAGCACGAAGAGATCGGCGAAGGGCGCAGCGGGCAGCGGATGGATCCGGAAGGCCATGGCGGGGTCCTCGTTCGTGGTCCGCTGATCGTCGCGCCGGCCTCCGGCCCGCGCGACCCGGATCCTGCGCAACCGTCAGCGATGTGGGATCCCGAGGTTGCCGACCGCCACCGCCCGACGCAGCGCCGCGAGATAGGACCGCGCGGCGCGCGCACCCTCTAGGTGATGGATCGCGTGGCCGGGCCCCGCCCGGGCCATGAGCTCTGCGCAGCGCGCCCGGCCGGTCGCGCGGGTCCGCCAGACATAGCGCCAGAACGCCAGGCTCATCTGCTCTGGGCAGCCATCGGGCAGGTCGGGGCGGGTCCGGCCCCACCATCGCACCGTTCGCCGCGCGATGCGCCCCAGCCGCGCGCCGACCGGCAGGTCCAGCCAGATCAGCGTGTCCGCCCGCGCCAGCCGGTTGTGCCAGGTGGCGGAATGCCCGCCCTCGAAGATCCAGGCGGGCTTGGCTTCGATCGCCGCGCAGAGACGCGTCGTCTCGGCGCGCGGGCGCGCGATCCAGCCCGATTGCCAGTGGATGCGGTCGACATGGTAGACGGGCAAGAAGGTCAGCGCGCCCATCGCGCGGGCGAAGGTCGATTTGCCGGACCCGGGCTGGCCGATGATCATCACGCGCCGCATGTCCCGATCCTCGCGCCGGCGGCGCCGCGGTCAAGTGGACGCGCCCGTCGCGTCCGGCTAGCAGAAGGGCAGCCAGGGGAGACGACGCCATGACCCGGACCGGAAGCTGCCTTTGCGGGGCCATCCGCTACGAGACCGATCAAGAGATGGGACCGGTGACCGGTTGCCACTGCACGCAATGCCGCAAATGGACCGGCCATCACGTCGCCGCGCTGCCGGTGCCCTGGGACGCGCTGCGCCTGACCGGCGCGTTGACGTGGTACGCCGCCTCGCCCGGCGCGCGGCGGGGGTTTTGCGGCACCTGTGGCTCGTCCCTGATCTGGGAGGAGGGGGATGGGCTCGCCTATCTGATGGCGGGCACGCTGGATGCGCCGACGGGGCTCGCGATGGACGGCCATGTCTTTTGCGCCGATGCGGGCGACTACTACCGGCTGGGCGACGGGCTGCCGCGCTGGGTCGCCGGGCGGTCGGGGCCGGAGATGGAGGCATGATCTTCACCGTGGCGATCGACGGGCCGGCTGCGTCGGGGAAGGGCACGATCGGGCGCGCGCTGGCGCATCGCTTCGACTTCGCGCATCTCGACACCGGGCTTCTCTACCGCGCGGTCGGCGCCAAGGTCCTCGCGGGGGGCGAGGCCATCGCCGCCGCGCGCGCCCTGCGGCCCGAGGATCTGCATGCCGAGGGGCTGCGCAGCGCGCCCGTCGCGCAGGCCGCCAGTCGCGTGGCCGCGATCCCCGAGGTGCGTGCGGCGCTTCTGGAGTTCCAGCGCCGCATCGCCCGCCGCGAGGGCGGCGCGGTGCTCGACGGGCGCGATATCGGCACCGTCATCTGCCCGGAAGCGGAGGCCAAGCTCTTCGTCACCGCCACGCCCGAGGTTCGGGCCGAACGGCGCTATCTCGAACTCGTCCAGAGCGATCCCACCTGCACGCGAGACGCCGTCCTCGCGGATGTGAAGGCGCGGGACGCCCGCGACACGAACCGCGCCGACGCGCCCCTGGCCGCGGCGGAGGACGCGGTGGTGCTGGACACCTCCGAGATGAGCGTCGAGGCGGCGCTGGAGGCGGCGCTGGCGCTGGTCAAGGCGCGTCTGCCCGCGGGCTAGGCCCGGCTTCACCGCCTCGTGTCTTGGCCGTGCGGGCGCCCGCGGCCTAGGCTGGGGCTCCGACCGGAGGCCCGGCCCATGCTGCGTATCCTCGCCATCCTGCTTCTCCTCGCCGCGCCCGCGCAGGCGCAGCAGATGACGCTCGACCGGATGGAGACGATCCTGCTGGCGCTCGACCCGGATATGGAGCGGGCCGGCGGGGCCTTTCGCTTCACTGTCGAGGACGTGCCGGTGCTGATCGTCACCGATGCGCGGGCCGACCGGATGCGGGCGATGGTGCCCATCCGGCTGATCGACGGGCTGTCGGAGGCGGAGCTTCTGCGCATGCTTCAGGCCAATTTCGACAGCGCGCTCGACGCGCGCTACGCCGTGGCTGAGGGGCGGCTCTGGGCCGTCTACCTGCATCCGCTAGGCGCCTTGTCCGGGCCGCAGCTGATCGACGGGATCGGGCAGACGGTGAACGCGGCCCTGACCTACGGCACGCTCTACAGCTCGGGCGCGCTGCAGTTCGGGCGCGGCGACAGCCGGGACGAGCAGCGCAAGCTTCTCGACCGCCTGCAGGAGCGTGGCCGCGACCTCTGACGCCCGGCCCATGTTCTCCTCTTGTTTCGCTGGTCGGGCTGGGGCAGCCTGCCGCGCATGAGCGACCCCAAGATTACATGCCCCGATTGCGGGGCCGACGTGCCCCTGACCGAATCCCTGGCCGGCCCGCTCTTGGAGCGGACCCGCGTCGAGGCCGAGGCGCGTCAGAAACAGGCGCTGGCTGCGCAGAAGCAGGCGATCGAGACCGCCGCCGCCGCGGCTGCGGAAGCGGCGCAGGCGGCGCGTCTGGCCGAGCTGCAGGAGGCCGCGCAGGCCCGCGATGCCGAGATGGCGGAGCTGAAGCGGCAAGGCCTAGCGCGCGAGGCCAAGTTGGCCGAGGCGCAGAAGGCGCAGGCCGAGGCCCTGCGCCGCGAGGCGCAGCTGCGCGAGCGCGAGCGCGAGATGGATCTGGAGATCCAGAAACAGGTCGCCGCCGCCACCGAGATCGCCCGCAAGAAGCTCGCCGCCGAAGCCGAGGCGCTGGCGGCCGAGCGGCTGCAGGCCGCGCAGGCGGCGCAGGCGCTGAAGCTCGCTGAGAAGGACCAGCAGATGGACGTGCTGCGCCGCCAGATCGACATGCTCAACCGCAAGATCGAACAAGGCAGCCAGCAGCGGCAGGGCGAGGCGGCGGAGATCGTGCTCGAGGACCAGTTGGGTCGCGCCTTCCCCGCCGACGCGATCGAGCCGGTGGGGAAGGGGGTCCGCGGGGCCGATTGCCTGCAGCGCGTGTCCGGGGCGGGCACGATCATCTGGGAGTCGAAGCGCGCCGCGAACTGGTCCAAGGATTGGCTGCCCAAGCTGCGCGACGACATGCGCGGGGCGGGCGCCGACGTGGCCGTCCTGGTGTCCGAGGCGCGGCCCGAGGGGGCCGAGAACTTCGCTCTTGTCGACGGGGTCTGGGTCTGCGCGCCGCGCTTCGCCGTGCCGCTGGCCCACGCGCTGCGCGAGGGCCTGACGAAGATGGCCGAGGCCAAGGGCGCGCGCGAGGGGCAGGCGACGAAGACGCAGATGCTGTACGACTACCTGACCGGGCCGCAGTTTCGCGGCCGGATCGAGGCCGTGGTCGAGCCCTTCGAGGCTATGCAGGACGCGCTGCGCCGCGAGAAGAAACAGATGACGGCGCAATGGGCGATGCGCGAGAAGCAGCTCGACAAGGCGATCGAGGCGATGATGGGCATGTATGGCGACGTGCGCGGCATCGCGGGCGCGGCCATCGCCGAGATCGAGGCGCTGGAGCCGCAACTTCTGGAGGAGGGCGAGTGATGGGCGAACGGTTCGATTACGAAGGCGACGGCAGGACGCTGCGCGGCTATCGCGCCATGCCTGACAGCCCGAACGGCGCGGCGGTTCTGGTCGTGCCGGCCTTCATGGGGCTGCGCGAATTCGAGATGGCGCAATGCGACCGCTTTGCGGCGATGGGCTATGCCGTGCTGGGGGCGGATTATTACGGCGACGGCTGGACCACCGACAGCATGGAGGAGGCGGGCGAGGCCATGGCCCCCTTGCAGAACGACCGCGCCGCGCTGCTGCGCCGGAGCGAGGCCGCGTTGCAGACGGTTCGCGGCTGGGCCGACGGGCGGGTGGGCGCGATGGGGTTCTGCTTCGGCGCGAAGGCCGTGCTGGACCTCGGCCGCGCCGGGCATCTGGACGCGGCCGTGTCGATCCACGGCGTTTACGACCGACCGGATTTCGCGACGCGCGCGATGCCGCCGGTCCTGCTGTGCCACGGTTGGAACGATCCGCTGGCGAAGCCCGCCGAATTCGAAGCCCTGGCCGCCGAGCTGGAGGACCACTCGCCCGATTGGCACGCGCTGGCCTTCGGGCAGACGGGACATGCCTTCACCAATCCCGCGCTGCCCGGCGATGGCGGCGGCATGGGCTATCAGGAGGCGTCGGCGCGCCGGACCTGGGCGGCGGTGGAGGCTTTCCTGGCCGAGAAGCTGATGGGCTGAGGCGTCAGGCCGTCGCGAGCGCCGCGCAGAAGGTTGCGATCTTCGCGGGGTCCTTGACGCCGGGGGCGCTCTCGACGCCGGAGGAGACGTCGACCTGCCGCGCCCCGGTCAGGCGCACGGCCTCGGCCACGTTTTCGGGGGTCAGGCCGCCGGCCAGCATCCAGGGCTTGGCCCAGTCGCGGCCCGCGATCAGGCGCCAGTCGAACCCCACCCCGTTGCCGCCCGGCAGCTCGGCGCCTTCGGGCGGCTTGGCGTCGACCAGGATCTGGTCGGCCACAGCTTCGTAGTCGATGATCGCGGGCAGGTCGCCCGCGTCGCGCAGCCCCACGGCCTTCATCACCGGCAGGCCGAAGCGCGTGCGGATCTCGGCGACGCGCTCGGGAGTCTCGGCACCGTGAAGCTGCAGCATGTCGAGCGGCACCGCTTGGGTGATCGCGTCGAGCGCCGCGTCGTCGGCATCCACCACGAGGGCGACTTTGGCCAGCCCCACCGGCGCGGCCAGCGCCAGCGCCCGGGCCGCGTCGATCTCGACATGCCGCGGCGATTTCGGAAAGAAGACGAGCCCCATATAGGCGGCGCCGGCCTCGGCGCAGGCCGCGACATCGGCCGCCTGCCTGAGCCCGCAGATTTTGGCGCGGACGTCGCCGGCGGGCCGGGTCACGCGCAGCATCGGGTGGGATCCATCGCGGTCAGCGCGGGCCGTCGAGAAGCGCCAGAACCTCGTCCTCGTCGGAGGCCGTCGCGCGGGTCCGGGCCAGCTCTTTCTCGAGACGTTCCTTCTTGGCCCGCTCGGCACGGGCCTCGGCGCGGTGCTTGTGCTCGCGCAGCCATTCCCAGGTGAAGCCGATCAGCAGGCCGATCGCGACGGAGAGCAGGATGACCACGAACATCGGCAGCGTCGGCCCGGTGCCGAAGCCCACGAAGTCCGACAGACCCTCGGGCACCAGCCGCAGGGTAACCATCTGCCGATTGGCAAGCGCCAGGACCAGCAGAACGAAGGCCAGCAGGCCCAGGAAGAGATAGCGCAGGAACGTCATGCCATCCGACCTAGCCGGGCCCCGCCGTGCTGTCCAGATCGCACGCGCTGCCGGCCCGGATCAGGCCTTGTCGTTCAGACGGTCGCGCAGAAGCTTGCCGGCCTTGAAGAACGGCACGTGTTTCTCCTCGACCTGGACGGGTTCGCCGGTGCGCGGATTGCGGCCCACGCGGGCGTCGCGCTGCTTGACGGAAAAGGCGCCGAAGCCGCGCAGCTCCACGCGATCGCCCGAGGCGAGCGCCCCGGTGATCTCGTCGAAGATCGTCGAGACGATCTTCTCGACGTCGCGCTGATAGAGATGCGGATTCTCATCCGCCACTTTCTGGATCAGTTCCGATCGTATCATGTCCATCCCCTCCCTGCGGCGTCGCTTCGCGGACGTCTTCGAAGCAGGTGTGTCCTGCTATAACGCGCAAATGCGCATTTCGAAAAGGGATCAGACGGAAATCGCTGCGAAAATCGCCGCCTCGGGTGGAATTCTCCGGAAAACCGGCTCGCAAACTCTGCGAAATGCATGTCGGATGACATAGCGATCAGTCGGGGAATCGACCCAACGTAAGCGGAAAGGGGCCCCGAGGGGCCCCTTTCGCATGTCGTCGGGATGGCGCTGAGGCTTACTCGTCGCCCTTGAGCGCCGCGCCAAGGATGTCGCCCAGCGACGCGCCCGAATCGGAGGAGCCGAATTGCTCGACGGCTTCCTTCTCTTCGGCGATTTCGCGCGCCTTGATCGACAGGCCCAGACGGCGATCCTTCGCGTTCACGTTGGTCACGCGAACGTCGATCTTGTCACCGGGCTGGAAGCGCTCGGGGCGCTGGTCGGCGCGGTCGCGGGCCAGGTCGGAGCGGCGGATGAAGGATTTCATACCCTCATACTCCACCTCGATGCCGCCATCCTCGATCTTCGTCACCTCGACGGTGATGATCGAGCCGCGCTTCACGCCGCCGATGGCTTCCGCATAGGGATCGCCGTCGGCCGCCTTGATCGAGAGCGAGATCCGCTCCTTCTCGGTGTCGACCTCGGAGACGACCGCCTTGACGATATCGCCCTTGCGATAGTCGCCGATGACGTCCTCGCCCCGGCCTTCCCAGGTCAGGTCCGACAGGTGAACCATGCCGTCGATATCGCCGGGCAGACCCACGAAGAGGCCGAACTCGGTGATGTTCTTGACCTCGCCCTCGACCTGCGTGCCCTCGGGATGGGTCTCGGCAAAGACCTCCCACGGGTTGCGCATGGTCTGCTTGAGGCCCAGCGACACGCGACGCTTGGCGGTGTCGATCTCCAGCACCATGACTTCCACTTCCTGCGAGGTGGAGACGATCTTGCCGGGATGAACGTTCTTCTTGGTCCAGGACATCTCGGAGACGTGGACCAGCCCCTCGACCCCCGGCTCCAGTTCCACGAAGGCGCCGTAATCGGTGATGTTGGTGACGCGGCCGGTATGCACCGAATCCAGCGGATACTTGGCGATCACGGTATCCCACGGATCATCCTGCAGCTGCTTCATGCCGAGGCTGATACGGTGGGTTTCCTTGTTGATCTTGATGACCTGCACCTTGACCGTCTCGCCGATCGACAGGATCTCGCGCGGGTCGTTGACCCGGCGCCAGGCCATGTCGGTGACGTGCAGCAGGCCGTCGACGCCGCCCAGGTCGACGAACGCACCGTATTCGGTGATGTTCTTGACCACGCCGTCGACATTCTGACCCTCGGCCAGGTTCGAGATGACCTCGGCGCGCTGTTCAGCGCGGCTCTCTTCCAGGATGGCGCGGCGCGAGACGACGATGTTGCCGCGGCGGCGATCCATCTTGAGGATCTGGAAGGGCTGCTTGAGACCCATCAAGGGGCCCGCGTCGCGCACGGGGCGGACATCGACCTGGCTGCCGGGCAGGAAGGCCACGGCGCCGCCGAGATCGACGGTGAAGCCGCCTTTGACGCGGCCGAAGATAGCGCCTTCGACGCGCTCTTCCTTGCCGTAGGCTTCTTCCAGGCGGTCCCAGGCGGCCTCGCGGCGGGCCATCTCGTGGCTGATGACGGCTTCGCCGCGCGCGTTCTCGACGTTGCGCAGGTAGACCTCGACCTCGTCGCCCACTTCGATCTCGGGCGCTTCACCGGGCTGTGCGAATTCCTTCAGATCGACGCGGCCTTCCATCTTGTAGCCGACATCGATGATGGCCTGGCCCGCCTCGATGGCGATGACCTTGCCCTTGACGACGCTGCCTTCGGACGGCGTGTCGATTTCGAGGCTTTCGTTAAGGAGGGCCTCGAATTCCTCCATGGATGCGTTCTGTGCCATGTGGCGGTTGGTTTCCTATCTTTGCATTTGACTGGCCGTGCGGTTGTCTCCGCCGGTCTTTGGGTTGGTCGGGTGAAAGCGGGCGGGCGCGGCATGGGCCGCAATCCGGATCGCGCTGTCGGATGACGCGCGTGGATTATGGGAAATGCGCCCGATCCGCAAGCGAAACCGCCCCGGTCGGCGGAGCCCGGCCCGCGACGCATCGCCCGTTGCCGCGCCGGGCGGGCCTCGATAGACCGTGCCTCGCGCAACCGGGGGAGCGACCATGCCCGACGATCTTCTCAACAGCTTCATGACCGGCCCCGACGAGAACGGCCGCTTCGGCGATTTCGGCGGGCGCTTCGTCTCCGAGACGCTGATGCCGCTGATCCTCGAGCTCGAGCGGCAATACGAGCACGCAAAGACCGACGACAGCTTCTGGGCCGAGATGCACGATCTCTGGACGCATTACGTGGGCCGTCCCAGCCCGATGTATTTCGCCGAGCGCCTGACCGAACGGCTGGGCGGCGCCAAGATCTATCTCAAACGCGACGAGCTGAACCACACGGGCGCGCACAAGATCAACAACGTGCTGGGCCAGATCATCCTCGCCCGTCGCATGGGCAAGACGCGGATCATCGCCGAGACGGGCGCGGGCCAGCACGGCGTGGCCACCGCCACCGTCTGCGCCAAGTTCGGTCTGAAATGCGTGGTCTACATGGGCGCCCATGACGTCGAGCGGCAGGCGCCCAACGTGTTCCGCATGAAGCTGCTGGGGGCGGAGGTCATTCCCGTCACCTCGGGGCGCGGCACGCTGAAGGATGCGATGAACGACGCGCTGCGCGACTGGGTGACCAACGTGGCGGATACCTTCTACTGCATCGGCACGGTGGCGGGGCCGCATCCCTATCCGGCGATGGTTCGCGACTTCCAGGCGATCATCGGCAAGGAGGCCAAGGCGCAGCTCCAGGAGGCCGAGGGCCGGCTGCCCGACACGATCATCGCCGCGATCGGCGGCGGGTCGAACGCGATGGGCCTGTTCTACCCGTTTCTCGACGACACGGAGGTCCGCATCATCGGCGTCGAGGCGGGCGGCAAGGGCGTGAACGAGAAGATGGAGCATTGCGCCTCGCTCACCGGCGGACGGCCGGGCGTGCTGCACGGCAACCGAACCTATCTTCTGCAGGACGATGACGGCCAGATCCTCGAAGGCTTCTCGATCTCCGCGGGGCTCGACTATCCGGGAATCGGTCCGGAGCATTCCTGGCTGCACGATACCGGGCGGGCCGAATATGTTTGGATCACCGATACCGAGGCTTTGGAGGCGTTTCAGCTCTGCTGCGAGATGGAGGGGATCATCCCCGCGCTCGAGCCGAGCCACGCGCTGGCCCATGTCATGAAGATCGCGCCGGACCTGCCGTCCGATCACATCATCTGCATGAACATGTGCGGTCGCGGCGACAAGGACATCTTCACCGTCGCCAAGGCGCTGGGCTGGGACATGTCCGGCGCGATCTGATCCATCAACCGGGGTTTAGATCGCCTGCACAGGGGTTTGAATGGCCGGGCTAAACCGCTCGCCGATGGACCGGCGGGCGGTCCTGCGCTTTCGTCGCTTCACTTCGAACGCGAAACCAGGAGCGCAACATGATCAAGACGACCCTCCCCCTCGCCGGCATGATCGGGCTGTTCGCGGGCGCCCCCGCCTGGGCCCAGAGCTTCAACGACCAGATCATCGCCGATCTCGAGTCCAAGGGCTACGAGTATATCGAGATCGAGAACGGCCTGACGCAGACCAAGGTCGAGGCGCTGGACGGCGCATCGCGGCTGGAGGTCATCTACGACAACACGACCGGCTCGATCCTCAAGCAGGAGCTGGGACAGGCCGACGCCTCCGAGCTGGGCCTCGAGGGCATCGAGATCGGCAACGCGTCGCGCGATTTCCTCGATGCGGGTGGCAACGAGCTCGACGACATGAGCGACGATGCCAGCGACGACGCGAGCGAGGATGACAGCGACGACGACGCAAGCGATGATGACAGCGATGACGGAAGCGACGACAGCGGCGGCGATGACGGCTCGGATGACGACTCGAGCGACGACTGATCCGCGACGGGTCCGGCGCGCCGCCGGATCGGGGGGCGGCCCGTCCGCCCCCCTCGGACGCGTGGGGCCGTGGCGATGAAGCCCGGCCTGTCGCGCGCCGTTCGGGCGGGGGTGCTGACCCTCGCCCTGACCCTGGGCCCGCAGGCGCATGCGCAGGTCTCGCAGGGATTCGTCGACCAGCTGCAGGCGGAGGGCTACGACGAGATCACGATCGGGCGCACGCTGCTGGGCCGGATCCGGATCGTCGCGCGCGACGAGGACCGCCTGCGCGAGATCGTCATCGACCCCCGCACCGGCGAGTTGCTGCGCGACTACCTGCGCCGCGTGCGCCGTGCCGACGGCGACGGTCGCGGCCGCGAAGATGACAGCGATGACGGCGCCGGGGGCGGCGAAGACGCTTCGGATGACGGCTCTGACGATGGCTCGGATGACGGCTCCGACGACGGCTCGGATGACTGACGGCACGGACCGCCCCGGTCGATGAGGCGGAACATGCTGATCCTCCTCGGCCTCGTCACCGTGCAGGCCGCCTGTGCCGCGGTCTTCGTGTCCGACATCCTCGTGGGCGTGCTGGGGCTGCGCGCCGTGCCGCTGGCCTGGAGCGTGCGCGAATTGATCGAGATCGGCGCGGCGGTCGGGCTCGTGCTCGGCACGATCCTCGGCGCGCTGGCGCTGCGTCAGTCCGAACGCCGCCGCAGGAAGGCCGAGCAGCGCTTCGAGGCCGCGTCGGGGGCCTTCATGGAACTGGTCGAGACGCGCTTCGAGGATTGGGGCCTGACGCCCGCCGAGCGCGACGTCGCGCTTTTCGCGCTGAAGGGTCAGGCGCTGAGCGATATCGCGCGGCTGCGCGGCACCTCCGAGGGCACGGTGAAGGCGCAGAGCGCCGCGATCTACCGCAAGGCCGGTGTGTCGAGCCGCGCACAGCTCGTCAGCCTGTTCGTGGAGGATCTGATGGAGGCGCGCCCCTGAGCCCCGGTCCGTTGCACGAGGTTTCCACCGCGATGACACAATTCGGGCAGAGTCTTGCGGCGTCTTGCGCGGAGCAAGGAAAGGAAACCGAATGCCCAAGACACCGACCCGACTGAGCCTTCTCGCCGCGCTCGCGCTGGCCACAGGCCCCGCCATGGCGCAGGAGACGACCGGGGACATCGTGACCGAAGAGGTCGTCGAAATGGCGGCCGAGGAGGGCTTCGAGCAGGTCAGCATCCGCGACCGGATAACCTCGACCGAGTACACGCTGACGAAGGGCACCGAGTCGCTGCTGGTCGTCTACGACAAGTTCTCCGGCAAGCTGGCCGTCGAGGGCGAATTCGGCGAGGATGGCGCGGCCGCGTCCGCGCATCCGGGGCTTAAGGGGATCGAGAACGCGCTGGAGCGTCATCTCCGCAATGCCGAACGCCGCGCCGAGCGCGAGGCCGCCCGGGCCGAGCGGAATCCGTCCGCCGGTCGTGGCAATGGCGGCAATCGCGGCGGCGGCAATGGCGGCGGAAACGGCGGCGGCAATGGCGGAGGGAACGGCGGCGGCAACGGCAACGGCAAGAAGGGCTGAGCCGGCCGCCCGTCAGTTCACGACAATGCGTGGTGCCGCAGGATGTCTTCCGGCACCACGTCCAGCGCCCGCTCATGCGTGGCCGACAGAGCGACCCGCGGCGCGACGCCTTCCTCATGCGCCTGCAGGAACCGCGCGGCGCAAAGACACCAGCGGTCGCCGGGCTTGAGGCCCGGGAAGGCGAATTCCGGACGCGGCGTGCTGAGATCGTTGCCCAGGTATTTCGAATGCGCCAGGAACTCCGCCGTCATCACCGCGCAGACCGTGTGCTGACCGCTATCCATCGGCCCGGTGTTGCAGCATCCGTCGCGAAAGAAGCCGGTCATCGGGTCGGTCGAGCAGGGCTGCAGCGTCTCGCCCAGAACATTGCGCGAGGCCGCCTGTCCGGGATGGGTCTGGGTCATGTCGTCCTCCGCGTCGGTTACGCCACAACCTAGCCCGTCCCGCGCACCTGTCAGCGCTGCGCGGCGGCGATGCGGCGGAACATCTCGATATTGGCCTCCGACACGCCGTCCCGGCGGAAGCCGAGATCGGCGCCGTTGACCGCGATGACCACGTCGCGGGTCCGGTCGATATAGACGAACTGGCCGTAGACGCCTTGCGCCATCACCTCGCCGCGCTTCGCGTCGCGGGGCATCCACCACTGGTAGCCGTAGCGCATCTTGCCGGGCGCGGTCCGGGCCGAGGGCAGGGTGGATTTCGCGACCCAATCGGCGGGTACGACCTGCTTGCCGCCGATCCGGCCCATCTGCTCGACCAGCAGCCCCATGCGGGCGTAGTCGCGCGTCGCCATGTTGAGCCCGCCCAGGACGAAGGCCGCGCCGACCCCATCGGTGACGTAATAGGCGGGGCCAAGGCCCATCGGCCGGGCCAGCTTCTCGGCCATCAGGTCGGGAATGGACCGGCCCGTCGCGCCGCGCAGCACCATGCCCAGGACATGCGTGTCGATCGAGACGTATTGCATCGCCTCGCCCGGGCCGCGGACGCGCTCCTGCAGCTCGGCGGTGAAGGCATCCAGCGCGCCGCCCAGCGCGATCACGCGCCCCATCCGGTTGATGTCGCTGTCGGGGTCGAAATAATCCTCGTCGAAGGCCACGCCGCTTTCCATCTGCAGCACGTCCTCGACCGTGGCCCCGTCATAGGCGGTCCCGGCGAGGTCCGGGGCGTGGTCGGTCACCGCGTCGTCCAGCGTCAGCGCGCCGTCCGCGACCAGGATGCCAGTCAGCAGCGACAGGAAGGACTTGGCCACCGACCAGCTGATCCGAAGGTCGTCCGGCCCGGTCCCGAGGTGGTAGCTCTCATGCGTGACCGCGCCGTCATGCAGGACGATCAGCGCGGTGATGTCGCGCTCGGCGATCCAGGCCTCGGCGCCGTCGGGCAGGGGGATATCGGCGCCGCGGGGCAGCGGGGCGCCCGGACCCTCGGTCAGGGGCAGGTTCAGGAAGGCAAGGTCCATGTTCGAGAAATTCGCGACGATCTTCTCGGGCGCGAAGAGCGAGTTCACGGCCATGAGCCGCCCGATCTCCTCGCGTTTCCAGACCGCCGCGCCGCCGGCCAGCACGACCAGCGCCAGAAGCGCGATACCGATGCGTTTCAGCCAATGCCACATGCCCGATCCTCCCGGCGCGGAAATCACCATGCCGGGCGCGCCGCGTCCAGCGCTGCCGCTACGTCAGACGCCAGTCGATCCAGCGCCCGTGGAAATCCGTCCGCCCGGCATCGAGCGTCCGCCCTCCGGGCCAGGTGGTCACCCGCAGCCCCGCGCCGGGCGTCGCGCCGTCGGCTTCCATCGCGAAATGCGCGAGCGGCGCATCGGGCGTCGCCGCGTCCCCCAGCCGGTCGATTGCGGCGCGGGCGCGGACCTGCACCATGCGCGGGAAATACTGCCAGGCGACCGAGTTGCAGATCATCCGGCAGGTGCCCGGCGCATGGGGGGCCAGGGCCTCCAGCCAATCCGCGGCGTCGCCCGCATCGACGGGGGCGGGTGGCAGGGTTAGCGCGGCGAGGGTCAGGGCCCGGCGGTCCGGCTGGTCGGGCCAGAGATAGGCCAGCAGTCGCAGACGGTCCGAGACGGGGGACAGCGGGGCGAGATCGACGCCGCTGCGGGCTGAGACCTCCGGCTCGACCGCGGCCGGCAAGGGACCCCGCCATTCGGGCGAGAGCGTCAGGACAGCCGGGTCGGGGCCGAAGACGGCATCCCCGGCGCGCAGCGCATACTGGTCCCAGTTCAGGTTCAGCCCGGCCGAGGCGCCCAGCTCGCAGAGCTCCAGCGGCAGGCCGTATCGGGCCGTCAGCCAGTGGCCCGCGGCGCGGAAGGTCGCGGCGCGGCGCAGCTCGTTGGTCTGCGGCGGGGCGTCGACGAATTCCATCAGGAAGGCCGCGCCCGCATGGAGCGCGTCCGAGACCGCCGACCAGAGCGCGTCGTCATCCACCTCCATCGGCGGATAGACCGTGTCGAGCGGGGAATAGCCGCGCAGCTGCATCGCGTGCAGTCCGCCGGCGATCCGCAGCGGTAGCGAGGCGCCGCGCGGGCTCACGTCACCGGGCCAGGCGAAGAGCTTCTCGGAGACATGGCCGTGATCGGCGGTCAGGTGATCGGCGAGCACGCGCATCAGCTGCGCCATGAAGGGCGAGCCGAGACCCTCGCAATGGACCGCCTGGTCCCGGAAGGCCTCGGTCAGCCTCACCGGAACCGCGCCGCGAGGCGCTGCAGGGGCGAGAGGGCCTTCTCCACGGGCTCCGGCCGGGGCTCGGTCGCCCTCGGCGCCTCGGGCGGGGTTTTCGGAGTCCTCGAGGACCGTGCGGGCGCGGTGCGCAGGGCGATCGCGTTCAGGAAGCCCCCGCCATCGCCCTGGGCCAGCTTCGGTGCGCCCTCGGCGATGCCGCGCAGCAGGTCGTCCAGCATCTCGGCCTCGCCCTTCGCGAAATCCGACAGGACGTATCCCGAGACGCGATCCTTGTGGCCCGGATGCCCGATCCCGAGGCGGACGCGCGCGTAATCGGGCCCGATATGCTGGTGGATGGAGCGCAGCCCGTTATGCCCGGCATGCCCGCCCCCCTGCTTGAGCCGCACCTTGCCCGGCGCGAGATCGAGCTCGTCGTGGAAGACGGTGACGTCGCCCGGTTCCAGCTTGTGGAAGCGCATCGCCTCGCCCACGGACTGGCCCGAGAGGTTCATGAAGGTGCCCGGTTTCAGCAGCCAGACCTTCTCGGAGCCGAACCGGACCTCGGCGAGATCGGCCTGGAACTTCGTGCGCCACGGCGTGGCCCCGTGGTCCGCGGCGATGCGATCCAGCGCCATGAACCCAATATTGTGCCGGTTGCCCGCGTATTTGCCGCCCGGATTGCCCAGGCCCACCCAGAGCTGCATGGCAGATTCCTTCCGAGATAGGGGATTTGAGTATTTCGGGACCCATGATGCAAGGCCCGCGCTCAGGCCGCGACGCGGAGCGCGATCTTTCCGACGTGGTCCTTGGCTTCGAAGGCCGCCTGCGCGGCGGGCAGATCGCGCAGCTCGAAGTTCCGGGCGATGACGGGCGAAAGCCGGCCGGCCTCCATGTAGGCGACGAGGCGCGGCAGGATCGCGTCGGGCTGCGAGGTGCTGCCCATCAGCGTCAGATCCCGGAGATAGAGGTCGCGGATATCGAGCTCGACGATCGGCCCCGCGATCGCGCCCGACGCGACATAGCGCCCGCCCGGGCCGAGCGCCGCCAGAAGCGCGGGCCAGCGCGGGCCAGCGACCAGATCGACGACGACGTCCTGCTCGGCCGGAAAGGGATCGTCGCGCCCGATCACCTCGGTGGCGCCCGCATCGCGCACCGCCGCGGCCTTTCCGTCGCCCGCGACGGCGGTGACAGTCGCACCGCGCAACCGGGCGAGCTGAACCGCCGCCAGCCCCACGCCGCCCGAGGCGCCGGTGACGAGCACCCGCTCGGCCCCAAGGCCCACCCGCTCCAGCATCGCTTCGCCGGTCGTGTAGGCGCAGGGCAGCACGCCCAGCGCCGCATCGGGGATCGCCGGGTCGCGCACCGCGATCGCGTCCTTGGCGCGCGCGACGGCGTATTCGGCGAAGCTGCCATCCCGCTCCGAGCCATAGGTCGCGATGCCGAAGGGGCCGCCGCCCTCGGGGCGATACATCGCGCGGCACACGACCCGTTCGCCGATCCGGCCCGCATCCACGCCCTCGCCGGTGCCGACGATCCGCCCGCAGCAATCCGCGCCCTGGATGCGCGGGAAGTCGAGCGCGCCCGCCCAGCCGCCGTCATCGGCGGCGGTGCGCGCCCCGGCGGTCGCGCCGCGCACCGATTTCGAGTACCAGCCGATCCGCGTGTTGATGTCGGTGTTGTTGACCGACGACGCGAGGACCCGGATCAGGACCTCGCCCGGCCCCGGCTGCGGGACCGGCAGATCCGTGCGCCAGTCCAGCATTTCGGGCCCGCCATGACCGGTCAGGAGCCAGCCGGACATGGTCGCGGGAAGGGTCATGCCTCCATGGCTTCGAGCTGGTCGATGAAGCCCTCGATCATGCCCAGCCCCTTGTCCCAGAAGGCCGGGTCCGAGGCGTCGAGGCCGAAGGGCGCCAGAAGCTCCTTGTGGTGCTTGGTGCCTCCGGCGCGGAGCATCTCGAAATACTTGTCCTGGAAGCCCTCGGGCGCGTCCTCGTAGGCGGCGTAGAGCGCGTTCACCAGGCCGTCGCCGAAGGCGTAGGCGTAGACGTAGAAGGGCGAGTGCACGAAATGGGGGATATAGGCCCAGAAGTGCTCGTAGCCCTCCATGAAGTCGAAGACCGGGCCCAGGCTCTCGGCCTGCACCGACATCCACAACGCGTCGATATCGTCGGGCGTCAGCTCGCCTTCGCGCCGTGCCGCGTGCAGCTTGCACTCGAAATCGTAGAAGGCGATCTGGCGGACCACCGTGTTGATCATGTCCTCGACCTTGCCGGCCAGCATCACCTTGCGCTGGGCGTCGTCCTTCGCGCCGTCGAGCATGGCGCGGAAGGTCAGCATCTCGCCGAAGACGGAGGCCGTCTCGGCCAGGGTGAGCGGCGCGTCGGCCAGCATCTCGCCCTGGGGCGCGGCCAGCACCTGGTGAACGCCGTGGCCCAGCTCATGCGCGAGGGTCATCACGTCGCGCGGTTTGCCGAGATAGTTCAGCATCACGTAAGGATGCACCGTCGTCACCGTCGGATGGGCGAAGGCCCCCGGCGCCTTGCCGGGCTTCACGCCGGCATCGATCCAGCCCTTGTCGAAGAACGGCTCGGCCAGCTTGGCCATCTCGGGCGAGAAGCCGGCATAGGCTTCCATCACCGTCTTGCGCGCCTCGTCCCATGCGATGGTGCGCTTTTCCTCCATCGGCAGTGGCGCGTTGCGGTCCCAGACCTGCAGCGTGTCGAGGCCGAGCCACTTGGCCTTCAGCTTGTAGTAGCGATGCGACAGCCGCGGATAGGCCGCGACCACCGCGTCGCGCAGCGCCTGCACGACCTCTGGCTCCACGTGGTTCGAGATGTGCCGCGCCGATTGCGGCGTCGGCAGGCCGCGCCAGCGGTCGGTGATCTCCTTTTCCTTGGCCAGCGTGTTGTGGACGCGGGCGAAGGTGCGGGTGTTGCGCCCGAAGACATCGGCCAGCGCGCGGGCGCCGGCCTCGCGGCGCGGCCGCTCCGGATCGGTCAGGAAGTTGAGCGTGGACTCGATCCCGAGGGGTTTATCCTCGCCTTCGACATCGAAGGTCAGCCCGGCGATGGTCTCGTCGAAGAGCTTGTTCCAGGCCGAGGCGCCGACGGTCGAGGTGTCATGGAGAAACTTCTCCAGCTCGTCGGAGAGCTGGTAGGGCTTCATCGCCCGGAGCCGGTCGAGCGCCGGACGGTAGCGCGCGAGATCGGCATTCGCCGCCATCAGCGCCTCGTAGGCCGCGTCCGGGATGCGGTTGAACTCCAGCGAGAAGAAAACCAGCGGCGTGGTGAAGGTCGTGATCTTGTCCTGCATGTCGGACATGAATTTGGCGCGGCCGCCATCGGTCGTGATCTGGTAGTAGCGCAGGCCGGCGAAGGACATGATGCGACCCGCGACCTCGTCGATCTTCTCGTTCCGCTCGATGGCGCGCAGCATCTCCGCCGCGTTGAGATCCGCCAGCTTGCCCTCGTAATCGGCCGCGTAGGCCGCGCATTCACGCTCCAGCCATTCCAGGTCACGGGCGAGCTCCGGCGCATCCTCGCCCGTATAGAGGTCGTCGAGGTTCCATTCGGGCAGGTCGCCGAGCGGCTCTCCGCCCGGGGTGGCATTGGCGTCGAAAAGCAGGGTCATGGCGGTCCTCTGGGATGGTTTGGTTCGGGATAGGGGCGCGGGGCCCGGGGCGCAAACGGTCGGGCGCGTGATCAGGCGCGGGCGTCGAGCATCAGGGGCACGCCGCCGGCCTCCATCTCCTCGGCCCGGTCGAAGCGGATATAGGCGAGCGCCCGGTCGCCGGCGACGGTGTGGACGGTCCCGGCGGGGCGGCCCGACGCGGTGATCTCGGCCCCGGGGGTCAGGCCGCGCCCGGTCACGCGGGCCAGGCCTTTGCGCAGCTCGGTCTTGTGCTTCATGCGCGCCGTCACTTCCTGGCCGACATAGCAGCCCTTCTTGAAGTCGACGCCGCCGAGGCGCTCGAACCCCATTTCGAGGATATAGCTCTCGTTCGGGATCAGCTCGATGCCGGTCTCGGGGACCAGGTTCTCGACCCGGACCGCGTCCCAGTCGACGCCGCCATCGCAGGTGCCGCCGTAGAGCCGCCAGCCCATTCCGGGGCGCGGATCGGTCATCGCCCCCTCGGGCGGCTGACCCAGGCCGAGCCCGACGGTCATACCGCTCGCCTCGATCGCGACATCGGCGCGCAGCTTGTATATGCCCAGCCGCTGCGCGACCTGCGGCGCGAGATCCGCGGCGATGTCGAGGCAGATCGCTTCGCCGTCGCGAAAGCACAGGAAATCGGCAAGGTACTTGCCCTGCGGATTGAGCAGCGCGGCATAGCCCAGCCCGGTCTCGGGCACGTCGCGGGTCAGCAGGCCGTGCAGGAACTTCTCCCGGTCGGGACCGGTGATGCGGAGAACGGTGCGTGTCATGCCCTCCGAGATGGGCCGCGCGGGGGGCGCTGCCAAGCCCTGATTGACCCCCCGGGCGACGGGGCGTAACCGACGGGGCAGACGAGCGGCGGGACGGAAGGGCTTGGCACCATGCGCGACGACAGGATCGAAACCGTCCCCAACCTCTCGCACGGGCCGCAGACGCTGGCGATCCCGGGGCCGTCGATCATCCCCGAGCGGGTGCTGCGCGCGATGCACCGGCCGTCGCCCAACATCTATCACGGGCCGCTGGTCGACCTGACGCATTCGCTGATCCCCGACCTCAAGGCGGTGGCCCGGACCGAACATCAGGCGACGATCTATATCGGCAACGGCCACGCGGTCTGGGAAGCCTGCCTCGCGAACACCCATTCCCGCGGCGACCTGGTCCTGATCCCGCGCACCGGCACCTTCGCGGATGGCTGGGGCGCGATGGCCGAAGGGCTCGGCCTGCGGGTGGAATATCTCGACTTCGGCAATCGCGTCGCGATGGACCCCGCCGCCATCGGCCAGCGCCTGCGCGAGGACACGAACCACGAGATCCGCTCCGTCCTCGCCGTCCACGTGGACACCTCCTCCTCGATCCGCTCCGACATCGCCGCGATCCGCGCCGAGATGGACGCGGCCGGGCATCCGGCGCTCCTGCAGGCCGATTGCATGGCGAGCCTCGGCTGCGATCGCTTCGAGATGGACGACTGGGGCGCCGACGTGATGATCGCGGGCTGCCAGAAGGGCCTGATGACGCCCGCGGGCATGGCCTTCGTCTTCTACAACGACCGCGCCGACCGCGCCCGCGAGCGCGCCGACTGCGTGACCGGCTACTGGGACTGGCGCCCGCGCACGGCGCCGGAAGTCTATTTTCGCTACTTCTACGGCACCGGGCCGACGCATCACCTCTACGGCCTGCGCGAGGCGCTGGACATGATCGTCCACGAGGAAGGCATCGAGAACGTCTGGGCGCGCCACGCGGTGCTGGCCCGCGCGCTGCACGCGGCCTTCGAGGCGTGGGAAGCGCCCGGCGGGATGGAGCTGAACGTCCGCGATCCCGCGCATCGCTCGAACGCCGTGACCTCGGTCCGGCTGCCGGAGCAGGGGACGCGGCTGCGCGAGTGGGTCGAGCATCAGGCCGGCCTGACGCTTGGCATCGGCCTGGGCATGGCGCCGCCAGGATCGCCGGAATGGGACGGCTTCTTCCGCGTGGGCCACATGGGCCACGTCTCGGCTCATTCGATGATGGGCACGCTGGGGGCGATCGAAGCCGGGCTGAAGGCGCTGGAGCTGCCCCATGGCTCCGGGGCGCTGGCGGCGGCGGCCGAGGTCATGGCCGGACGTTGACGCCATTTCGTCAAATCCGCGCCGGATTCGCGGGCTAGCCCGTCAGGTGCGGGACGCGAACGGGCCCGCGCGAACGGGGCGGCGCATGCGACGCACGATCGGACATCTCAACACGCCCGCGGGCTATTTCCTGCTGGCCTGCGCCGCGATGGGCCTGCTCTGGTCCCCGGTGGTGGCGTCGGTCCTGCTGGGGCAGGATATCGCATCGACGAAGACCCAGAGCTCGGTGGCATCCGTCCCCGACGATGCCGGATCGGTCATGAACGCCGCCGCGGATCGCGACCCGCTCGGCGCTCTGGACGATCTGACCTGGAAGCGGCGCCTGACGCCCTGATCGCGCCTCAGCGGCGCGCGCGGTCGAGCGCGGCGGCGACCCGGGCCTCCCACTCCGCCTCGACCCGCGCCCGGTAGGCCCCGAAGCGTCGGATCGCGACATGCAGGACGGCGCAGATCAGAAGCGCCACGGCATAGCCCCAGATGCCCCAGACCGTGACCAGCCCGAACACGAGGATCAGGTAGGCCATCCCGAGGAAGGCGCCGGTATAGTCTTCGACACGGCCAAGCTTTCGATCATCCATGGCACACCTCCTGCGGCAGAGATTAGCGGGAAAATCCTTTCTGTCAGGTCACGAATTCGCGGCGTCCAGCGCGGGGGGCAGGGCGGCGCCGAAGGCGTCCATGTCGGCCTGCGTCCCGCAGGAGACGCGGATGCAGCGATCGAGCGGGGCGACGCCCGGCATGCGCACGAAGATGCCCCGTTCGATCAGGCCGGCCATGACGCGGCGGGCGAAGGCCCCGTCGCGCCCGCAATCCATCGTCACGAAATTGGTGGCCGAGGGCAGCGGCGTCAGCCCGTTCGCCGTGGCGATGGCGGCCAGCCGGTCGCGCGATTGCGCCACGCGGGCCTGCACCTCGAGCAGCCAGTCCGGGTCGGACAGCGCGCCCAGCGCGCCGGCCTGCGCCACGCGGCCCAGCCCGAAATGGTTGCGCACCTTCTCGAAGGCGCGGATCAACTCGGGATGGCCGATGGCATAGCCCACGCGCAGCCCGGCCAGCCCATGCGCCTTGGAAAAGGTCCGCATCCGGATCACGCGCCCGTCCGAGGGGTCGAGCGGCGGGATCGCGGCCGCGGGGGCGAGGTCGGCATAGGCCTCGTCGAGGCAAAGGAGTGTGCCGTCCGGCAGCGCGTCGAGCATCCGCGCGATCCGCCCTGCGTCGTGATGGCTGCCCATCGGATTGTCCGGGTTGGCGAGGTAGACAAGCTTCGCGTCGACCTCCGCCGCGCGGGCCGCAAGCGCGTCGGGATCCTCGTGATCGCCGTCATAGGGCACCGCGTGGATCACGCCGCCGAAGCCCGCCACGTGGTAGTTGAAGGTCGGGTAGGCGCCGGCCGAGGTGACCACCGCGTCGCCGGGCGCGACCAGCAGCCGGACGAGGAAGCCCAGCAGGCCGTCGATGCCCTCGCCGGTGACGATCGCCTCGGGCGGGACGGCGTGATGGGCGGCCAGCGCGTGGCGCAGGTCGTGGCATTCCGGGTCGCCATACATCCAAGCCTCGGCCGCGGCGGCCTCGATCGCGGCGATGGCGCGGGGCGAGGGGCCGAAGGGCGACTCGTTGGCGCCCAGCCGGGCGGCGAAGGGCGCGCCGCGGGCGCGTTCCTGCGCCTCGGGTCCCACGAAGGGGACGGAGGCCGGCAGGCCGGCGGCGAGATCGGTCAGGCGATGGGTCATGCGAGCGCCTCCCGGCGGTCCACCAGATGTAGAAGCGGCTCGCCGGCCTCGCCGCGGCGGATGTTCTCGGCGATGACATGCGCCGCGCTCGCGGGCCGCGTGGCGGAGGCGATATGCGGCGTGACCGTGACCTTCGGATGCGCCCAGAAGGGGTGATCCTCGGGCAGCGGCTCCTGCCGGAACGTGTCGAGCGTCGCGTGGCCCAGCCGGTCCAGCGCGGCCAGCAGCGCCTCGTCGTCGATCAGCGCGCCGCGCCCGGGATTGAGCAGGACGGCCCCGTCGCGCATCCAGCCCAGCCGCTCGGCATCCATCAGGTTCTCGGTGGCGCGGGCATGCGGCACCAGCAGCACCACGATCTCGGCCCCCGAAAGCGCCCGGCGCAGCCCGTTCGCGCCGGTCAGCGCGGTGACGCCCTCGATCTCCTTCGGGCCGCGCGACCAGCCGGTCACCGGGAAGCCCAGGCCCGCCAGCGCCCGCGCGCAGGCCGCGCCCAGCACGCCCAGCCCCAGGATCGCGACCGGCCGGTCGGCGGCCAGCGGCGGCGGGGTCGGGTCCCAGCCCGCGCCGCGAAGATGCGCGTCGATGCCGAGATGGTGGCGCAGGACATGCCCCGTCACCCACTCGACCATCCCCTGCGTCAGCGCGTCATCGACCATCCGGGCCAGCGGCGCGGTGAGGCTGCGGTTGCCCTCGACATCCTCGACCCCGGCCCAGAGGTTCAGGACGCCCTTGAGCCGCGTGTAGGGCGTGAAATCCTGAAGGGCAGAGCTCGGGGCATAGACCACCCAATCCACGCTGGCCGGATCCGGCGCGTCCGCCAGCGTGAGGATCTCGTGCGCCACCCCGCGCGCCTCGAGGGCGGCGGGCAGCACGTCGCGATAGTCCGACCAGCGTTCGGGCGATGCGGCGAAGAGGATGCGTGTCATGCCGGGCGGGATGCCATGGCGGCGCGCCCGCCGCCAAGGGCGAAACCGCGCGCGTGCTCATCCGGCCGGAAAGCCCCGGGTAGCTGGCCACCCGTCCGCGACGCCGACCGGCGGCGCGGTTCAGGACGGGTCGCGCCAGCGGTTCACGATGGGATAGCGGCGGTCCAGCCAGAAGGCGCGTTGCGACAGGCGCGCGCCCGGCGCGGATTGGAAGCGCTTGTATTCCGACTGGTAGATCAGCCGTTCGACATGGCGGACCACCTCGCGGTCATGGCCGGCCGCGACCACCTCGGCGATCGACTGCTCGGCGTCGATCAGGCGCTTCAGAATGTCGTCCAGCACCGGATAGGCCGGCAGGCTGTCCTCGTCCTTCTGGTCGGCGCGCAGCTCGGCCGAGGGCGGCTTGTCGATCACGCGCGCGGGCATCACCTCGCCCGCGGGGCCCTTGAACATCGGGTCGTGGTTGGCGTTGCGCCAGCGGCAGACCTCGAACAGGTCGGTCTTGTAGAGATCCTTCACCGGATTGTAGCCGCCGACCATGTCGCCGTAGATCGTGGCATAGCCCACCGCGACCTCGGACTTGTTGCCGGTGGTCAGAAGCATCGCGCCGAACTTGTTGCTGAGCGCCATCATCAGCAGGCCGCGGATGCGGGACTGGATGTTCTCCTCGGTCAGGTCGGGTTCGCGGCCCGCGAAGAGCTCGGCCAGCGTGCCCGTGACCGCGTCGCGGACCGGCGTGATCGGCAGGTCGTCGAGGCGGCATCCCAGCCGCTCGGCCACGCCGCGCGCGTCTTCCAGGCTGTGCTCGGAGGTGTATTCGGAGGGGAGCATGAAGCAGCGCAGGTTCTCGGGCCCGATCGCATCGGCGGCGATGGCGGCGACGATGGCCGAGTCCACGCCGCCCGAGAGGCCCAGCAGCGCCTCGCGGAAGCCCACCTTCCCCATGTAGTCGCGCAGGCCCAGAACCATCGCGCGGTAATCGGCGCCGGGGCCGTCGGGCTGCGTGACGAGGTCGCCCTTCACGGCGCGCCAGCCCTCGGGGCCGCGCTCGAAATCGACATGCACGATCGCTTCGGCGAAGCTGGGAAGGTGGTGGGTCAGTTCGCCATGCGGGTTCAGAACGAAGCTCGCCCCGTCGAAGACCTGGTCGTCCTGCCCGCCGACGAGGTTGAGATAGCACAGCGGCAGGCCCGTCTCGACCGTGCGCCCGACCATGTGGCCGTACCGGACGTCCTGCTTGCCGCGGAAATAGGGCGAGCCGTTGGGCACCAGCAGGATCTCGGCCCCGGTCTCGGCCAGCGTCTCGGCCACGTCCTCGAACCAGGCATCCTCGCAGATCGGCGTGCCCAGCCGCACGCCGCCCACCGTGTAGGGCCCCGAGACGTCGCCGCTCTCGAAATGGCGCTTCTCGTCGAAGATCTTGTAGTTGGGGAGGTGGTGCTTGACGATCTCGGCCCGGACCTCGCCGCCCTCGGCCACGACATAGGCGTTATAGGGCTTCTCGGCGCCCACGGGCCAGAGCGGCACGCCGATGCCCAGCGCCGGGCCGTCCGCGCAATCGGCGATCAGCGCGTTCAGCACCTCGCGCGCATGGGCCACGAAGGCGGGCTTCCGCACCAGGTCCTGCGGCTGGTAGCCGGTCAGGAACATCTCGGGCAGCGCGACCATCTGCGCGCCGGCCGCGCGGCCCTCGGCCCAGGCCGCGCGGGCGCGGTCGGCATTGCCGTCCAGGTCGCCCAGGACGGGATTGCACTGGGCCAGGGTCAGGCGGAAGCGGTCGGGCATGGAAGGTCTTTCGTCCGGCGGGTCGGGGGGTGACCTAGCGCGCGGGGCCCTCGGGGGGAAGCGCCGAAGCCCGTGCCGCCCCGCCGCACCCGTTGCAGACCCCGCGTTGACCGCCTAGCTTCGCGGGCGAGGGAACCCGGGGGCGGTGCAGACATGAACGGACGCAGG